>JAQUEY010000201.1 GCA_028684955.1 Eubacteriales bacterium
GGGCATGGGCATAGGCTTCATCATAATTCTCGCCAAAAAGGACCACCGTTGCGCCATAGGATTTCGTATTATTGACCTTGACCAGAGGAGTGGTCTGTGGCATGACGATCGTGGCTTTCAGCTTTTGCAGCTGGGCTGCCAGGGCAACGCCCTGAGCGTGGTTGCCGGCTGAAGCCGTGATCAGGCCGCGCCTTTTCTGCTCAGCTGGCAAACGGGCAATCTTGACGAAGGCGCCGCGCACCTTGTAGGCGCCGGTCAGCTGCAGGTTTTCCGGCTTGAAATAGACCTGGTTGCCGGTCAGGCGCGTGTAATGGCGGCTATATACGAGGGGTGTTTTGGTGATAACCGGCTCCAGAATCTGGCGCGCCTCGGAAAAGGCATCCAAATGAAGTGATGTTCGAACAGACATGGCATTTTCCTCGAATCTTATCCTTCAAGGATCATATATCCGAATGGCTTCAGGGTCAAATCCGGCCAGCGTTCCGAAGCGGCGACCTTGCGGCTGCGCCGGGAAAAATTGATCAACACCGTAACGCGGTCATCCTCGCGCGAGCGGCTGAAGGCCAGCAAGGTGCGCGTGGTTTCTGGCAAAATCTCGACTGGACCACCGGCAACACCGTTCCAGAGGGCGGGATGAGCATGCTTGAGTGAGGTCAGGCCCCGGTAGAAATCCGCCAAAGCGTATGTGCCCCACTGGATTGGATCTTTTTCAAAAAATTCCAACCGCTTGTCCAAGCCTGATTCCTGGCCACTGTAAATCAGCATCATGCCGGGCAAGGTCGCAGCCAGGACAGCAAAGGCCTTGAAGGCAGGTCCGTAGAGTTCTTCATCATGGGCTACCCAAGTGTTTTTGTCATGATTGGTCGTAAACCGCATCCGATAGGCATCGGCAGGATATGCAACCGGTGGCCGGGCGATCAAACGCTTGAGGTCCAGGACCGAGGCCTCACCTTGAACCATCCGGGTCATCAGGTCATACAGATCCCAGTCATAGGTCATATCAAACGCTGCGCGGTGCAGCTCCGGCGTCGACCATTCAGCCAGCATAAAGACCGGCTTGACTGTTTCCAGAGCAGCCCGGGCCTGTTCCCAGAAAACCGTCGGCAGCAGACCGGCGACATCGCAGCGAAAGCCATCGATATCAGCCTCGCGGACCCAGTAGAGCAGCGCGTCGGTCATGGCATCCCACACGGCCGGCTGACGATAATCGAGGCCGATGACATCGGTCCAATGTTCTTCCGGTGCAGTTTCATCGTGGCGGTAAATATAACTGTGGATCTGGCCGGCAGCATTTTTCAAATACCAGTCCGGATGCTCGGTCACCCAGACATGGTCCCAGGCCGTGTGATTGGCCACCCAATCGAGGATCAGGTGCATACCCAGGCGATGGACCTCCCGCACCAACAGGCGCAAGTCCTCCAAAGTGCCAAAATCTGGATTGACAGCCTTGTAATCGCTGACCGCGTAGTTGCTGCCCAGCGTCCCTTTGCGTTCCACAAGGCCAATGGGATTGATCGGCATCAGCCAGAGGATATCAACCCCCATGTCTTTGAGCCGGTCCAGTTGGGGCAGGATCGCTTGCAGCGTCCCTTCCGGGGAAAACTGGCGCACATTCAGCTCATAGATCACAGCGCTCCTGGACCAATCTGGGTGTTTGACAAGGGATACGATCTTTTTCATGCCTTTGCCTCTGACCTAACAAGATAGGTTCATCTTACTCCCGTAAAACGCCTGGTGCAACCGGTTGCAAAGCCATCTTCTTGCAGGCGATTTGGGCGAAGCACCACCACAGCAAAAACCGCCTTCTCGCAACGTGGCGAAAAGGCGGTTGTAATTAAACCCGGACAGGAGCCTGGTCCAGAACGGCCGTTTCCTGTTTGTTCTCAGATTTTCTCGATGACGTCGAGGAAAGCGGTGATCGGCTGGTCGCCGAGCAGCTCGTGCTCGCCATTGATGACGATCTTCGGCACGCCGCTGACATTGTACTTGATCGAAAGCGGGACAAAGGTGTTGGCCTCGATCATGTCAGCTTTGACTTTTTTGTTTTCGAGGGCCAGACGATGGGCGGTGATGACAGCGCCGGGGCAATGTGGGCAGCTGAGGGTGACGAAGACCTGGATGTGGATGTCTTTGTCGATTTTCTGGATCCGCTTCAGGATGTCTTCTGGCAGCTCTTGGCGTTCGCCGGAAACCTCGAGCAAAGCCCCAAGGAAGGAGTTGATCTCGTAGCCACCCGGGATGCCGAAGAAGCGGATGTTGGTGTCGTTGCCATCCTTGTCCAGCATGACCACGGCCGGGACCATCTCGACTTTGTACTCGGCAGCTTTTTCGGCATCGGTGACCAGATTGTAGCGGGTCATCTTCAGCTTCGGGTTGATTGCGCAGATTTCGTCGATGAATTGGTGGGCATCGTGGCAGGATTCACATTCGATTTCCTGGGTGAAGAAGACGACGTTGACGTCATCTTTCAGGCCATCAAGGATCTGGGCGAGCTGTTTGCGGATATTGTCATCGAAAAGTGCCATGGTTCATACCTCCTGAGGTTGCTGGCTGGGGATGTGGGCCGGCTCTGCCGGTCGTGCGGAAAGATCAGAAATTGGGATTGCTGAGTATATAATCGGTCGCCGAAAGGGCTGCCTTGGCAGCATCCCCGCAGGCGATGATGATCTGTTTGTAGGGGACATCGGTCACATCGCCAGCGGCGAAAATGCCTTCTTTGTTGGTGCGGCCGAATTCGTCAATGATGATCTCGTCGGTTTCGTTCATGTCCAGCAGGCCCTTGGCCAGGTCGCTGTTCGGGATCGATCCGACCTCGACGAAAATGCCATCGGCAGGAATCGAGATCCGCTCGCCAGTCTCGCGATTTTCCGCGATCACTGCCTCAACTTTTCCAGCACCTGCGATTTCCTTGACCGCATGGCCCAGCAAAATCTCGACATTGTGGTACTGATTCAGCTTATCGACCAGGATTTTATCGGCCTTGAGCCGGTCACGCCGCTGGACGACGGTGACATGCGTCGCGATCCGGGCCAGGTCGATCGCAGCGCCTATGCCGGAATTACCGCCACCAGCGACAACAACTTTCTTGTTCTTGTAGAAAGGCGCATCGCAGATCGCACAGTAGGCGACCCCATGGCCGGTCAATTCTTTTTCGCCGGGGACGTTGAGTTTGCGGGGCAATTTGCCAGAAGCGACGATGATCGTGCGGGTCTTGAACACCCGGCCATCCTCAAGGATGACTTCCTTGATCAGGCCGTCCTTGATGGTCTTGACATTGGTGTTGTTTTCGAAGTCGATCCCGAACTGCATGACCTGGTCATGGAACTTGTCCGCGAGCTCGACACCATTGATGTACGTATAGCCAAGATAATTCTCGATCCCGGCCGTCTCAGCCATCTGGCCACCGACCTGGCGTGTGATCAGACCGGTCACCATACCTTTGCGCAGGCTGTAGACAGCAGCTGTCATGCCAGCCGGCCCACCGCCAATGATGATGACGTCGTAGATTTTGCTGGATTCAAATGCGTTGAATTGCTGTTCGCCTGTAAAAAGGCTGGAAGAAAGATTGAAATCCATCGGGACACCTCGTTTGCTCGTTACGTTCCTGACTATACCTGACATTCCTCGCCCAAACCGTGACAAAATC
>JAQUEY010000044.1:0-7232 GCA_028684955.1 Eubacteriales bacterium
GAAAACGACCTAAAAGAGATCGTCCGCTATATTGCTTCTCAACTGTCTGCTCCATTATCAGCGATCCATCTGATGGATTTTATTGAAACTGCAATTGAGGATTTATCCGATATGCCTCAGCGATTTCCATTGATTTCAGATGAACGGCTATCGCAGATGGGATATAGGAAGCTCGTTGTTAAAAACTACGTTGTGTTCTTTTTGATTGATGAAAAAAACAAAGTGGTTGAAGTCGGAAGAATCCTGTATGGCAGACGCGACTGGTTAAATCTTCTCTGATTTTGTCAAACCAGCCAGCTGCTCAAAATCGGCGCCATCAGGACCGTGGCCAAGCCGGCCAGGCTGATTGACAGGCCGCTCATCGCACCCTCCGTTTCACCGATCTCCAAAGCCTTGGCAGTGCCGAGCACGTGTGAAGCGGTGCCAATGGCGATGCCTTGGGCGACGGGGTCGGTGATTTTCAAAATCCTGAACAGGGGCTGCGCCAGCACAGCTCCGAAAATACCCGTCACGACGATCGCAGCGACGGTGACTTGCGGCAGACCGCCCAGCTGCTCGGACAGGGCGATGCCGATCGGTGTTGTGACGGATTTGGGCATCATCGAGAGCAGCAGTTCCTGAGACAGATGAAACAGCTTGGACAGGAAAATGATCGACAACAAACTCAACAGGCTTCCGGCCACGACTCCAGCAAGGATGGGTCCGGGACTTTCCTTGAGCAGGCGGATGCTTTTATAGAGCGGGATGGCCAGTGCGACTGTCGCTGGGGCCAGGAGGAAACTGATGATCTGACCGCCGCGATTGTAGTCCTCCAGCGTCAGGGGCGTCAGCTGGATCAGGAGGATGACCAGGGCAACGGCGATCAGGAGCGGATTGAGCAGCGAGAGCTGCGTTTTGCGGTTGAGCCAGAGACCGATTTCGAAGGCCAGCAATGAAATCAGGACACCGAACACCGGTGTGGCGAGAACATCCGTCATACGCGCCTCCTCAGCTTCTGCACGATCAATCCAGTCAGTGCCAGAACGAGGATGGTGGTGACGAGTGCGATCAAGACCAGGATCAGCCAGTTGCCCTGGATCACACCGAGGATGGCCAACAAGCCGACCCCAGCTGGGACGAACAGAACCGTCATGTGGCTCAAGAGGAACTGCGCCACCCCTTCGACGTGGTCGAGCTTGACCAGACCGGTCAGAAGCGCACCAAGAAGCAGGATCAGGCCAAGGATATTACCAGGCAGGGGGACACCCAGACCGCGATTGAGAAAATCGCCAAGGAAGACAAACAGCAGCAGGAGCGCCAACTGGCGCAGGGCTTTCATGACGATGCCCCGGAGGCCGCGTCCGGCTGCTGAGGCGAACTGGATTTCGCGTCCGGCTGGCTTGCAGACTGGGCAGCAGCAACTTGGGTCATCCGGTAACCGGTGGAGCGGTCGACGACATTTTCCAGCTGCTCGCCGCGCATGAAATGTCCCAGATTCCGGGTTGCCAGAGCGACAATCGAATCCAGCGTCGCCTGGAGATGGTAGAAACCGGACACATGCGGTGTGATCAGGACGTTGGGGAGTGACCATAGGCGGTGATCAGCCGGCAAAGGCTCCGGATCGGTGACATCAAGGCCAGCGCCGCCCAGATGGCCTGCCGCCAGGGCGTCACAGAGCGCTTCGGTCTCGATCGCATTGCCGCGGCCGACATTGACCAGGACGGTGCCGGGTTTCATCAGGGCCAGTCGTTCCCGGTTGATCAGATGGATGGTCTGGGGCGTTTCCGGCAGCGTCAGGGCGACAAAGTCAGCCTGGGGCAGCAGCTCATCGAGCTCATCGAGACCATGGACTGAGGCCACGAAATCCGGCTTGCCAGCTGCTGGCATCCGCCGGATACCGAGGACGGTGCTCCCAAGGGCCTGCATCCGGCTGGCGAACTGGCTGCCGATGTCACCCAGGCCGATGACCAGCGTGGTCGAGCTCGCGATCGATGTCACGGGACCTTCGTCATGCCACAGTGCCCGGCTCTGGTTGTCGCGGTAGAGGTGCAGCTTTTTGATCAGCATCAGGCAAAAGCCCAACATGTGCTCGGAGATCGCCAGACCATAGGAGCCGCTGGCGTTAGTCAGCTGGGTCCCTTCGGGCAGGATGCCGGGCTTGGCATAGTCGTTGGAGCCAGCGGAATTGAGCTGGATCCAGCGTAACCTCTGAGCCCCGGTGAGCAGTGCAGGCGGGACATTGCCGAGGATGATGTCCGCTGCTGCGACATCGGCCGCCTGCAAGGCTTCGCGGCTGGTGTAGACGAAGGCATGGCCAGAGGCCTGGCTTTCCAGCTCGCGGCGCTGATTGGGTGTCATGGGAATCGTGACCAGGATGGTTGGGTTAGGAAGGTCCGGTTGCATGGGTTCTCCTCATGGTTTTCAGCCTCGCCCGCGCCCCAGCCCGCTGCCATCAGGCACACTCAGGTGATCGGGGCCGGGTTGAAGATGCACAGGTCATTGGCCAGGTTGTATTGTTCAGCATAAGGCATTTTGCGGCCGCTGGCCACATCCAGGACCAGGTGAAACAGCTCAGTGCCGACTTCAGCGATCGAGGATTCGCCACCGGCGATCACGCCGGCATCGACATCGATCAGGTCACTCCAGCTGTTTTTCAGGTTGGAACGGGAGGAGACCTTGATTACGGGCGAAGCAGCCAGGTTGTAGGGGGTGCCTCGACCCGTCATGAAAACCTGGAGGGTGATGCCGGAGGCCAGCTGCATCGGTCCGCAGACGAAATCGCTGGCTGGGGTGGCAGCAAAAATCAGGCCCCTTTGGGTCGGGCGTTCGCCGGGGGAGAGGACCTCGACGATCGGGGCTGTGCCAGACTTGGCGATCGAACCCATGGCCTTTTCAACAATGTTCGACAGGCCGCCCTTCTTGTTGCCAGGGGTCGGATTGGCACTGCGGTCGACCTCACTGCCCGCCAGATAGTTGTCATACCAGGCCATTTCCGCAGCCAGTTTTTTCACAACGGAGTCATCCGTGCAACGTTGGGCGAGCAGATGGACGCCATCACGAACCTCTGTGACCTCAGAGAACATCACCGTCGCGCCAGCAGCGACAAGCAGATCGGAGGCATAACCGGCTGATGGATTGGACGTGATGCCGGAAAAAGCATCGCTGCCGCCGCATTGCATGCCGATGCACAGGTTGGACAACGGCAGCGTTTCCCGCCGCCGCTCATTCAGGCGAGCGAGTTTCTGGTCCGCCATTTGAAGGATCGCTTCGATCATGGCGGCAAAGCCCGCACATTCCTGCAGCGTGATCACGTTTTCCGGGGTATTTTCTTCTGGCGTGAGCAATTTGTCCGGCGTCAGCTTTTCACAGCCGAGAGCAACGACCATCAGCTCACCGCCGAAATTGGGATTTTCCTTAAGGTTGCGCAGGGCCCGGATCGGAATGACGGCATCTGGAGCGTTGATCGCAACGCCGCAGCCATAGGCATGGTTGATCGGGACAACACCATCGACGTGCGGGTATTTCGGCAACAGTTCGCGCCGGATGCGCTCGACCGCGACGTTGAGCACGCCGGTGACGCACTGGACGGTGGTGTGGATGGCCAGGAGGTTTCTTGTCCCGGCGAAACCGCCCTTGGGATGGCGATATCCTGCGAAGGTCAGGGCGGGTGGATGAGGCAGCTGGACTGAATAGCCCGGATTGGCTTTCAGCTCACTGATCGCAGGTGTCTGGGGAAGTTCGAGCATGAATTCGTTGATCCACTGGCCGGCCGCGATCGGGGCGAGGGCGTAGCCCAGGATGACGCCGTAGCGGATGACCGGTTCCCCGGCCGCGATCGCTTTCAAAGCGACTTTGTGCGCTTCCGGGATCGATTCGAGGGTTCGCAGCGTTTCAGTCACCGCTGTCCCGGCAGGACAATCAGAGATGGATATAGCCACGTTGTCTTGTGGTAATATTTGAATGAACTGTTTTTCCAGCATGGTCAGACCTCCTTGAGGCAGGTGTCCGCATGGGACCCTGACAGTTACCATTATCGGCTGCTGGCTGATGCTCGCAATTGACAGGTGCATAGACTTGGCCAACGATTTTTGTTGGACTTGGCAAGTGTGCAGGACTTGAAATTATAATTGGAAAGGAACGTGCAAATTGTTGCTTAAGCACCCTTCTTATTTCAGTTTGATGGCTACATTTTTCAAAATCGGTTTGTTCACCTTTGGTGGTGGCTATGCGATGATCCCGCTGATCGAGCGTGAAGTGGTCGAAAAGCGCTGCTGGATCAGTGAAAAGGACCTGATTGACCTGATCGCCATCTCCCAGTCCTTGCCGGGAATTTTTGCGATCAATCTCTCGACCTTCATTGGCCAGCGCCAGCGCGGCCGGTCCGGTGCCATTGCCAGCGCCATCGGATGTGCACTGCCATCTTTCCTGGTCATCCTGGCTCTTGCCGCAGGCCTGGCTCGCTTTCAGGAGTTGGTGGTGGTGCAGCATTTTTTCATCGGTGTCCGTGCTGCTGTCACCGCCCAGATTTTGCTGGCCACACTGAAAATGGGCCGTCAGATTGTCAAAGACAAAGTCACGGCTGTCATCGCCCTCGCCGCCTGGCTTCTGGTCATCGTCATCGACTTGCATCCCATTCTGACTGTCCTGGGTGGTGCGACAGCTGGAATGGCCCTTTACTGGCTGGCACCTACGTATGCGCGGCGCATCATCCAGCCTGAAAGAAAGGGGGGTGAATCGTCATGATCTTCTGGCAGCTGTTTTCCATTTTTTTCCGGATCGGATTATTCACCTTTGGCGGCGGTTACGCCATGGTGCCGCTGATCCAGCGTGAGATGACCAGCCACCAGTGGCTTTCGCCCCAGCAGTTTGGCGACATCCTGGCGATTTCCCAGATCACGCCCGGCCCTCTGGCGATCAATACCGCGACCTATGTCGGATTTGTCATCGCTGGCGTGGCCGGCAGTGCAGCCGCAACGATTGGGGTCATGCTGCCTTCGCTGATCCTGATCCTTACCCTGACCCACTGGCTCGACCGGGTCTGGCATCATCCCCTGACCCGGATGACCTTCCATGGCTTGCGCCCGACGGTCGTGGCGCTGCTGGCCTCGGCGACCTGGTTCTTTGCCCAGGCGTCCCTGATCCGGCCCCTGGCACAAGATTGGCTCGAGCAACTGAAAATGGCACCGCTGAACCTAGTGAGTCCCATCGCCATCGGATTGTTTGCCTTGACCATCGTCCTGCAAGTGCGTTTCAAACTGAATCCGATTCTGGTCATTCTCCTGTGTGGCCTTGTGACGATCCTGGTTTTACCCATCTGGCCTGGCTGGGCCTGATTCCTGGAAAAAATTCTGCATGAAACCGGACAGATCTTGGCCAAAGTCTTGAACGAACAGGCATTAAACGTTAAGTTAAGGAAAGACCATTTTCCCAAGGAGATCATCAACCATGGAAGTACAGATTGTCGGAGGCGGCTGGTCAGGCTGTGCAGCAGCCATCGCAGCCAGAAAGCAAGGCGTATCCGTCACCTTGCACGAAAGAACCGACTTGCTGCTCGGCACCGGCCTGGTGGGCGGCATCATGCGCAACAACGGCCGTTTCACCGCGACAGAAGAAGCCATTGCCCTGGGTGGTGGCGACTTGTTCGAAATCACCGACCGAAATGCCCGCCACCGTGACATCGATTTTCCCGGCCATAAGCACGCGACGCTCTACGACATTTCGTCCACGCCGCCGGCCGTAACGAATTATCTGCTCTCGATCGGAGTCAAGATCGTCTATCATTCCCGGATCGAAAAGCTGGTCATGACCAACCAGACCATCCACGCCATCGGCTGCAAAAAAGGCAAAACCTATGCCGGTGATGTGTTTATTGATGCGACTGGAACGGCCGGACCGATGGCTAATTGCAAGAAGTACGGCAATGGCTGTGCAATGTGCATCTTGCGCTGCCCGAGTTTCGGTGGCCGCGTCAGCCTGACTGGCCTTACAGGAGTGACTGAGCTGGTCGGCAAGAAGAGCTCAGGCGCCATCGGGGCCATGAGTGGCTCCTGCAAGCTGTTCAAAGAATCCTTGTCTCCTGAGATTGTAGCCGAGCTCAATGAAAAAGGCGTGGCACTCGTTCCTGTTCCGCACGCTCTGATCGAGGATCACCTCGACATCAAAGCCTGCCAGCAATACGCCCTGGCTGAATTTCGCGACAACATCGTCCTTCTCGATACCGGCCATGCCAAACTGATGTCACCCTATTTTGAAATCGAACGTCTGCAGCAGATCCCCGGCCTGGAAATGGCGCGCTACGAGGATCCCTATTCCGGTGGCCAGGGCAATTCCATGCGTTTTTTCGCCATGGCTCCCCGTGACAATACCTTGGCTGTCGAAGGCGTCAACAATTTGTTCTGTGCCGGCGAAAAAGCTGGCCTGCTGGTCGGTCACACCGAAGCCATCGTCACCGGCACCTTGGCTGGCTACAATGCTGCCCGTGTGGTCAAAGGGCTCGCACCGGTCGAGCTGCCCCGAAGTCTGGTCATCGGCGATGCCATCGCCTTTGTGCGTGAACAGATGCAGACTGAAAAGGGCCTCGGACTGAAGTTTACATTTTCCGGATCGGTCCTGTTCGAGCGCATGAAAGAACAAAACACCTACACGACTGACATCCCCACGATCCGCCAACGCGTCGAACAGGCAGGCCTGACCGGCGTTTTTGCGTAATACAAACAACCGGAGGTTTCCATGGCCACAATCGGTACCTTGCACCTCGTCTATCTGGTGATGACCCTGTTGATCATCACGGCCCTTCTGTTCAAGAAGGAAATCGTCCTGCCTTCTGTTGTCGGCATTTTCCTGATGGGCCTCTTTTACACCGGCCATCCGATCAAGGCGATCCAAGTCTTGTATAATGCTCTGGTTGTAGCCGGCGGTGAGTTCCTCGGCATCATTGTGGTCATCGCCCTGGTCGTCTCCATGACCAAAACCCTGGCGACCATCGGTGCCGATGAACTGATGATCCGGCCCCTCAAAAACGCCATCCACTCCAATAAAGTCGCTTTTTTCATCGTCGGTGCCGTGATGCTGGTCGCCTCCTGGTTCATCTGGCCTTCACCGGCAGTGGCCCTCGTCGGTGCCCTGCTCCTGCCTTTTGCCCTCCGTGCTGGTTTGCCAGCGATCTGGGCTGCCGTTGCCATGAACCTGTTTGGCCACGGTATCGGCTTGTCGAGTGACTTTTTCATCCAAGGTGCCCCTTCGATCACCGCCAA
>JAQUEY010000044.1:7332-15371 GCA_028684955.1 Eubacteriales bacterium
TCCTGCCTTTTGCCCTCCGTGCTGGTTTGCCAGCGATCTGGGCTGCCGTTGCCATGAACCTGTTTGGCCACGGTATCGGCTTGTCGAGTGACTTTTTCATCCAAGGTGCCCCTTCGATCACCGCCAAATCCGCCGGGATTGGTCCTACTGACATCATGGTAGCCAGCATCCCGATCTGGCTGACCATGTCAGTTGTCACCATTGCAGTCGCTTTCTTCATGTTTCTGCAGGACCTGAAGCTCGATCCCCAGATTGGCGTGGTCGACCTGGCTGTCAGCGAAACCGAATCCAAAGTCAAGATCACGACCTTCTCCTACGTGATGGCTGTGGTCACCCCACTGGCTTTCGTCCTCGATGTCTTTTTCATGATCACTCTCAACATCGTCGGCGGCGATGCCACGGCCCTGGTTGGCGGCACCGCGATCCTGATCATGACCATTATCCTGATCGGCAAAGGCGACCTGATGGACTCGCTCGATGAAATTACCGACAAGTTCAAGGAAGGCTTTATTTTCGCAATCAAGATTTTTGCCCCGGTCATCGTGATCGGCGGATTCTTCTTCCTTGGCAGCGGCCAGATCGCTGCCAGGATCCTGGGTGAAGGCGCACCAGATATCTTGACGGACTACGGCATGTATCTGGCTGGTATTGTGCCAATGGCCAAGTTCCCGGTCGTCATCATCCAGGCCCTGATTGCCGTCGTCACGGGCCTCGACGGTTCTGGTTTCTCCGGCTTGCCCCTTGTCGGCTCGCTGGCCCAGACTTTCTCCGTTGCCACCGGCGCCAACATCTCCAGCCTGGCAGCACTGGGCCAAGTCGTCACCATCTGGGTCGGTGGCGGCACCATCATCCCCTGGGGCGTCATCCCCGTTGCAGCCATCTGCAATGTCAAACCTGCAGAACTCGCCCGCAAAAACCTTATCCCAGTCCTCTCCGGCCTCGTCGCCGCCGTCATCGTCACGATGTTTCTGGTGTAAAAAAGACAATCAGCCGTATCTATTTCGCGTCGACCCACTTAATTTTCATTTTTTAGCACCGACCCCGTTCGTGGCGTTTTCCATTTTCGAAACCACCCCTACAGCCAATGTCATTAAGTTAGCAGCATACAGAATGAAAATTTTCTGTCAGGGACAATGTTATTTCAAAAGCCATTAAGTTAAGACCAAAGAAAAATGCCGGACATTGAACATAATGGTTCATTGCCCGGCATTTTCATGTGCTTATATGGTGAAGGTAACCTTTGCAGTGATAAATTTGAAGAAGCAATTTCCTTCGGTGGAAAGTTAGGTTTGTTTAATAAGCCGATGCGCTAGTGTCGCATCAGCGGTCAATTGCGAACCTGGAAATCAGACTAATTCTGTCAAATTGATTAAAAAATAAGTAGAATAAAGCGGTTTGAACATCAAACGATTATTAGACAATATATCATAAAAGTCAAGATAGAGCAGTTATTCTTAATAGAAATGAAAAGAAAGATCAATCGAGCGGCTCGGAAAATGACCTATAATGGACAACAGCAGGAATAGGACTTTATCTTTAGTCCTATTACAATCACCCGGAGGTATATGCAGCGTGGGTATATGTAGCGCGTTTAAACTCGAAGATGCCGATGATTATGCTGACACCGGATTCTATTCTCTGACCGACAATCAGAAGAATGTTTGGCTGACTGAAAAGCTGTTTCCGGACACCAGCATGAACGTAATAGCAGCAACGTTCCGGATCAAGGGCAATGTGGACTATCATCTGCTTGAGCGGGCTCTCAACCTATTTATCGAAAAAAATGAGTCTGTCCGGATCAGGATCCAGGAAGAAAACGGCGAACCCCTTCAGTACGTTACGCCTTATAAGTACCATTATTTCGAGTTTTTCGATTTTCAGAATAATCTCAACAAGCTTTATGCCTGGGATGAGATGGAAACGCGCAAGCCCCTGCCGCTAATTGATACCGATCTGTTTACTTTTACGCTGATAAAGATCAACGACGTTGACGGCGGCTTCTTCCTGAAGTTTCATCATTTAATATCCGACGCTTGGACCATGGCCCTTTTGGTCAATCAGGTCAACGAATATTATTGCTCTTTAAAGCGCGGCTATCCAGTCAGCCACGAGCTAAATCCCTCATATTTAGATTATCTGAAGGCGGTGGACGAATATAAAGCATCAAATCGCTTTCTCAAAGACCAAGTATACTGGAACCAGAAATTCGAGGGATGGCAGGAAGTTACCGTTTTAAAGAGCAGAACCGGCAAGGAGAGCACATTCCGGGCGCGCCGCAAGACATTGCTCATACCCCAGAAACTAACTCTGAAGCTGCATGAATACTGCCAGCAGAAGAATGTATCCGAATACTCGCTGTTTTTGGCGGCGGTCGCCATGTACATCAACCGGGTTGCCGGGAATGAAGATCTGGTGTTGGGAACGACGCTCCTGAACCGGACCAATATCATCGAAAAAGAAACGACCGGTATGTTCGCCAATATTGCCGTGCCGCTGCGATTCTCCATCAGCGACGACATGGATTTTGATTTTTTTGTCGAAAAAGTCTCCAAAGAGATTCTCAATGCGCTGCGGCATCAGAAATACCCCTATGACCTGATACTCAAGCATGTGCGAGAAACGCGCAAGTCTGCCCATTCGCTTTTCGACATAGTCGTTACCTACCAGAATTCAAAATTAATGAAAAAGCAGGAATATGAAGATTACAGCACGCGCTGGCATTTCAGCGGCACGCAAATCGAATCGCTGATTATCAATCTTAACGACCGCGAAAGCGACGGACGACTGATCATCGATTATGACTACCTGACTGATCTTTTCTGCGCCACTGAAATCGAATTTATCCATCAGCATATCATCAACCTGCTCTGGCATGCCCTGGACAATCCACACAAAATCATATCCCGTCTCGAAATGCTCTCGGAAAAAGAAAAGCAAAAAATATTGCGGCGCTTCAATGATACCGCAGCAGATTTCCCGCAGGACAAGACAATCCCGTTGATATTTGGCGAGCAGGCGGCAAGGACGCCTGATCGGGTCGCAGTCAGCTTCAAGGATACGAGCCTCACCTACCGCGAACTGGATGAGAGGACGAGCCAGCTTGCAGCCATGCTGAACGGCAAAGGAGTCGGGCCAGGCAATATCGTGGGCATTCTTCTTGAGCGGTCGCTGGAAATGGTCATCGGCATTCTGGGTATCCTTAAGGCCGGCGGCGCCTATCTGCCGATAGACCCGGAATACCCCGCCAACCGAATCAATTACATGCTGCAAGATTGTGGCGCACGCATCCTGCTCACGGACCGGCAACTATCCGACGCTGCTATCGGGGATGTTTTTGTCGTAGACTTAAAGAATATCCGAGCTTATGAGACCGATGCCCGCAGCCCCCAACCTGTCCTGTCACCTTCTGACCCAGCCTATGTCATCTACACTTCCGGCTCAACGGGTAACCCAAAAGGCGTGATGATCGAGCACCGAAGCCTGGTCAACAGAATCTCCTGGATGCAGAAACGTTATCCGCTGGATGAGGACAGCGTCATTCTGCAAAAAACACCCTTCACCTTCGACGTTTCGGTCTGGGAGCTGGTTTGGTGGTTTTTCGCCGGTGCCAGTGTCCATATGCTGGAGCCGGGCAGCGAGAAAGATCCTGCGGCAGTCATAGCAGCCATCGGCAAGCAGTGCGTGACGACCATGCACTTTGTACCGTCCATGCTGAATGCCTTTCTGCAGTTCTTGGAAGGCAGTAAAAATCTGGCCGGCAACCTGCAGTCACTGTCGTCACTGAAGCATGTGTTCGCCAGTGGCGAAGCTCTGGGGCTTCAACAAGCCGAAGCGTTCAACCGCCTGCTTAACCGGACGGTCGGCGCACAGCTTCATAATCTATATGGCCCGACCGAGGCGGCCATCGACGTCTCCTATTTTGATTGTTCGCCTCAGGTAACCCTGAAATCAGTTCCGATCGGCAAACCGATCGACAATATCAGTCTCTATATTCTGGACAAGAACCTGAACCTGCTGCCCATCGGCATCCCCGGCGAGCTGTACATCGGCGGGGTTGGTCTAGCCAGAGGATACGTGAACAAGCAGGATTTGACGGATGAAAAGTTTATCCCGAATCCATTCAGCCCGGGCGAGCGAATGTACAAAACCGGCGATTTGGCCCGCTGGTATGCTGAAGGGGATATCGAATATCTGGGTCGCCTGGACTTTCAGGTGAAAATCCGGGGATATCGCATCGAGCTGGGCGAAATAGAAAGCAAGCTGCTGGCTTATCCGGGAATCACCGATGCCGTTGTGACCGGAATTGATGTGAATGGCAAAAAATCATTGTGCGCTTATCTGGTCGGAAGCAAGCGCATTGCGGTCAGAGAGCTCCGGCGTTTTCTTGCTGAGAGTTTGCCCGAGTATATGATACCGTCCTATTTTTTACGTCTGGATGCACTCCCCGTATCACCGAACGGCAAGACTGACCGCAAAGCTTTGCCGCTGCCGAAAGCCGGCGACAACAGAGTCCGTTACGCGCCGCCAAGAAACGATGTAGAGAAAGAATTGGTTCGCGTTTTTCAGGAAGTGCTTGAAGTCCGTGATATCGGCATTGACGACAGCCTGTTTGACCTGGGCGGCGATTCGCTGTCGGTGATTGAAATTTATTCCATGATTTTTGATAGCGGCTGGGGCTTGACCGCAGCCGACTTCTACCTGTACAGAACCATCCGTGAGCTAGCCGGCAGGATCGAGGGAATCTCCCGACAGGACCAAGAAGAGCAAGAGCGCGGCTTTGCTACGATTGAGCCAAAGGGGGTGTCGGCAGACATCGGCGAAGAATACCGACTGCGAAAAGTGTTTCTGACGGGAGCCACCGGTTTTTTAGGCGCCCACCTGCTGGACAACCTGTTGCGGTTCACCGACGATACCGTTTATTGTCTGGTTCGCGGAGCCAATGATACCGCAGCGGCTGAGCGGCTTCAGGAGAAACTGGACTTTTATTTCAGCGGCCAATATGACGGGATGATCGGATCCAGGATCATCGTGCTCCGGGGCGACTTGGCCGAAGCGAAATTCGGGCTAGATGCGGAAACCTATAATCTGCTGGGCAACAATGTCAATACAATCATTCATGCGGCCGCCATTGTCAAGTATTATGGCGATTACGAGACGGTGGAAAAAGTCAATGTCGGCGGAACGAAAGAAGCCATTGACCTGGCGTTGCGGTATAATTTGAAGTTGATTCATATCTCGACCGATGCCGTAACCGGCAATTACCTGGTGGACAATCCGGTGCACGGCCAATTTACGGAGAATGACTTTTACATCGGGCAAAATTTCCGGGGCAGCATCTATGTACGCAGCAAATTCGAGGCAGAAAACAGCGTTCTTATGGCCATCCGCCAGGGCTTGAAAGCGACGATCTGCCGCATGGGCAATTTGACCGGCCGCTACACGGACGGACATTTCCAAGCCAATATGGGCGAGAACGCCTTCTACAGTGCGATACGGTCTGTCATCCGTCTGGGGGCTGTTTCAGAAGAACTACTTGGGCAGGAAATTGAGTTGTCACCGGTCGAACTGGCGGCAGACGCCATTATTCGAATTGCCCGGACGAGAGGTTCAGACAATCGGGTTTTCCATGTCTATAACCACAATACGATTGTCATGAAAAGTTTGGTTGAAATTCTGATCAGCATGGGTGCCAGGCTTCAAACGCTGACCCGGGAGAAGATGGACCGCTTCGTGAACGAAGAGGTCGATGAAGAAACACGACGTGAGGTTATGCCCGGTTTGCTGATTTATTTGAACAAAACCGGCGAAATCGCTTATTCCGGCAAAGTAACCATAAACTCTGACATCTCTGTGGACTACCTGGAAAAGCTGGGCTTTGTCTGGCCGACAGCCGACCGCGAGTACTTGGGCAAATTGGTGGGATACATGCGACAGGCAAATTATCTGAAAGGATAAGTGAATTTCATGTCAAACACCGGTTTTATTGCAACATTATCCATAATCATACTCATTTTGCTGATCTTAATTGCCGCTTTCATCTATCGGATAAAGAACAAGCAGCAGATCCATTATGTTTTTCTGGCGACGATCGTCTGTATGTTCTACTGGACCCTACTGAGGACCATTCAGCTATTTAGCAGCAATGCGGCTGTCATCGATGCCATCGAGCGATTTCACTATGTCGGGGTCTGCCTGCTGCCCGTTTGTCTTTTATTCACCGGCCTGGTTTTTGCCCGGACGAGTTTGAAATTCTCCCCCTACTACCTGCTGCTACTGATTGTGCCTGCCGTTTCCATCACCATGTCACTGACAAACGAGTATCATCATCTGTTCATTGTCAAGCGCAGTTTTATCAGTACAGAATTTGTCTATGGCCCTTACTATCCGGTGCATGAAATATATTCATACCTTTGTATAGCTGTCGGACTATACTTTCTTCTTAATTTCTCGATCAGGAATTCCGGCTTCTTCTCCAAGCAGTCCGTCATCTTGCAGATCGGTTTTGCCATTCCACTTTCCGTGGTGATTCTCAGCACGCAAAAGATAGTCGTCATGTCGGTCTTCTACGAAAATATCTCCTTCTCGTTCAGCATCCTGTTTTTTGCTATTGCTATTTTCAAGTTCAAATTTCTGAACATAGTGCCGATTGCCCTCCAGCGAATCGTCGATCTCATATCTGACAGCTATTTGGTGATCAATAAAGACCTGGAGATTATCGACTTTAACCAAACCCTGGTCGACAAATTTCAAAGCGTCATGACTATCCGGCGACAAGACGTCCTGACCGGACTCGCCGCCAATCCGCATCTGAAATCCATATTCGACCAGATTGTCGGGCATATCGGGGCGGTCATGAAAACCGGCGTCACAGTCGCTTTCGAAGAGCATATCATCGACGATAATTTCGACAAGCATTTCGCCATCGAAATAACCCCGATTTTTACTGAAAAAAATTTCCTGGGGTCGATAATCCTATTCAAAGACATTTCGGAACATAAACGCAACATCGAGATTATCAAGCGCAACCAGGAAATCCTGATGGAAAAGGAGCGCCTTGCGTCACTGGGCCAGATGATAGGCGGCATCGCCCACAACCTCAAAACACCTATCATGTCGATTTCGGGTGGCATCGAAGGCTTGCGCGACCTAATTGAAGAATACCAGGATTCGATAGGCGACAGCAGCGTGACCCAACAAGATCATCGCGAAATCGCCCGGGATATGCTGGGTTGGATCGAAAAGATCCGGCCTCATTGCGCATATATGTCGGATCTCATTACCACGGTGAAAGGTCAGGCTGCCCAGTTCAATACGACTGAAGAGATGACCTTCAAGCTAAACGAATTGATTCACCGGATCGAACTTCTGATGAAGCATGAACTCAAGCGCTACCACTGTGAACTCAACATCCAGTACTTGTCTGGCAGTCTGATTGAGCTCAAAGGTGAGGTTAACAGTCTGGTCCAGATTTTTGACAATCTGATCATCAACGCTCTACAATCTTACAATGGACGCAAAGGGAAAGTGGATTTGATCATTGAGGAAAAAGGTGACCAGATTCTGTTTGAGTTGAAGGATTATGGCAGCGGCATAGCACCCTCGATCCGTGACAAGCTGTTTCGGGAAATGGTGACAACCAAAGGCAAGCTCGGCACCGGACTGGGACTTTACATGTCCCATGCCACGATCAAAGGCAAATTTGGCGGCCGGCTGTGGTTTGACAGTGAGCTCGGCAAGGGGACAAGTTTTTACATCCAGCTCCCCATTTTTCGAAGCTACCCAACTGCGGCTGTGAATAATCTGCTGGGAAAAGAGGTGGGCGCTTATGCGCAAACGTAAACTAAGCGAAAAATCAGATTTTCGGGTCATCGTCGTGGACGATGAGATCGGCATCATAGACTCGCTCTCCGTTGTCCTGAACCGTGGAGGGTATGAAACAGTTGGTGAGACGGATCCGCTCAAGGCAATCGAACGAATCAGGAATGAACACTTTGACCTTTTAATTCTAGACTATCTGATGTTCCCTCTACATGGCGATG
>JAQUEY010000202.1 GCA_028684955.1 Eubacteriales bacterium
CTGCCTTGTGATAGGCCAAAAGCATGGTCAGTCCAGCTGCCAGGCGGATGATTTCGCCCCCCTTGAGCATCGGACGTTTCTTGACTGGGTTAGAGATGCAACCAGCCAGCTCCTCCGGCGGCTGATCCGGGGTCAGGGATAAAAGCAGGACCGCAAAAAGGGTCAGATCATAGCCCAGGGCCAGGCGCGGCAACTGGCCATAGTCGCGGCCAATCTGCTTGCAAATGCCGCAGTAGACGGACTGGTAGCGGGTCAGTTCCTTGACCAGCAATTCCGGCTTGTACGGCCGGACATATCCAAACATCGTGTACCTCTTTCCAAAGTGCCAAACTGTGCATCCTATGGTATCATATTATGCGTTAAAGATTAGCCCCATCCCGTGAACATCCGGTGAACAAGTCAAAAGCTTTTCGTGAAGCGAGAGGCACCGGTCAAAGAGGTTTTCCATGACGACACCCACTGTCCGCACCCGTTATGCGCCCAGTCCTACCGGCATGATGCATGTCGGCAATCTCCGCACAGCCCTGTACGAATACCTGATCGCCCGGTCGCTCGGTGGCTCGTTCATTCTGCGCATCGAAGACACCGACCAGGAACGCCAGGTCGAGGGCGCTTTGGACCTGATCTACCACACCCTGCGTGAGGTTGGCATGACCCACGATGAGGGCCCGGATGTCGGCGGCCCGCATGGTCCCTATGTCCAGAGCGAACGGTTGCACCTGTATCGTCTCCATGCCGAGCAGCTGGTTGCCGAGGGCAAAGCCTACCACTGCTTCTGCAGCAAAGAGCGCCTCGAGAGCGTGCGCGCCGCCGCCGAAGCAGCAGGCAATTTTGCTGGAGGCTACGACCGTCATTGCCGCGACCTGCCAGCCGAAGTCGTACAAGCCAACCTGGCTGCGGGCATGCTTTCGGTCATCCGCCAGAAAATGCCCCTTGCCGGCACGACAACCTTCCAGGATGCTGTTTACGGCGATATCTCCGTCGAAAACAGTGAGTTGGAGGACCAGGTCCTCCTCAAATCCGATGGCTACCCGACCTACAACTTCGCCAACGTCATCGACGATCACGACATGGCCATCACCCATGTCGTACGCGGCTCGGAATACCTCTCTTCGACACCCAAATACAACCTGCTCTATGAGGCCTTTGGCTGGGAGATCCCAACCTACGTCCACCTGCCCCTGATCCTCGGCAAAGATGGCAAAAAGCTCTCCAAGCGCCACGGCGCGACCAGCTTTGCCGACCTCGTGGCAGATGGCTACCTGCCCGAAGCGATCGTCAACTACATCGCCCTGCTCGGCTGGTGCCCCAAGGATAACACCGAGCTCTTCACCCTGTCTGAGCTCTGCCAGGCCTTTGCCATCGATGGGATCAGCAAGTCACCCTCGGTCTTCGACTATGACAAACTGACCTGGTTCAATGCCGAATACATCCGGAAAATGGCCCCGGGCGATTTCCTCAGCCTGATCCAGCCTGAGCTCGACCGCGTCTTTGCCGGCCGTACCCATGACGCCGCCCTGCTGGCCGAGATCCTGCAGCCGCGCGTCACCCGCCTGACTCAGGTCGCGGACATGGTCGCTTTCCTCAGCCAGCGCCAGGACTACTCGACCGACCTGTTCAGCAACAAGAAAAGCAAGACCGATCCTGCCCTGGCTGCCCAAGTCCTGCCTCAGGTCGTCACCGCCCTCGAAGCATTGCCAAGCTGGGAGCGCCAGGCGCTGCACGACCTGCTGATCGGCTTTGCCGCTGAAAAAGGCCTCAAAAATGGCCAGGTCATGTGGCCGGTCCGCATCGCCATTTCCGGCCAGGAAGTCACACCCGGCGGCGCGATCGAAATCTTGACCATCTTGGGCAGGGATGAATCGCTGGCCCGCCTTCACATCGCACTAACGAAACTGGAGGGTATCTGACCATGGCTGACCTCGAACATCTCAACCCCGCCCTTGGCGATGCTGCTGAATCCAGTGTAGAAGCAACGGTCGAATCCAAGCATTTCATCCATGAGTTTGTCGAAGAAGACATCGCCGCGGATGGCCGTTTCGCCGGCATGACTGTGCACACCCGCTTCCCACCGGAGCCGAACGGCTACCTGCATATCGGCCATGCCAAGGCGATCGTGATCGATTTCGGCACTGCCGAGAAATATGGTGGTGTCTGTAACCTGCGCATGGACGACACCAATCCAAGCAAGGAAGATGTCGAATACGTCGAGGCGATCCAGGAGGACATTCACTGGCTCGGCTACGACTGGGGCGACCGTTTCTACTTCGCCTCGGACTATTTCCCGAAAATGTATGACCTGGCCTGCGACCTGATCAAAAAAGGCCTGGCCTATGTTTGCGAGCAAACCCCGGAACAGATGCGCGAGAGCCGCGGCACCCTGACCAGTCCGGGCACGCCAAGCCCCTGGCGCGACCGCAGCCCCGAGGAGTCAATCGACCTGTTCGCCCGCATGAAGGCCGGTGAATTCGCTGATGGCTCGATGGTCTTGCGCGCCAAGATCGACATGACCTCCGGCAACATGAACATGCGCGACCCGGTCCTCTACCGCATCCTGCGCGCCCACCACCACCGCACCGGTGACACCTGGTGCATCTACCCGATGTACGACTATGCCCATCCAATCGAGGATGCACTCGAGTGCATCACCCACTCGCTCTGCTCGCTCGAGTTCGAAGACCACCGGCCACTCTACGACTGGGTCGTCCACAACTGTGCCCTGCCCAGCCAGCCGCGTCAGATCGAGTTTGCCCGCCTCGGCATCAATCACACCGTGATGAGCAAACGCAAGCTGCGCCATCTGGTCGAAAACCAGCTTGTTTCCGGCTGGGACGATCCTCGCCTGCCCACCTTGGGTGGTCTTAGGCGCCGCGGCTATACGCCCAAAAGCATCCGCAATTTCTGTGAGCGGATCGGTGTCTCCAAGGTCAACAGCACGGTCGAATACAGCTTCCTCGAGCATTGCCTGCGCGAGGATCTCAATACCACTGCCACCCGCGTCATGGCTGTCCTGCGCCCGGTCAAACTCGTGATCGACAATTACCCAGCAGGCCAGACTGAAACCTTCTTCGTTGAAAACAATCCGGAAAACCCGGCCGCCGGCACCCGTGAGGTCTCCTTCTCACGTGAACTCTGGATCGAGGCCGATGATTTCCTGGAGATTCCGGTCAAAGGTTACTTCCGCCTCTTCCCCGGCAACGAGGTCCGTCTCAAGGCGGCCTATGTCGTGCGCTGCACCGGCTGTGACAAGGACGAAAACGGCCAGGTCGTCGCTGTCCACGCCACCTACGATCCGGACACCCGCGGTGGCAACACCCCGGACGGTCGCAAAGTCAAGGGCACGATCCACTGGGTCGACAGCCAGACCGCCCTGCCTGCCGAGGTCCGTCTCTACGACAACCTCTTCTCCGTTGCCGATCCAGACGCTGCAGACCGCAATTTCCTCGACTGCATCAACCCAGCCTCGCTCGAGGTCCTGCCGGATGCCCGGGTCGAAGCTTCCCTGTCGAGCTATTCGGCTCCCGCCAGCTTCCAGTTCCTGCGCCTGGGCTATTTCTGCCTCGACAATGGTGACAGCAAGCCCGGCCATCTGGTCTTCAACCGCTCGGTTTCGTTGAAGGACAGTTTCAA
>JAQUEY010000203.1 GCA_028684955.1 Eubacteriales bacterium
GAGTGCCAATGCCCGATCTGTTTTGAAGAGGATTCAAATGAATCCCAAAAAGGTCATCAGCTTCTTTGGTTCAAAGTTCACAAAGTATGCGATAGCATAGTCCGATATTTAATCGGCGGAGCAATAAGTTCTGGCCATAGGGCATCGGCAATCTTGTCCTTGGTGACGGGGTGACCACGCTGACAAGAGAGATATGCCAAAAGTTCCAATTCTTTTTTGGAGCGCCATTTGAAACCGAGTGGTTTTCCGCCCAAAGACAGCGTAAATGGGCCAAAACAATGCAGGGTCAGGGTATTTGCCTGCCGCGGTTTCGTATGGCTGGCATATTCAGCTTCTTCTGTCATAGGATCAGTTCCAATCAATGCGCGCATTTTTTCCTGCCAGACGGGAACGATCCGGGCTAGGGTCTTTTTCAAGCGTGTGGCTGTGACTGGTTTAAGCAGGTAATCGGTGACGCTGGCTTCAAAAGCTTGGATGGCATACTGAGCATAGGCTGTGACCAGGACAATAACAGGCTTCTGACCTGGGAGATCGGCCTGCACGGCGTTGATCAGATCAAATCCACTCATCTGCGGCATTTCGATATCGATAAAAAGCAGGTCTGGTTTCAGCTGGGAAGCCTGTTCCAGGAAGTCCTGGACATCGGCAAACTGGCCGACAATCTCGATTTCCGGGAATTCGGCCAGCTCCATTTTTAAACCTTCCTGGGCCAGGTATTCATCGTCGATGATGATGGTCCGCATGTGCTAGGCCTCCTGATGTCGCTTGCGCCGCTCGGCTGGAATTTCAAACCAGAATTTGGCTCCGTACCCGGGGAAATTTTCGATATGCAGCTCGGTTTGAAAGCGCAGACGCAAACGCTCGCGGATGTTGTACAAACCGACACCGCTGCCCGTAGCATCATCCGGACCTTGATGGATCCGCTCCAGCGCTTCTGCACTCAGACCAGTGCCATTGTCCTCGACTTCGATCCGGACCTTGTTCTGGACGCGTTGCACCCGGATGGCAATCTGGCCTCCTTCTGGCTTATGGCGCAGACCATGGCGGATGGCATTTTCCACGAGCGGCTGCAAAATCAGATTCGGAATCCTCAACGGACCGACGTCTTCGATTTCGAAATCGAACTGGATCCGATTCTCAAAGCGCGCTTGGCTGATGCGTGCATAGGCCTCGATCGCTTCCAGCTCATTCTCCAGGGTGACGTCCTGGCTGAGGGCTTTGAAATCGAATGAAGTGCGCAAGTAGCTGGCAAAGTCGAGGATCAGGCCGCGGGTTTTTTTACCATCGATCGGGGCCAGGGCGGCAAGTACATTGAGTGTATTGAAGAGGAAATGGGGCTGAATCTGAGTCCTGAGGAAAGCCAGCTCATGAGCCTGGGCCTGGTTTTTGTAAACTGCTGTCTGTGCTGCCAGGCCAGTTGCCAAAACAAAGGACTCCAGTACGATCAGGACAATGGTCAGTGACAGAGAGCCGAGTGTATTGGGGACCAAGCCCTGGATGCGCAGGTAATGGACCACGATCGCCAGGAACATAATGATCCAGGCCGAGGTAAAATAACGCGAACGCACCTGATCGGCCCGTGGCAATGATAGAAGAAAGGCAATCGTCGCCGGAATGACGATCATGGGGGTGGCATTTGTCACATTGTTGACTAGCTGGATCTGGTTGAACCAGGTCAAAATCGTTGCAGATAGAAGTGAAGCAACAGAAAACAGGACGACAAGGCGGCTAGCCCGGGCCATTCTGGTCTGGCGCAGGAAGCTGTCCGCCAGAAGGGCACCTGCCAGGCTCATCAAGCCACCGAGTACCCCCACATACTTGATCAATTCGTTGGCTTTGTTCGGCAACAGCAGTTGTACGGCGCCAAGTATAGCCATTTGGTGGACGATGACTGACAGGATGAAAATCATGAAGGTCAGGAGCATGGTATCTTTGGTTTTACGATAAGACAGAAAATTAAAGAGCATGACAGCGGTAAGGATCCCGACAAAAAAACCGAGCAAGGTCGTGGTCCAGCTGCGCTGGGAATAAAAGCTATGAGCATAATGCCAGCTAAACGTATAGCTCTGCACATAGCGCGAGTAGAGCCGGATCAGGACAGGGCCCTGGTTGGAGATGGCAAAGACCGGGTAAATGAAGTGTTCGCTGTCGTCCGATGGTGATCCCCAGCCAGCCTGCAGGACGTGGCCTTCACTTGGATGATCAGAGGACAATGCCAGCGTGGTGTCAGCCGCACCAGTGCCAGATGTGTAGACGGTAACAGACTCGACTGTGGGATTGAAAATCGAAAGATACAGATCTGGGGCAGGGGACTCCAACAGCACCCACCAGACGGAACCACTCTGGCCCTTGGCCAGGCTTGGGCCGTCCTGATCTTGCCATTTATCATATAGTTCGTCTGTTGTAGCATTCAGAGGGAGAAGATCTGAGGCTTGCAGAGTCCCGTCCTCATCTTCAAGCACCCGCAGGTGATTGATCTCATGGTTTGGCATTTGTTCTGCTTTGCCCTGGTCCAGTCCCAGCAAAACAGCTGTGGCGATCACGGCTACCAAAGTCACAAATACAAAACCCAGTAAGACCTGCTTGACACGAATCCAGCTCAGCTGCATAGAAGACGCCTCATTTCCTGCGTCCATTATAAATAAATTCTGCAGTTCTGCCACCTCAGGCATGATTCCATAAACCAGATCAAGCAGTTTCGAGCTGGAGAACCACGCTTCATAAGTGTGCAAGCCCTGTGCAAGTCATTCGATTAACAGGTCTGAATGAATAGGATCTGTGGTATCATGGAAGCGAGGAAAAACCGCTTGCCCGTCCCTTCAAAATCTTGTTGCGAGGTACACTGTCATGTACGATGTTACAGCCCTAGGCGAACTCCTGATCGATTTCACCCCGGCCGGCCCATCTTCCCAGGGCAATCCGACTTTTGAGCAGAATCCCGGCGGTGCCCCGGCCAATGTCCTGGCCGCTCTCTCCAAGCTAGGCCTGTCAACTGCCTTCATCGGCAAGGTCGGCACCGACCAGTTTGGCCAGTTTTTAAAAAAGACCCTCGATAACGTTGGAGTCTCCACCCACGGTCTGGTCATGACCGATACCTGCAACACGACACTCGCCTTCGTCCATCTCAGTCCCACTGGTGACCGCTCCTTTTCTTTCTACCGCGATCCCGGTGCCGACTTGCTCCTCGAGCCGTCCGAGCTCTCCTACCAGCTGATCGAGGATTGCTCGATTTTCCACTTCGGCTCTGTCTCAATGACTGGCGAGCCCTCCCGTTCAGCCACCATGGCTGCGGTCAAGCATGCTAAGGAGCAGCACAAGCTCATCTCCTATGACCCGAATCTGCGCCTGCGCCTCTGGAAATCCCCGGAAGCCGCCAAGGCCGGCATTCTCTCGGCGATGCCGCTGTCGGACATGGTCAAGATCTCTGAAGAAGAGCTGGTCTTCCTGACTGGTGAAAGTGATCTGGAAAAAGGAGCCCAGCACCTGATCGAAACCTATGGTCTCCAGCTCGTCCTGATCACGCTCGGTCCGGATGGTGCCTACGCCCACAACAAGCTTGGCTCGGCCCGCCGCGCCACCTACGATGTGGCCGTCGTCGACACCACGGGCGCTGGCGATG
>JAQUEY010000045.1 GCA_028684955.1 Eubacteriales bacterium
AGATATTTAAGTGTACTGTTTTTGTCATTTTACAAATCAGTTTCGCAAAAATAACGCGAATTTGACAAATCAAACCAAATAACAGTTGCCCGGACAACTTAAACAGAATCAGCGCATTTAAAATTTCTTATATTATACTTTTTGACAAGAAGTAAAAGACCTGTTTCATTACACATGCGTTTAAAAATGAAGGTTTCAAAACAGAGATATTCATATTCATCGCTTCTTCCTCTTACCCATCCATCGCATCTTCCAGCGCGTTCAGCAAGGTACCGTTGTCCTGGGTGATCTGCCAGAACATCGCGCCGCCCAGACCCCGGTCCCTGATATAGTTGGCCTTCCAGCCGATCGATTCCGGATCGTCATAGCTGATGAAAGTCGAGCCATCGAACAGCCACGGCACTTTGGCCTGGGGATGGAAATAGCGCTTGTAGGTGGGGTTGGTCAGATATTTTTCGGCGATGTCCTTGTATGATATCGCCCAGCCGCCGCTGTAGGTCTGGTACCAGCCGTTCTGGTCAGAGCTTGTGACATTTGTGTATTTCATGCCATAAAACGGGATGCCCAAGACAATCTTTTCAGCTGGCATGCCCGCATTGAGCCAGAGATTGACTGTTTTATCGACCGACCAGTTCAACTGCTCAAGCGCTGACCGGTCCGGTGGATAGAGGGGCGCATTGAAATCCGTCCGGACATCCCAGGTGCCATGCATGTCATAGGTCATCAGGTTGGCAAAATCGACGATCTCGCCCAGTTCATCCAGTTGTGTGTTCTTGATGTACGTCGTATAGCAGCCACCGGCAAAGGTCAGCAAGTAGGGCTTGCCATCAGCTGCCGAACGCTCATCCAGTTTCTGGCGCAGCGTTTTCATCAGCAGGGTGAAATTCTCCCGGTCTTCCGGTCGCCTCACATTGTCAGAAGCGCCGCCTTGGACCGGATATTCCCAGTCGAGATCGACGCCGTCAAAGCCATGTTCGATCATGAATGCCACACAGCTTTCGGCAAACGTCTTTCTGGATTCCTCGGTCAGGGCCGCATCGGAAAAGCGTTCCGACCAGTCCCAGCCACCGACAGCAATCAGCGTTTTCAGTTCTGGTTTTTGCTTTTTGAGCTGCCGGAGTGCGGCAAAGTTTTGCGGATCATACTTGGGATATCCCATGATGAGCGTATTGTCAGAACTGATCTTGGCAAAAGCATAATTGATGTGGGTCAGTTTGGACACATCGATCTGGTAAGGATCAAAGCCTTCGGCGATTTTCCAGCCGGCAAAATAGCCGACGATCCGCGATGTAGAGGCTGCCGCCCGGACAGGTGCAGCGGGGGCAGGTGTCGGAGTCGGAACGGGTGTCGGAGTGGGCATGGGAACAGGGGTAGGCGTTGGAGTTGGAGTTGGAGTCGGTGTAGGGGTTGGGCTGGGTGTGGGTGATGGGGTCGGAGTGGGGGTTGGGCTGGGCGTAGGTGAAGGTGTCGGGGATGACGCCGGGCTTGGGACACCTGAGGTGGATGATCTGCTTGTCGGGCTGGTAATCGGGAAGGTTTCACTGGGAGCAGCCGTAGCAGAATCCACTGCAGGTTCTGCGACTGCACCGGATAAATGTCCAGATGGTTTCAACAACTGGGCAGAGTCTTCGATATAAGGAAATCCGACGACGACACCGGCAATGATGACCACAAAGGCCAGTACCGTCCAGAGTTTCCACCCGTTGTGGAATTTTCCGGCAGGGCGTCTGGTCAGTGGTCTCACAGGCTGTGATTGCGTCGATCCGTTCGTTTGTTGAGCAGTCTTTTTCATCGTGATCTGTCATTCCTTTGGCGCTCTGGCCTGCTGACTGGGCGAGACGAAACGCTTTTATCATAGCAAAGACATGTTGCAGACAAATGACCAGCATCACTACAATTCAATTGCATGTTAAACAAATGCCGTGGTTTTGCCTTCACCGGCATTCTATACTATGATGTTGAACAGACTCATTTCACAGGAGATTGACATGGCACAAGAAATCCTCGACAAAATCAAAGAATTTGCGACTACAACCGGCCTGAATCTGGTTCTGGCGCTCCTTTTAGTCATCATTGGTTACCGGCTGATCCAGTTCCTGTCCAAGCGGATGAGCCGTTCACCGGCCTTTTCCCGGATGGATCCCGGAGCCCAGAGCTTCCTCCGCAGCTTTCTCAAGATCGTCCTGATCATCATCCTGATCCTGACTGCCGCCAGCATGATCGGTGTCCCGATGACCTCGATCCTGGCCTTGCTCGGATCCGCGGGACTGGCGATCGGCCTCGCCTTGCAGGGCGCCCTGGGCAACCTCGCTGGCGGCCTGATCATCCTGATTTTCAAACCCTTCCGGGTTGGTGACTATGTCGATACCAAGGATGGATCTGGTACCGTGCGCGAGATCAATGTGTTCTACACCATCCTCGTGACCCCCGACAACCAGATCATCACCCTGCCCAATGGCAACCTGACCAATGCGGCCATCACCAATTACTCCAGCGAAAACACTCGCCGGCTCAACTTGGAAATCTCTGTCGGCTATACATCCGATATCGAGCTCGTCAAACAGGTTTTGCTGGAACAAGTTCAGAAACATCCCTCTGTCCTGTCCGAGCCTGAGCTACCCTTCTGCCGTCTGGTCAAACATGGTGATAACGCGCTCGTGTTTGCCCTCAGGGCCTGGTGCCTGACTGAGAATTACTGGGCAACCCGTTTTGATATCCTGGAAAACGTCAAAATTGCCATGGATCAGCAGGGGATTGAAATCCCCTACCCCCAGCGCACGATCCATCTGCTCCAGAGTAAAGATATTTAAGACAATCCAATCCAGTTTAGAAGGATCGGCCCAAAAATCTGCAGCCCGATGATAACAGAGCCAATCGCCGTGATCAGGACTGCACCTGCAGCCAGGTCTTTGATCTGTTTGGCCAAGGGATGATACTCTGGTGTGACCAGGTCCACCATCCGCTCGAGTGCACTGTTGAGACATTCAGCTGACAAAACCAGGGTGATGCAGATCGCCAGGACTGCTCCTTCAATCCGGCTGACCCTGAAAACAAAACCAGCAATGGCAACCGCTATGGCAGCCAGCAGTTCGACGGTGAAGACCCGCTCATGGAGAAAAGCGGTCCAGATCCCTTCCGCAGCATAACGGAAACTGTCTGCCAGGTGCTTGTTTCTCAGATGGGATTTCAGGGTGGGCCGATGATGTTTTTTCTGCGGAATATTCATGCCTCAGACCTGCTTTCTCAGGCTGCCAGCTCAATGGTCTTCAGTGAAGGCGCATTGAACGTGTCCCCGTCTTCAATCGTACCCGCTGTGAAGCCTTTCCTGAACCAGCCACTTCGCTGCTCACTTCTGCACCTAGCTTGAACCTGGAATGCGATCATTTACTCTCATTTTAGATCTTTTACTGGTTAAAAAGAATAGCTTGCCAGGCAGATTTATTAATCATAAAATCAATCTGCACCTTTAGACTGACCTTGCCAGAAAGAGGAGGCACACAGATGAGTCGGATCAAACAAACATCCAAAGGCAATGGTATCCTGGCCCGCATTCTCATATCCCTGCTCGGGGTAGCCATGATCCTGCTTGGCGTCAGTCGCTTTGCCCTGTTTTTTGTCGGCGAGACAACCTTTGCCGATGTTAACACCCGCCGGGTTGGCGGCGCAGACAATCAATATGCAGCAGACAAACGCTATGAATGGTCGATTGACTACACGTTCACCGATGCAGATGGCGAGGTGCACGACGGACATACCACGCGCCGTGGTGCAGACATGGGCGTCAAAGTTGAAAGCACGGTCTACTATTGGCCGGCTGCTCCTTTCATCAATGGCCTGGAAAGTGAAGTCGAGCCCAATCTGGGCCAATTGATTCTGGTTGGTCTGGGTGTTTTGCTGATTGTGTTCATGAACCGGAAGCCTGGCCGTGCCAGGTCCCGTCGTCAACCAGCGCAGGCGGCTGTGCCCCAGAGCCAGAGAGCCGCACTGGAGGATTATGACGATTCTGTCGAAGAAACCTATCACCAGACTGCACCGGTTTCCCAGTTTTGTCCGGAATGTGGCACGCCACTTTCGGCCGCTGCCCGGTTTTGTCCTAAATGTGGCACAGCGGTAAAATGAAATATTTTATGCCACCTGCCCTGAAAGGTCACCTGCTTGCATTGATCACGATTTCAATCTGGAGTTCCACGTTCATCATCAGCAAATGGCTTCTGGACCAGATGGTTCCCCTGCAGATCTTGCTGAGCCGCTTCATCATCGCCATCATCTTTTTAAGCATCATTCATCCCCGGTTCAAAAAGCCTGTTTCGTTGCGCGAAGAACTCCTCTTCCTGGCGGTCGGGGCAGCCCTGGCCAGTTACTTTGTCTTTGAGAACAGCGCGCTGCAATGGACGTATTCTTCCAATGTCAGCCTGATCGTAGCCACCATCCCCTTTATGACCGGCATTCTGTCCCGCCTGGTCTACAAAACACCCTTTTTCACCTTCCAGGGCGTTATCGGTCTGATCACGGCTTATCTCGGCGTTCTGATCATCATCATCAACGGCAGCCAACTGGAAGGAGTTGAACCCATCGGTGATCTGCTGGCCATCGGAGCGGCCCTGATGTTTGCCGTCTATTCCGTCTTCATGTTGAAGACTGGAACCGGGTACACCCTGATCCAGCTCACCCGTAAAGTATTTGTTTACGGATTCTTTTTCCTCATCCTGATGCTGCTCGTCAGTGGCGTGCCCATCCTCCCGGAGAGCCTGGACAGCGAAGGCATCGCCAGTCTTTTCTACCTCGGTATCGTGGCCTCTTCCCTGGCCTTCATTTTCTGGAACCGGGCGATCCAAGCCATTGGACCGGTCAAAACCAACCAGTACATCTATTTGATTCCAGTCATGACAACCGTTTTTGCCGCCATCCTGCTGCATGAACCCATCACCTGGCTGACGATAACCGGAGCTTGCATGATCCTGCTCGGATTGTATCTGTCGGAGCAATCAAAAAACAAAGCCTGACTTTGGCTGAAACCTCAACATTCGCATAACTATAGATTATAGAAAATTATTAACGGGCTCAGGCACGCTCCTCGAGCACACCGGATCGGTAGGCCTGGATCAGGTCCTGCAACTCTTCGATCTGGCGAGCCAGTTCCCTGCCCTCGTCGGTATCAGCCACCGTGACCCGCTGGGGCATGTTCTCGATAATCCTGACCACCGGAGACAAGTCGACCGGCCTTTTTTCTTCATCCACATGGAAAGGTAAATGTTCGGCCAGCGCCAGATACCGGGAGTTGAAGATCAGGGAATACCCGCCAATTCCCGTGGTTGTCTGGTACGCTTTGGAGATACCGCCATCGATGACATAGAGCAGGCCGCCACCTTTGACCGGACTCTCCCCTGCCTTGAGTTTGACCGGCACATGACCGTTGATGATGTGGGCCCGGGCAGGGTCGAGATCAAATTCGCGCAGGATCTTTTCGCAGACATCCCGGTTGTCCTGCAGCTTGTAGTAGGCATTCATGTGCTCTTTGTGCGTTGTTTTTTCGGACAGGAAATAACGCTCAAACGTGGCCATGCGGTTCTTGCCAAAGAGCGGTGAATGCGGGCCGCACCAGAGATACCACATCAAATCGCGCGCATCATAGCGCTCCTGCGAGTGCGGCGGAGCAAAATAACCCCGGCGAACAACCGCATCGATGTGGTCCAGGTAAGCCTTGCCAGCATAGCTTGTGTCTCCGAATGTAACGGTTTCAAAATCACCGTCCGGAGTCATCAGGATGCAACCATGATAAAGCAGGTTGTTGTTGATCCGTTTGTACGTTCCTCCCTGCAGGTAGAGGAAACGGATATGGCGCTGGAGTTTCTCACTGTGCCGGAACGAAGCTGCCAGCGTCATCATCAGGTCTTCTTCTTCAGGTATCAGGCGCAGTGGGTCCTTGGGATCGACAGTCGGAAAACGGGTATCCTTCAAGGCATGTGCCACGCCATCCAGGGTCAAGGTCCCCTGGGCAAAATCGATTTTCTCCAGCAGGCGACGGTCTTCCATCTGGTATTCCGGATGGCGGGCGATCAGCTGGCTCTCCAGCTTGAACTGGATGATTGCCATGGCCTTGTGCATTTTGGCTGCCAGATGGACATCGACCGGATCGTATTTGTTTTCGTCCAGGATGTGGGGCGCAAAGATCTTGCACGGGTCATCGCGGTAAACCTGGGCCGCAAACACCGACAGTGGACGGAGGTTGATCCCGTAGCCATCCTCGAGCACATCAAAACTGTTGTAGCTGATGCCGAGCCGGATCACATTGGCCATGCAGGCCAGATTGCCCGCTGCCGCACCCATCCAGAGAATGTCGTGGTTGCCCCACTGGACATCCACATCATGAAAATCGATCAAGGCATTCATGATCGCATCCGCACGCGGACCGCGGTCGAAAATGTCGCCAATGATATGGAGTTTGTCGATCGCGAGCTGCTGGATCAGGACACACAGGCTCGAAATGAAGTCCTTCATCATGCCTGTCTCGACGATCGATCGGACGCCGGCTTCGTAAAACTGGGCTTTGCTGGCCGTATCGACATGCAAGAGCTCATCCATGATGGCAGCAAACTGTGGCGGCAATTTCTTCCTGACCTGCTGGCGCGTATATTTGGCCGAGACAGTCTTGCTGACCTCGAGCAGCCGATAAACCGTGATCCGGCACCAGTCCAGCAAGTCCTGACCCTCGAGATCGAGAAGCTCCAGCTCTTTTTCCGGATAATAGATCAAATTGGACAGGGCAACCCGTTCGGACTTAGAGACCGACTTGGTGAACAGATCGTCGATCTTGTTGCGGATGAAACCTGAAGCGCTGCGCAATAAATGGATGAAAGCCTCGTGCTCACCATGCAGATCACTGAAGAAAAACTCCGTGCCCTTGGGCAGGCTCATGATCGCCTGGAGCCGGATCGCCTCCGCCGCAGCCATCTGGATCGTTGGATAATCACGGGAAAGCAGTTTGAGGTAAGGATAATCCAGCATAAAGCTCCTCCAGAACGGAAAAATTCAGCCATTCAATAAACAGATTATATCAGAGTCTGTCCATTGTTCAGCAGGCGCTTCTTGCTTAAACAATGGACCTTATCAGCGTTTTGGTATAGTCATGCTGTGGATGGTTCAAAACCTGACCGGTTGCCCCGCTCTCCACCAGGATGCCATCCTTCATGACATACGTCCGGTCGCAGAAACCACTGACCAGAGCCAGGTCATGGGAAATGAACAGAAACGACATGTCGTGTTCCCGTCGCAGCTTGCAAAGCAGTTCCATGATCTGAGCCTGGACTGAGACATCGAGCGCACTGGTCGCCTCATCACAAATGAGCAGCTTGGGTTTGGCTGCGATGGCGCGGGCAATTGCAGCCCGCTGGCACTCACCACCGCTGACATCGCGCGGTTTTGCCGTTAAAAAAGTGGCATTGAGACCCACCTCGCTGAGCAGCTTTTCAGCTTGTGCCTTGCGTTTGGATCTTTGGACTCCTGCCGTTCTGAGTGCTTCCAGGATGCTTGCTCCCAAAGTCAGCCGGGGATCAAAGGATGAACGGGGGTCCTGGAAGATCATTTTCAGATTGGCATAGGCCCGGCGCAGGGCTGCCCCTTTTATTTGTGAAATGTCCTCGCCACACAAGATGACCTGGCCTCGGTCCAGCGAGTCGAGGCGTGCAACCAGGCGGGCCAACGTCGATTTGCCGCAGCCAGATTCACCGACAAGTCCGACCGACTCCGTAGCACCGACCGTCAGATTGACATCACGCACAGCCTCGATATTTTTGTTGCCTGCCTGATAGCGCTTGCTGACTCCCCTGATTTGCAAAACGTCGTTTACCATGCTGCACCGTTCTCCTTGCTTGCCTGCCAGGACTCTCAGCTTCTGTTCATGGCTATCCATGGCAGGCCGGTTCTAGCTTGGGAACTGCAGCCAGCAGCGCCCGTGTATACGGATGGGAGGGTGAACCGAGAACCGTGTCCCGGGAACCATATTCCACGACTTGGCCCCCAACCATCACCGCCACCGTGTCTGCCAGTTTGGCCACAACCCCCAGGTTGTGGGTCACAACCAGGATGCTCGTGCCAAATTGAGCGCGCAGGTTTTTAAGTTCAGCGACAATTTGAGCCTGGACTGTCACATCCAGGGCACTGGTTGGTTCATCGGCAAGCAGCACAGCTGGTTTCAGAGCCATCGCGAGGGCGATCGCCACTCGTTGGTTCATCCCGCCGGAAAGCTGCACCGGACAGCTCCTGAGGATGCGCTCCGGGTCTGCCAGATCGAGAACGGACAGCAGGTTCCGGGCTTTTTCGTCTGCCTGGCGGCGACTGATGCGACCATGGGCGCGCAAGGTTTCATAGAATTGCACCCCGATTTTCCTGATCGGATTCAAGGATGCCCCTGGTTCCTGGAAAACCATACCGATTCCTGTGCCGCGAACCTTGCGCAGAGCCTCCCCCTCCAGTGCACACAGGTCCTGACCTGCAAACTGGATAGCCCCCTGCGTGATTTCAACTTTGCCTGGCATGCGCAAAATCGCCTGCAACAGCGTTGACTTCCCACTGCCAGATTCACCGATCACACACAGGATTTCCTTTTCCTGCAAGCGCAGGGACACATCCCAGAGGACGTCTTTGCCACAGGGGTACTTCACAAACACGTGTTCGATGTCCAAAAGGCCAACTTGATCGATGGGTGTCATCCGCTTGTCTTCTCCTCCGGCTTTATTCCCGGGCCGTTCTGGCGGTTATCTGATAATAATCGACCGGGCTTTGCTGGATGCCCCTCACACCTTTTTTAGTCACCATGAACATGTTGAGATGAAACAGGTAGCTGTAGGCACAGTCACCCGTCACGATTTGCTGGATCTCAGTGGCCCGGGCTGCCCGTTTGTCCCGGTCAAACTCGAGGGACAACTCATGAAGCAGCTGATCCACTTGGGGGTTGCTGTAGCGGCCATAATTGGCCCCATTTCCGGTACCAGTTGTAAAGCTCAAGAACGACAGGGGATCGCCGGTTGGGGTCGTGACATAGGCATACGCGCAAATGTCGAAATCTCCTGCAGCCAGGACGGCGTCAATGCTTTCGAATTGTTCGTAGGTGGCTGCAATTCCAATATCCTGCAGAGCGGACTGGAGCGCCTGGGTAGTCTGGGGCAGACCAGTCCGGCCATAGGTGACAAGTCTCAGGGTGACCTTCTTGCCGTCTTTTTCGAGGAAGCCATCCCCATCGGTATCCTTGTAGCCGTTTCCAGCCAGCAAGATCCGGGCACCTTCCGGATCATAATCCGGCACGTCGGTCATTTTGCTGTCATCGCCATAACTCAAAGCCGCGGGAAAGGCCGATTGGGTTGGCGTTCCTGCACCATTGAGCAGCACTGAACCGTAGCTGTCCTTATCGACAGCCATACAGACAGCCCGCCGGAAAGTCTCGTCGGCCATGAATTCGTGCTCGAGGTTGAAAAAGAGCATATAGACCCGGGTTGTCGCCGCCTGGCTGACCGTAAACTGCTCATCGTTACCAAACAAATTGAGTGTATCGTAGGACAACCCATAGGCCGCATCGATTTCACCATTCTGCATCGCCAGAGCCAGGGTGTCGACGTCTGAAATGGCCTTGACGGTGACGCTCTTGCTGGCTGGTGTTCCGCCCCAGTAATCCGCACAAGGTTCGAGGGTCGCTGAAACATCTTCCACGTAACTTTTCACGACATAGGGTCCGGTACCAACAGGGTACAAGTTGAAATCCACGCTGCCATCATCTGCCGCAGCGTCGATGATGCAGGCATACGGGTCGCACAGGGAATTGAGCAGGGTTGGATTGGGCTGGGTCGTCGAGATGGCCACTGAAAAGCCGTCAGCAGTGATCGCAGCCAGCTTCAGATCCGCCGCGGCCCGTTCATTTTTTGCAACCAGACGTTCAAGGCTGGCCTTCACCGCCCAGCCATCCATGGGCTTTCCATTGTGAAAAGTCACATCGTCGCGCAGTTGAAGGGTCCAGGTCAGGTTGTCCTCAGACAGCATGAACTCGGTGACAAGCACTGGGACAACCTCCAGATGCTCGTTGAGGTTAAACAATGTTTCACCGACACCATAGCGGATGGTTCCCCAGCCATTGTAACTGTCAGCCGGGTCCAGTTTTGAGAAATTGTACACCCCAAAGACAAAATCCTGGCGAGTCTCTGGATTTCCAGTTGATGGGGCGGCGTTGGTTACTGGTACGGACAAATCAGTTGCCTGTTTTTGCGTGATTCCGCAGGAGACCAGCAGGCTCAGGGCAAGCAGCATGGCAAAAATGGTCAACTTCGACTTTTTCATGGGATTCTTTTCCTTTTCACTTTTTGAAAGAGATTGCGGGAATCATGCGGGTCGAGGACATCCCTCACACTGTCACCCAGGAGATTGAACAGGATGGAGGTCATGAGAATGGCCAGTCCTGGATAGAGTACGATCCAAGGATGTTGCTGCATCAGGCCCCGTCCATCCGCGAGCATGCTCCCCCATTCAGCCAGCGGCGGCTGCGGTCCGAGGCCCAGAAAAGAAAGACCCGCCAGAGAGAGGATTGTCCCGCCGATGCTCAGGGAAGCCGTCACGACAACGGGGCGCAACGCATTGGGCAGGATGTGCAGGAACAAGATGCTCACCGTTGTTTGACCATTCAGTTTAGCTGCATGAACAAAATTTTCTTCTTTCAAAGTCAGGACTTGACCCCGCATGAGCCGAGCATAGGTTGGCCAACCTGTAGCTACGAGCGCGAGCACCGCATTGTTCAGGCCTTTGCCAAGCATCCCGGCCACAGCCAGGGCCAGCACCATGCCGGGAAAAGCCAGAAAAATATCCACAATGCGCATTAAAATCGAATCCACCTTGCCGCCCCAATAGCCACAGGCGATCCCAACCGCGCTGCCAACCATCAAAGTCAGACCAACAATCACCAGAGCAGAAAAAATGGACACAGGCGCACCAGCCAGAACTCTGGAAAGCACACAGCGTCCCAGCCAGTCTGTTCCCCAAGGGTACACCGCACTGGGTGCCTGCTTCGCATCAGACAGACTGGCATGGTTCGGGTCATTGGGCATGAACAACGGTGCCAGGATGCTCAGGAACAGGAAAGCAAGGGTCAAGACCAGCAGGAAAGTGTACCGGATCCGGGCGTCGTATACGGGTCCTTTCATGTCAGTTCACCTCCAAGCTCTGGCGCACACGCGGATCGAGCAAGTGGTAGGACAGATCGACCAGGAAATTGATCAGGACATAGATCAGCGCCATCCAGACGACAAATGCCTGGATCATCGGATAATCGCGCATTCGAATGGCGTCCATGACCAGAAACCCCATCCCGCGCCAGACAAAAATCATCTCCACAGCTGCAGTCCCACCCAAGAGCGAACCCACCGACAAGGACATCAGAGTGATGAGGGTCATAAGAGCATTGCGCAGGACATCCCGGACCAGGACTGCCCCTGGTTTGATGCCGCGGGAGATGGCGCCATCCACATAACTCTGTCCCAGTTGCTCCAGAATCGCCGCGCGCACCTGGCGGATGTATTTTCCCGTCATGGGAATAGCCAGGGCCAGTGTAGGCAGAATGAGTCCCCTGGCTGTATCGGAAGCCAGTACCGGGAGCCAGCGCAGTTTCAGTGCAAACACGTACAGCAGGAGCAGAGAAACAAAAAAGCTGGGCATCGAATGGCCAAGAAAACTCAACAGGCGGATGAAATAGTCAGAGAACCGGTTTTGCCGCACAGCTGTCAGGATGCCAAGCGGCACAGACAGGACAATCGTCACGAGAACCGATGTCAGAGTCAGGAGCAGTGTCTTGGGCAGGGCAGCCTGTAAAGCCTCGGCAGCAGGCTGCCCATCGATCAGGGACTGGCCCATGTCACCGCGGCAGAAGTTGCCCAGCCACGAGGCATACTGCACGAGAAACGGCCGGTCCAAACCAGCCTTCTCTTTTAACGCCAGCACCACATTTTCTGATACGGGGATCCCCTGCGCCTGCAAGAGCATTTCCACCGGATCCGATGGCGACAGGTACATCAGTCCATAGGTCAGGAACGTTACGCCCAGCAGCACCACGACCAGGGAACCCAATCGCCTGGCTATGTAGCGCAGGATCGGTTCTTGCCAAATACGCCTGTTCATTTTTCTTCTTTGCACGCAATCATTTGACAGCCCGGATCATGAACATCGGCGTAGCCCCATAGAGGAGCTTTTCCTTTTCATCCCAGAGATCCGGGATGATGTTTTCTTCATAAGTCACATCAGCAAAACCTGCTGCTCTCAAAATGGGCACATCCCAGCCGGGGCGTACACAGGTGCCGAGCAGATGACCTGGGAGTTCGTCGGTCGACTCGACTTCCAGCTTGCCGCCAGAAAAATTCGAACCAAAGCGCTCAATGCACGCCGTTTCCCGCCGGGCAAACTCCCGCCGAATCATCCGATCCGTATGCATGAGATGCCAGTTGGCATCAAAGATCAGTAAAACACCGCCCGGTTTCAGAACCCGTTGCCACTCGGCGTAAGCCTGTGCGTGATCACGCAGCGCGTGAGTGACATTGCGACTGATGACGAGATCAAACGAGCGATCCACAAAAGGCAAAACCTGGCAATCGCCTTTGACAAACAGTGGTTGGACAGCATAGTCCGCCGCATTGTCTGCCGCATGCCTGAGCATGCCATCAGAGCCATCGAGACCTACGACCCGGTGACCAGCTTGGGAGAGGATAATGGAAAAAAAAGCCGGGCCGCAACCGACATCGAGCACATCCAGTGTGTCTTTTTGCGGGGCTTGGGCGAGGATGCGACTGGTCCAGGCCGGGGCACGGAAACTTTCCAGTTCAGCGTGGATGATCCGGTCATAATTGTCAGAGGAGAAAGTCCAGTCGTCATGCATATCTGGCACCCTGCGCAGATCAGATGGCTGCTTCTCTCCAGCAGGTTTTTCCACGCCCAGTACAAAATCCATGATCAAGCTTCTAGACTGGCCATTTTCCCGCTCGATGAAATTCTTCCTTTGCACCTGAACATCGATGCGCTCCACGCCCTGGTCCAGGAACCAGTCGATATCCCAATTAGGCCTGGGCACCCGGGAGAGCGGCAGGTCACGGGCTATTTCGTTGATCGGAGCTGGGTCAACCCCGTAACACGCGGGATGCCTGGACAAAGAATCCGTCCCCTTGGCTGCCAGATAGTCCTCGTCGTAATAGTGTCGATAATGGTTGCCATCCACGACCAGGATTCGTCCGCCAGGTCGCAGGACACGGAGCCATTCCAGATAGGCCATTTCAGGCTGCTCCAGATTCCAGACAAGATTGCGCGAGACAACAAAATCAAAACTGGCATCGGCAAATGGCAAACTCTGAGCATCACCCTGCAGAGTCGCAACCGAGACACCAGCTTCGTTGAAATGCTGCTGAGCTTGCTCGAGCATGCCCTGCGAATAATCCATGGCCGTCACCTGATGGCCATCCTGAGCCAGGAGGATCGAAAAAAAGCCCGGACCGCAACCAACATCGAGGCATTGAAGGGACTGTCCGGCAGGAGCCTGCTTTCGCAACAGAGCTTGGAAAAGGTCACGCTCTTTGCCTGACAACTGTTCTTGGATAGTTCTGGCGTATCCGTGTGCCCTCTTGTCCCAATAGTGGGCGATTTGATCCAGATACATGTTTCTCCCCTGTCATATAAAAAAGCTACCCGGCTTGTCTTCCTGACACTCCAAGTAGCCTGCATGACTACAGTTGATTGCTCCCTATTAGGCAGCAGAACCAGAACGCATTCGATCTTTGACAGCTACAGCCATCGTGCCCTGCCTTCTGGCAGAACTGAACTGATTGTATAAAAACACTGGCGCAGCGTCAATTTGATTCTGGTCAATGCTCCGGACGTACGATGTACTTCGCACTGCGGCTACGGCCTTGAAGGGTCAATACAGTCTGTTCTGTGATTGCCATTTTCGAAAAATACTGCAGAGTCGCCGGATCAAAGTCGCCTCATTTATCCTGACTGTCTTGATGATCCTGATGTTCATAGTTTCTATCCTCTTGATGATCATCCGCAATCTGCAGTCAGTCGGATTCTAATCACACCAACTCACCTTTTAACGGTGAATCATCCGCCTTCCGGGGGCGGAGTTTTCATAGAGTTCATAGTCCCAAATTATTGAAATTCAAAGGAGAAACTCAACACATGATTAAAGCACAATCGATCCTCAACCGTTTCCTCAAAGACCAGTCCGGTGAATGCTTCCTGGACGTAGCCATGAAAATCCTGATCGTCGTGCTCATCGGCACTGCTGTTCTGGCGATCATGTTATTCCGATAAAAAGTGCCCACTTTCATCTATTGTGACATTTATAGACCTTACATTATTTATCTCATCCCTATTAATACCAAAAAGGCAGATTCGAGTTGCCATATCATCAGAACCTACTTCTGGAATGATACGTTCCATAATGAGATTCAGCTTGTCACCCTCAATTTCCGCCGCTTTTGCCAACAGTAATATGGAGCCGCTCGGCTCACTTTCCAAATATGCATATATTACATTATCTTCAAAAAAAGTTGCTGTGAAATCTCGATTTAGAACATTTTCAGTTGGTGACGATTCAGGATGCCGTTTAAAAAAATCGACCCAATCAGAGTAATTTTCGATTATTTGAGGTACATCATATTCGTAATCTTCTTCCCAAACTGCTCGATACTCTTCAGTTAAACTTTCAAGTTCAACCGCAGGTTTCTGAGTTTGTGTTTGTTTTTCTTTTGAAAGTGAAGTATCAGTTTCTATAAATGAATATGAACAACCTGTCAACGCAAGAACAGCCAAAATGACAACAATGACAATACCTTTCAAATTATCAACTCCCTTTTAATTTTGTTAATCATTTGACTGCAAAACATTTGTTTAAGTTCCCTATTGGGATTTATTTCGCAATAGCGGTCAATTGCGAATCTTCTATCAAAAAGACTAAAAAACCCAGGTTTCTCCAGTACATTATTCAATCCCAACATCTTTCCCATAACATTTACCAATTTTACTTTTTATAAAATTATATATATTCACTAAGCGTAAAAATCGTCTTCATTTTAACGCACGCGTGTATTTATTTGAGCTTA
>JAQUEY010000204.1 GCA_028684955.1 Eubacteriales bacterium
TGCTCGATTGGCTGGCCCGGAAAGTCTTTTTCTTCTCGATGATCTTTGCCCTGCTTGTCCTGGGCATCCTGATCGTCCAGGTTATCCGCGACAGCATCGGCTGGCTGGACATCCAGTTTTTGACCAGCAATCTGTCCCGTTTTGCCGAAAAAGCCGGCATCAAAGGGGCCATTCGCGGCTCGGCGATGCTCATGCTGGTCGTCATCCCCACTTCGGTCATCATCGGCGTGGCAACGGCTGTGTACCTCGAAGAATTTGCCCACAAAGGCCGTCTGCATGCTTTCATCCAGACCAATATCGCCAATCTGGCCGGTGTGCCTTCTGTCATTTTCGGCCTTTTAGGCTTGACCGTATTTGGCCGTCTCTTTGGTCTCGGTTCCAGTATCCTGGCGGGCGGCCTGACCCTCTCTCTCCTGGTCCTGCCGACGATTGTCGTGGCCAGCCAGGAGGCGATCCGGGCTGTCCCAGGATTCCTCAGAGACGCTTCCTATGGTCTGGGTGCGACCCACTGGACGACCATCTGGCGGATCGTGCTGCCCACGGCGATGCCTGGTATCCTGACGGGCACCATCCTGGCCATCTCCCGCGCCATCGGTGAAACAGCGCCGCTGGTTGTCCTGGGCATCCCCACCCTGATCATGAAACTGCCAGACAGCATCATGGATGACTTCACAGCCCTGCCGATCCAGATCTACTATTGGACGCTGGATGCTGTCCTGACGAAAGAATATGCCAATCTGGCCGCAGCCACCATCATCGTCCTGATGGCCTTGCTTTTTGCCCTGAATTCGATCGCGATAGTGATCCGAAACAAATATTCCCACAAGTATTGAGGAGCCCGATCCAGATGAACCAGCAGACTGAAAGCCAGCCCGGACTTACGACTCAGAACGCTTATGATGTCAAGGACCTCAATCTCTGGTATGGAGATCACCATGCCTTGATCGATGTCAGCCTGGATATCCAGAAAAATAAGGTGACTTCGATCATCGGCCCTTCCGGTTGTGGCAAATCGACTTTCGTCAAAACACTCAACCGCATGGTCGAAGAGGTTCCAGGGGTCCGGACAACGGGCAATATCATGTATCATGGCCGCAATATCCTGGATCCGGACATCAGAGTCGAAGCCTTGCGTGCCCGGGTCGGCATGGTGTTCCAAAAACCCAACCCGTTCCCGAAATCGATCCTGAACAATGTCACCTTTGGTCCCAAGCTGCATGGCATCCGGGATAAGAAAAAGTTACTCGAAATTGCCGAAAAAAGCCTCATCGATGCAGCCTTGTGGGACGAAGTCAAGGACCGGCTGCATGACAATGCGTATGGTTTGTCTGGAGGACAACAGCAGCGGCTGTGCATCGCCCGTTGCCTGGCAATCGAACCGGACGTCCTGCTGCTGGATGAACCGACCTCTGCTCTGGACCCGATTGCCTCTTTCAAAGTCGAAGAACTGATCGACGAGCTAAAAGACCGCTACAGCATCGTCATCGTGACGCATTCCATGCAGCAGGCCGCGCGTATCTCAGATATGACCGCGTTTTTCCTCAATGGCGAGGTGATCGAGTATGACCGGACTGAAATCATGTTCTCCCGGCCAGCTGACGAGCGGACCAACAACTACATCTCAGGACGGTTCGGTTAATAGAAGAGGATTATTGCTTCTTGACTAGCTTACGGAAATAGTAGGTCTGGGAGGGTGTGTGAACAGAAAAAGGCTCCCAGCCATTTTCTCCGAGGATGTGGATGACCCTGTTGAGATCGGGACGCGATTTGGTCTTTTTGCCTTTGACGGACAATCGGATCAAGCTGGCCCGGTCTTTTTTGATAACCAGCTTCTCATCTGGATTGGGCAGTTCCAGTGCTGTAAAAAGCTGCTCGATCGCATCGATTTCATAGGTAGTGAGGGCAATTTCATCGTCGACGACCAAGGTCAGCAGGGCATATTGATTCATGTTCGCAATCTCCTTGTCTAATAGATGGCCAGATCTGCCTGATTCAGGTGTGATCTAGCGTTAAATAAATGGCATAATCTCATTATAGAATTTGGCGATCGCGTACCGATTGTTGCATCATGTAAAATTTATATTCTGTTGAGATGAAAAGGAGCGCCCCATGCATTTTTACCAGTTGATCATCCGGGTCCGGGATATTGAAAAATCGATCCGTTTCTATGAGGAATTTGTTGGCTTGACCGTTCAGAAACGCCAGTCCACAGATGAATGGCGCATTGCTTTCCTCGCGGACCAGGACGGGGCCACCCAAATCGAGCTGGTCTACATGCCGGAAGGGGTCAAGGTCGAAACCAAGGGTTTGACCATTTGTTTCCAGGTCGATGATCTGGACGGACTGCGTGCGAAAGCTCTGGACTGGGAGCTCAACCCTTCTGATATCCGGTTCCCGGATCCGGAAAACCGCTACTTCTATGTCTATGATCCGGATGGTTTGTCGATTGAATTCAAACAAAAGATGCACTAATCTGGTTAGAATCCGTTCGCGGCTTCCTGGCACAGGAATTGTTAGATTTTGAGGTGCAAACAAGGTTCGATTGATCGTAGTAACTATTCAACATACTCATAGACATATTTCACACCTCCGACGCGCCCTTGGTTGCTGATTACGATGAACAGCACGGTCTGGCTGCCTTTTTTGCCTTCGCCAAACTCGCCACGGACCTCCAGGGTCGCCGATTCAACCGCCTTCTTCCCGTCGATGATATCGGCCCGGCAGACAGTCTCGCCATCGGCTGATGTGAGCAGGTCTTTGCCTGTGTTGCCGAAGACGGTCGTGACATTACCCCAGTATGCCCAGGCTGCAACACCGGTGAAATTGGTTCCGTTCCCGCCTGATTCGACCGGCGTGAGGCGGTTGAATGCGTCAATCTGAGTCTGCAAAGTCACCCGGATGGCGTCGCCTGGCAGATACGCCTCATCTGTACTGGATCGTTCCCAACTGCCGCTGGTGGCGATCGTCTCAATCAGGTAGGTTTTTTTGATACCATCATAGACTTTGCGTTCATACTCACAAGCAACGGATCCGGCAGCATCCTCGGCAGAATATTCAAACGTGTAGAGTCGATGATCTTTGTCATCGCCTACCTCGTAAGTCGAAGGGACCACCTCGATCAGATCGACCAACTCCCAGATGCCTTTTTCAACGGGTGCATCTGAAGGCAGAGCGTCCGCCTGAGTGACAGGCAAGTCAAAGCCAAAGTTGTTCAGTAGACGGATGAGATCGTTACGCGTCAGGTCCAGTGTCTGAAAATTTTCAGTGTTTCGTTTCCAGTCATCAAACTGGTTCAGGATATCCACGGCCGATGTGTTAACCAGCCGGTTGACTAGTTCTTCCTTCTGGTCGCCAACCAGTTCTGGGAGGTCCTCCTGGATCAGTGCCTGGATGTTTTTGATTTGACCGTCAGATAAAGGGGTTCTCGCTGTGATCAGTTCCGTCAAGCGGCTGATCATTTCGGAATAGGCGAAATCTGGATCGACCCAGCTTATCCCACGTAAAATGTCCTGGCCAACCTCGATCCTGGCGATCAACTCCTCTCGAGCGGTACCAGATGCGGCAGAGTCAGCCAT
>JAQUEY010000046.1:0-2524 GCA_028684955.1 Eubacteriales bacterium
TTGGATCATCACGTGGTTCATCCGCGGATTATCAGTGCCGTCGAACCACGCCCTGGCCTCTGGACGCATCATGTCCTGGTTGCATCTGAGGTCGATCTGGACGATGGATTGCGCAGCTGGCTGCTGGTTGCATATCAGTGGGCCAGACGGAATTGAACATTTGCCCACATTAGGGGTATGCTGTTGGTTAGAAAAACCGACGTGGAGGAATGACCCATGAAACCCCTATTGATTGAACAGAAAAATGAAATCACTTCACATGTGATCTACCGGATGTTGAGCCAGAACATTCGTGACTCGCACAATCGCGAGGTATTGCGACAGATCAGTGACGAAGAACTCAAGCATTACCAGACCCTGAAAAGCCTGACGGGCCAGGATGTCAGTCCCGATCGTCTGAAAGTCGCCTTTTTTTACGTGATCACCCTGCTCTTTGGTCTGACTTTTGGCGTCAAACTGCTGGAAAAGGGGGAGGCGAACGCGGTCGATGTGTATTCAGCTCTGCAAGGGGAGCATCCACAGGTCGCTGAACTGGTCCAGGATGAAGAGGGTCATGAAGATCGACTCATTGCCATGATAGATGAGGAAAAACTCAACTACATCGGCTCCGTCGTCCTCGGCCTGAACGATGCCCTCGTCGAGCTCACCGGTGCTCTGGCCGGCTTCACCTTTGCCTTCCAGAACACCCAGCTCATCGCCGTGACCGGCCTGATCACCGGCATCAGCGCCTCGTTGTCCATGGCCTCGAGCGAATACCTCTCGACCATCCAGGAAACCGGCGAACGGGATCGAGCCATGAAATCTGCCTTTTACACCGGCCTGGCCTACGTCCTTACCGTCATCGTGCTGATCACGCCCTTCCTACTCCTGGCCAATCCCTTCGCCAGCCTGGGCGTCAGCCTCTTCGCTGCCGTCCTGATCATTTTCATTTTCAACTACTACATCTCCGTCGCCAAAGACACCCCCTTCAAACGCCGCTTCCTCGAAATGGCCCTCATCAGCATCGGCGTCTCCGCCTTCTCCTTCCTGATCGGCATGCTGGTCAAAACCGTTTTCGGCATTGAGGTGTAAGAGCGCGAGTGACGGGGGGGTAGGGCTGGCGCTGGCTGGCACGGGTGCGGGCCTGGCGCGCGGGTACGGGCCTGGCACGCCCGCTAGCCTGGCACAGATGCCGGCAAGAGGATCCGGTACTTAACTTTGGAAAGTGGAAAAGGAATCCTTGAAAGTTCCTCTGCCTGTAGGGCCTTGCTACTTTCATCAATTCTAACTTCAAAAACGGTGCCTGGCACGGCTTTAAAAGCTGTGCCAGGCACACATTTAAGAACATATACGGAGTTGTGACTTGAAAACACTGCGGCTGTAGTCTTTTCGAGAGTAGCGGAATTAAATTGAGATTAAGAAGCCTGGCACAGTTGCCGGCAAGAGGATCCGGCACGCCCGCTAGCCCGGCACGCCCGCTAGCCCGGCACGCCCACACCCGCTTACTAAGCACATTTAGAACTAGGAGATATGATGACATAACCAACGTTTATGGTTGTCAGTTGTTTTCAACTCGATGATCTGATGGTTTGTTGCACCAGTTATAGACACTTCGCGTGCTAACGTGGAGGACTCTGGCAATGTCACAGATGGGATAACCTTGTTCAAAGGCAATCTTAGCAAATGTCCGTCGCGATTCGATCACTTCATGATTTCGTGAAGTGGATCTGATTTGAGACAAAGTTGGATTTCTGTCGCTGGTGGAAAGAAAAGCCATGAGTTGATCTTCAAGTGCATTGAGTCGCCTGCCTGAAAGACTTATCTCATAACTGGCTGCTTTATCCACGTTCTTTTGAGCGTCGTTGATCAGTGCGATGTAATTTATTTTTCCTTGTTCAATCGAATCACCTATGCGAGTAAATAGTTTTTGAATCGCGATAATTTCTTGCTTTCGGTTGGCGATTTCGGAATGAGCAGACCATCGGTATTCCGGGATTTTCTGGACGAGACCTGCTTTGATTGGATTAACAGCTATGTATTGGATGGCAGAAATTAAATATTTTTGATTGAGGATCTCTTGCGAAAAGTACCGATTGCCAAAAACTGCACCACTCAGATTGATTTTGCTGGCGTAATAATGTGCAAATCTGGAGTTGATTTTGTGCATCACCTTGTCTAGAGGCATCTCCTGCATCTCGACCAGGAGGTGGTAATGGTTGTCCATGATCGTATAGTAGAGGATGTGACATCCTGTCTCCGCAACCACTTTCCGCAGGATGTCGAGAAAATGGGCTTTGTCGATTGTTTCTTCGAAGATGTGGAATTTGTTGTGGCCGCGGTGGGTGATGTGGTAGATGCCGCCGGGATGAAAATGGCGTATGGGTCTGGGCATGGTCTGACACTCCTCGTCTGGCCGCCGGGGTTTTTCCAGCAATTCAAATCAGACAAGATGAAATCGAGCGACTTGCTCAATGCTCAATACTAAGCGGACCTGACACCAGTGTATCAGATCCGCTTCTGGATAAAAGTCCTAATCGTGCGACAA
>JAQUEY010000046.1:2624-14970 GCA_028684955.1 Eubacteriales bacterium
TGCGCGGTCTGTGCGGCCCGCGCCCTCTGCGACCCGCGCGGCCGGGCATCCCTTAATCCGTCACAAAGTACAGGGCGGCTTCGCCTTTTTCGCGATTGGCGGAGATGATGACGTCGCGGTCTTGCTCGTTGATGACGGAGACGTTGCTAGGGCCGACGCCTTCGTCGATCAGGGTCGTTTCGAGAGCCAGGATCTTGGACTGGGCTTCGCTTTGCCCGACCATTCCGGTTGCGGCTCCGATCTCGGCATCTGCCCTTGCCCCTGTGCCAGACTTGTCCGCACTGCCACCTGCTGCGGTCACGCAGAAAAGCTGCAGCTTGCCACGGCGGCAACCGCCAATGAAGGCAGGGCGTCCGCGCAGGGTGGCGGAGACGACGACATGGTAGAATTCACTGACTTCCGGGTGCTCGTAGATGCGTTCATAACGACCGTTGCGGAGCTTGTAGACGCGGTAGTACTGGCCGTGGAAGGCTTCGATGGTGGCAATTTCCAGCTCGCCGTCGCCGTCGAGATCGATGGCGGCGAGGTCGCTGACGGGCCAGTCCATGATCTGCTCGATCGTCCAGTCCTGACCGGCAGTGACAGGCGGCGTGACGATGAAAGCGCCTTCACGAGCACCGACCATCGAGGATTCGTGACCGTTCCAGGTGACGCGTGAGTAGCCGTGGTTCTGGGTCAGGCCATCCTTGAGCACGGTCAGGTTGATGGGCTCGTTCAGGTCATGGGGCAGTTCGGCGACATAGATTTTACCAGGCGAAGACCAGTCCTCCTTCGACTCTTTTTGGGTGGCCAGCGTGCAGCCTATGAAATACTGGCGTCCGTCCGAGCCCTGGAGGACATCAAAACGGTGGATGTAGGGCAGGGTGAACAGTTCCTTGACGGCAAAGGTGCCGTCAGATTGGGGGCGGACCCAGACGATGGTCGCTTCTTCCCATTGGAACATGCGGAAAAATTTCTGGTTGGAGAGGAATTCACCATTGGTACCGGCCAGGGGGACAAAGCTCATGGTTCCGCCAGGTGCGGACCAGACGATGCGCTGCTGGTCGTAATCGGGGGCGGCATAGGCCAGGCAGGCGCCTTCGCCTTCGGTGGCGAGCAACGCCAGGCGTTCACCGTTGTACTCGATCTGGCCAGTTGCATAGCAGCGGTTGAGTTCAGTCAGGAATTTTTTTTCGAATTGCATGGGACCTCCGGGTTCAAATTGGATTTGCGAGGTGGCAAATCAAGGGCGGGTGGGTGCTTCAGGGGGCAGGGCGGGAAGGAACGAGGGAAATAGTCAATCCTTTGGCCCGGAACCGCTCGAGTTCGGCCGGGTCGGCTGAATCATCTGTAATCAAGTGGGTGATATCGCTGAGACTGCCGCTGAGAAAATTGCGTTCGCGGCCGATCTTGCTGCCGTCCGTGACAACGATTTTGCTGCCGTTGCAGCGATTGAGCATCATCTGGTTGATCGCAGTTTCTGGCAGGACTTCGGTGGTGATGCCGCCCTTGACACTGATGCCGGACACCCCGATCACACATTTGGTCGCTTTGATCTTGGACAGGGTGTTGAGGGCAAATTCACCGATCAGGGACTGCTTGTTGCCATAGACTTCGCCGCCGGTCAGGATGACTTCGACTTTGCGGTCATGCGGCAAATGGATCAGCTTGGCGTTGTTGGTGACGATGACAACGGACTTGTCTTTCAAATAAGGCACGATGCGCATGGCGGTTGAGCTGGAGTTGATAAAGACGACGTCCTTGTCCTCGATCAACTGCGCGGCGGCCCGGACGATTTCGTCCTTGACCAGATCAAGATCGCTGGATACCGGTTCGGCCGTCGAGGGCTCCAAACCCTGGCTGACCAGGCGGACACCGCCGAAAAATCGTTCAACCAGACCTTTGCGCGCCATCTGATCGAGATCACGCCGGACTGTGATTTCGGAAATCTTGAGCCATCTGGCCAGCGTCACGACTTCGGCTGATTGATAGTGGGCCAGATGATTCATGATTTTGTCTTGCCTTTTCTGGATGACACTTTTACTGCTTTTCATACATGCACCTGCAACATCTCTGCCTGGCAGTCCACTGCAAGGTGCGCAGACGCTGCCAGAACTTTTTCAACTCTGATACCGAGTTCCTCGAGCTGGTAGATGGCAGCCGGATCGGCGGAATCATCCGTGACCAGAATCGAGGCATCTTTGGCTGATCCGATCTGGAAATTGTTCTGCTGGCCGATCTTGGAACCATCGGCCAGTATGATGGTCTGCGTGGCGCGCCGCAGCATCAATTCATTGATGGCGGTTTCCTGAAGGACGCTGGTGTAAATGCCGCCGCGGGCGCAGATGCCGCTGACTCCGATGAAAGCTTTGCTGGCTTTGATCCGGGACAGGTTGTTGATGGCCATTTCACCAACCATGGATTTTTTGCTGCCGCGGATTTCGCCGCCCGTGAAGATCAGCTCGATCCCAGGTGTGAGCTCCATACCCAGGGCCAGTCCATTGTTTGTGACGACAACAACTTTCTTATTCTTGATATAGGACAGGATCTGGACTGCGGTGGTGCTGGAATTGATCAGGATAGTGTCACCATCCTCGACCAGCGAGGCCGCGTGGCAAGCGATGGCCTGTTTACTGGCCTGGGAGCCAGGTGGGGATCCGGAAGAAGGATCCTCATGCAAGGTGCCCGTGACCAAATTGGCTCCGCCCCGGATCAGTTTGACAAATCCTTGCCCAGCCAGTTCTTGCAGGTCGCGCCGGATCGTCAGGTTGGACACACCCAGATCAGCAGCCAGATCATCCGTTGTCACGTGGAGCCTGTCGTGCAAGATCTGAAGGATCGCTTGCTGGCGTTTCTGGACGATGGCTTTACTACTCTTCATGCGATGCGGGCCTCGAACGATAAATTAATGATCAAATGATCGTTAAAAATATTCTATTGCATGTAAAGTTTAAAATCAATCCTATAAATGAAGAAAAAATACGCTTAAAAGCGTCGTAAGAATTGTTTTATGAATATATTGTGTGCAAATAAGACATAACAACTCGCTCGTTATACAACAATGCGTAAAATTTACAGTTATGGAGGAGAAAATTGTTGAATTTGTCAAATACGCGTGTAGAATAAGAAATATAAAAGACATTAAAGCGTATTAAACAATCAATTCGATCATAAAACACAGGCTTCAGATTCAAGTAACGCTCGCCCAAATCATCTGGATTCAAGGAGATTGCCATGTTCAAGGAATTGCTCGAAAAAAACCGCTTCTGCTTTCATGAAGGGTTTGCAACCTGGCAGGAAGCTGTCGAAGCGTCATGCCAGCCGCTGCTTGCCCAAGGAGCGATCACGCCGGAGTATGTTGCAGCGATCATTCGCAATGTAACCGAATATGGTCCCTACATCGTCATCGCTCCGGACATCTGCATTCCTCATGCTCAACAGGGACTCGGAGTCAATGAGACGGCGATCAGTTTCATGCGCACCGCCCAGCCAGTCCATTTCAGCGACGATCCGGAACAGGATGCCCGCCTGTTTTTCGTGCTGGCATCAATCGATAATGACGCCCACCTGAAAAATCTCCAGGCCATGGTTGAAGCAGTGTCTGATTCTGACCAGGTCGCCATCATGCTCAATGCGACTTGCCCTGAAGACCTGGCCACCTTGCCCTGAACTTGAACTGGATCTTTCAATCGAACGGACCGCGATCTACTCCTGCCTGCAATGCCTGCTTTCCCCCCCATTTTGATTCAGCGATGATCCGGTACAGCTGACGGAGCATCTTGGATAAGCCCCACTCACCACAAGGAGGTACTTTTTTGATGGATGCCGTTACCCAATTCCTGCTCAGTATCTGGGCGTTCTTCCAGAACAACATCCTGACCAAGCCTGCGTTTTTCGTCGGCTTCATTGTCCTGCTCGGTTACCTGCTGCTGAAAAAGCCTTTTTATGAAGCTTTGGCCGGATTTATCAAGGCCACCGTCGGCTACATGATCCTCAACGTTGCAGCTGGCGGCCTGGTCACCAATTTCCGCCCGATCCTGGCCGGACTGAACGGCCGTTTCCAACTCAACGCGGCCGTCATCGATCCCTATTTCGGTCAGGCCGCTGCCCAGAAAGCTGTTGAGGCTGCTGGCAAATCTTTTGCCATGATGATGCAGGTCCTGCTCCTGGCTTTCATCTGGAACCTGGTCCTGGTTGCCCTGCGCAAGATTTCCAAAGTCCGCACGGTGTTCATCACCGGTCACATCATGGTCCAGCAGTCTTCCACCGCCCTCTGGCTGGTCCTGTTCGCTTTCCCGAACCTGCAGCAGATTCCGACCCTGATCATGCTCGGCCTCCTGCTCGGCACCTACTGGGCTGTCTTTGCCAATCTCTCCGTTGAGAGCACCCAGGAACTGACCGAAGGCGGCGGCTTTGCAGTCGGCCATCAGCAGATGTTTGGCATCTGGCTGACTGACAAGCTCGCCACCCGCATGAGCCGCGGCAAGCAAGGCAAGAAAATCGAAGATCTGAAGCTGCCTGGCTTCCTCTCGATCTTCAATGAAAATGTCGTTGCCACCTCTGTCCTGATGACCGTCTTCTTCGGCATCATCATGGCCATCCTCGGTGAACCCTACATGCGTGAACTCGACAAGACCGGGTTTGCTGCCTCTCAGAATTTCGTCTTCTACATCCTGGAAAAATCCCTGTTCTTCTCTGTCTATGTCAGCATCCTCCAGCTCGGTGTCCGCATGTTCGTCTCCGAACTGCACGAATCCTTCCAGGGCATCTCGCAGAAACTCCTGCCTGGCTCCCTGCCAGCCGTTGACTGCGCCGCCACTTACGGCTTCGGTCATCCCAATGCGATCACCATCGGCTTCCTCTTTGGCGCCATCGGCCAGTTTATCGCCATCATGGGTCTGATCGTCTTCAAGAGCCCGGTCCTGATCATCACTGGATTCGTCCCCGTCTTCTTTGACAATGCGACCTTCGCTGTCTTTGCCAACAAAAAGGGCGGCCTCAAAGCAGCCATGCTGATCCCGTTCCTGTCCGGCATCATTCAGGTCCTCGGTGGCGCCTTTGCCGCAGCCTACTTCCAGCTGGGCCAATACGGCGGCTGGCATGGCAACTTTGACTGGGACACCCTCTGGCCGGTCATCGGTTTCGTGATCAAGAACTTCACCTACTTTGGTGTCGCTCTCTCCATCATCCTGATGCTGGCAATCCCTCAGCTGCAGTACTACAAAGGCAAATATCGCCGCGAGAATTATTTCAAAGTCGCTGAAGATTTTGAAAATGCCAAGGCTCATGACGCGGCCTGAGCTGCTGCTCGACTGAATCATCCACGCTAGACCCATTCCGGCAACAACCCGGGGAGCAGGCGAGCCCGAACGCCTCCTCATGGCCGACCGCCTGCTCCCGCCCCCCCAAGAAAGAAGGTATTTCTTATGTTGAAAGTTATCGCAGCCTGTGGCAGTGGCATGGGCTCCAGCCAGATCATCAAGATGAAAATCGAAAAGGTCTTCAAAAAGCTCGGTATTCCGGTGGAAATCCACCACTCCAGCATCAGTGAAGCCAAATCCCTGGCCAGCCAATATAATGTTGTCTTCTGCTCCGAAGCCCTCAAGGGCAATTTCACCTCAGCTGCCGAAAAAGGTGTCATCATCATCGGCCTGAAAAACCTGCTCGATGAAAAAGAAATGGAAGCCAAAGTTGTCGACCAGATCGTCAACAAAGCCTGAGTCGTCATGTTTGGCGTATTCATCCATTCCATCCGGGCTTATGTGGCCCTGATCCTGGTCCAGATCCTGTACCAGATGACCGTCCGAGACCTGGAATTCCGTTTCCAGCCCTTCCTCATCCTCGCGGCGATCGCGATTGGACTGGTTACCAGCTTGGTCCAGAAATACCTCAACAAAAAAAAGAACGCCGGCAAATCCTGACAAGAAATGCCACTTGCACCTCACATAGAGTGTTTACATCACATCATTATTGGAGATTTTCATGATCACACAGTCTGTCACCATTAAAAACCCGCTCGGCCTGCATGCCCGCCCCGCCAAAAATTTCGTCCAGATCGCAACCCAGTTTAAAAGTGCGGTCTCATTTGCCAAAGATAACAAAACGTTCAATGCCAAGTCGATCCTGATGGTTATGGGTGCTGGGGCCAAATGCGGCCAAGCCATCGAACTGTCCTGTGATGGACCGGATGAACAGCAAGCTTTGACCGCCCTTGTCGAAGCGATCGAATCTGGACTGGGTGAATGACATGAATCCTCCTGTGCCTGCTGATAGGTTGGTCCCGGTCAAGCTGGGCCTGTACGAAAAGGCCATGCCCAACTCGCTCGACTGGCCGGCCAAACTGGCAGCGGCCCGCGCAGCCGGCTATGACTTTGTCGAAATCAGCATCGATGAGACGGCTGAAAAACTGGCTCGCCTGGACTGGTCGGCACTCGAACGGAGCCAGTTGCGCCAGGAGATGGATGCCGCTGGCATCCGGATTGAGACCATGTGCCTGTCTGGCCACCGCAAATATCCTCTGGGCAGCCCGGATGAGGCCACGCGCCGCGAAAGCTTGGCGATCATGGCCAAGGCCATCGACCTGGCTGCTGTCCTGGGTATCCGGATCATTCAGCTGGCAGGCTACGACACCTATTATGATCCGTCTACCGAACAAACCCGCGCCTGGTTTGCCGAGGGCTTGCAACACAGCGCCGATCTGGCCAGCCGGGAAGGGATCATCCTGGGTTTTGAGACGATGGAGACGCCATTCATGGACACCGTCGGCAAAGCGATGACTTATGTTGACGCGATCGATTCCCCGTATCTCCAGGTCTATCCGGATATTGGCAATCTGACCAACGCTTCGCTGATCTACGGCCGCTCTGTACCGGATGATCTGGACACTGGCCGCGGCCACATCTGCGCAGCCCATTTGAAGGAAACCATCCCCGGCCATTACCGGGAGATCCCCTATGGCACTGGCCACACGGATTTTCGCCTTCTGGTGCCCAAGCTGCAGGAAATGGGCGTCCATCGCTTCACGGCTGAATTCTGGCATGTCGGCGCACCCGACTGGCAGACCGTGCTGCAGGGCAATGCCGCATTCCTGCGTCCTTTCTTCAAGAATCAATCCCCTGACTAGTCCTTTTTCAACCTTCGGACCAATCGTTCCCCTGCAACTCTTTCAAATGAAAACCGCCATTAGGAGGCACTATGAGCAAAATTGATGAACTGAACCGCGAAAAATGGATCCTGGGTGCATTCCCTGAATGGGGCACTTGGCTCAACGAAGAAATCGACGCTGAAGTCGTCGCACCCGGCAGTTTTAAAATGTGGTGGATCGGCTGCACCGGTATCTGGGTCAAGACCGAGAACAACACCAACATCGCGATTGACCTCTGGTTCGGCAATGGCAAACGCTCCCAGAAGACCAAGGAAATGGAAAAATTCCACCAGATGCGCAACATGACAGGTGGACGTCTGACTCAGCCCAACCTGCGCGCCGCGCCGATCGTCTACGATCCGTTTGCCGTCACCACCGTCGATGCCGTCCTCTCGACCCACTACCACAACGACCACATCGATCCCTTCTTCGCAGCTGCCGTGATGAAGAACTGCTCGCCGGACGTGCCGTTCATCGGCCCACAGGAAAGCGTCAACCGCTGGCTGAGCTACGGCGTGCCGGCTGAGCGCTGTCGTGTCGTCAAACCCGGCGATGTGATCAAGGTCAAGGACACACAGATCGTGGCCCTCGACTCGTTTGACCGCACCTGCCTGGTCACGGCTGACGAGGACATCCGCGGCGTTTGCCCTACCAATATGGATGAGAAGGCTGTCAACTACCTGATCAAGACCCCGGCTGGCAACATCTACCACAGCGGTGACTCGCACTACTCCGTCTACTATGCCAAGCATGGCAAGGATCACCAGATCGATGTCGCCCTTGGTTCGTACGGCGAAAATCCGGTCGGCAACCAGGACAAAATGACCTCGATCGACATCCTGCGCATGGCCGAAGCCCTGAAAACCAAGGTCGTCATCCCGTTCCACTATGACGTCTGGACCAATTTCAAGGCGGACCCGCTGGAAATCCTGATGCTGTACAACTACAAGAAGCATGTGCTGCAGTATGAATTCAAGCCTTTCATCTGGGATGTCGGCGGCAAATTCACCTATCCGCAGGACAAGGACATGATCCAGTACCACTATCGCCGCGGCTTCGAAGACGCCTTCACCGACGAGCCAAACGTGCCGTTCCGCTCGATCCTGTAAGGATCTTGACCGCCGAAGCAGCGGCTGAAACTGGAAAAAGGAGCCGATCCATGCTCGAATCCCTGAAACAGGCCGTTTTTGCGGCCAACCTGCTCCTGCCCAGGCTGGTCGCGGCATCCCTGCTTATGGCACGACCCACGCCGATTACTTCCACGGTGAAATCCCCTGCACCCGGGCGATGACTGATGCGGAAATCGGCGGTGCCTATGAGCTGGAAACCGGACGTGTCATCGTCGAGACCTTTGCCGCCCGCGAGCCCGACCAAACCCCGGCTGTCCTGGTGCGAAACCACGGCCCTTTCACCTGGGGCAAGGATGCTATTGACGCAGTCCACAACGCCGTTGTACTCGAGAACCTGGCCAAGATGGCCTTCCTGACCGAATCCCTGGCCAACGGCCAGATGAGCAGCCCCATGCCCAAAACCTTGCTCGACAAGCACTTCCTGAGAAAGCATGGCGCCAGCGCCTACTACGGCCAGACCTGACACCATCGACCTGATGTCACAGGTCGGTTGCCACAGACATCCATCTGACAACCTTCTTTGGGGGAAGCCCTCACCGGTACGCTGGTGGGGGCTTTCGGAATTGTGGAGCGCGCCAGGACCTGTGTTCCGGACTGCCCGTACATTTTTTTGTAGCATATGCTACCGGCGTATCTCCCGCGACAGCAACGAAGCAGGATTTTCGCGACAATGTCTCCAAGCTTTCCTGGCTGACGGACAGATCGGCTTTGATCTGGCGCCAGACAGCAGGAAAGCTCCTTGCACCAGCGGTCTGACAGCCCGGTGACATCGATGTTGAAACAACGAATGGAGATTGGATTATGAAAAAATTGTTCAAATGCAGTGTGTGTGGATTTGTCTATGAGGGTGAGCAGGCACCGGATATCTGCCCGAAGTGCAAACAAGGTGCCGACAAGTTCGTCGAGCTCGACGATGCAGCTGCCCAGCTGATCTACCAGTCTGACCGCACCAACGACATCCACGCCGAGATCATCGAGCTCTCCAGCCGGATTGCTGCCCTGTGTGAGGAAGGAATCGCCCTCAACCTCGATCCCAACTGTGTCCGGGCGTTCAATGACGCCAAAAACGAAGTCTGGACCATCAAGCAACGTTCCAAAGCCGAGCTGGCTGGCCATATGAGCAAAGGGAAGTGGTGACACATGTCGCTGTATGATTTGACGGTTAAAAACGCCCGGCATGAAACTGTGTCGCTGGGCGACTACAAAGGCAAGGTCCTCCTGATCGTCAACACCGCGACTGGTTGTGGCTTCACGCCCCAGTACAATGGCTTGCAGAGATTGTATGCCCAGTACAAAGACCAAGGACTGGAAATCCTCGATTTTCCCTGCAATCAATTTGCCAACCAGGCGCCGGGAACTGAGGAAGAAATCGCCCACTTCTGCACGGTCAATTTTGGCACAACCTTCCCGCAGTTTGCCAAGATCGAGGTCAACGGCCCCGGTGAGTCACCGTTGTTCGCGTTTCTCAAGAAAGAAACCCGCGGTTTTCTTGGGTCCGCAATCAAGTGGAATTTCACCAAATTCCTGGTTGATCGTGAAGGCAACGTTGTCGCGCGCTACGCTCCGGCGGATCCGCCGGAAAAGCTGGAAGATACGATCAAGGACTTGCTGGCCCGGTAAATGCACCTGCCGGTGTTAATCTGCACCGCATGAGAAGAGCAATTCTTGCTATTTTTACAGTAATAAAATCACATAGATGGTCCTCTGGATTCTCTATAATGATGCAGCATCCCTTGTGATGTGAATTCATAAAAGAATCCAGGAGGGCCATTTTTCATGGCTTTACATGTTGTCAATGAAGCTCGTCGCTGCCTCAATTGCAAAAAACCGCTCTGCAAGGAAGGATGCCCGATCCAGACTGCCATCCCGGAAATGATCCAGGACTTTCTGGGGGGTGATCTGGAACAGGCGGGCCAGCGCTTGTTTGAAAACAATCCCTTGTCGATCATCTGTTCGCTGGTCTGTGACCATGAAAAACAATGCGAGGGCCATTGCATTCTCAACAAGAAAGGCATGCCAGTCCACATCAGCAGCATCGAACACTACATTTCTGACGCTTATCTCGAGCGTCACCCGACGACGCGCCCGCCGCGCAACGGCAAAAAAGTGGCGATCATTGGTTCGGGTCCGGCCGGGATCACAATCTCGGTCGTTCTTGCCAGTCGCGGGTATGACGTGACCTTGTTTGACAGCCGGGAACAGATCGGCGGCGTCCTCCAGTATGGTATACCTGATTTCCGCCTGCCTAAAACGATCCTTGAGCGTTACCGGAAGCTGCTGACTGAGCTGGGTGTGCGCATCCGGCCAAACACCATGATTGGATCGGCTCTGAGTGTCGATGATCTGTTCCGTGACGGCTACGCTTCGGTTTTCATCGGCACGGGTGTCTGGCGGCCCAATACCTTGAAAATCAAAGGTGAAAGCCTGGGCAATGTCCATTTTGCCATCGACTATCTGTCCAATCCCGATGCCTATGATCTCGGACAGTCTGTAGCAGTGATCGGTGTCGGTAATTCGGCGATCGACGCAGCACGGACCGCGATCCGCAAGGGCAGCCGCCAGGTCACCATCTATGGACGCAAGCCATCTGCTGCAGCCTCCAGTCGCGAAATCGACTATGCCAAGATCGACGGTGTCGATTTCAAATTCTGCCTGATGCCGGTTGAGTTGACGGAAGAAGGCCCGGTCATGCGCACCCTCGAGTATGACGAATCCGGCAAGGCCAGCGAGGTGGACGGCTCTGACACCCTGCAGCCGGCTGACTCGATCATCATCGCGATCAGCCAGGGTCCGCGCGACTACATCGTCAACACCACGACCGGGATCGAGACCAGCCAGCGCGGCCTCGTCGTCACGGATGACTGCGGCTCCACCTCGCGCCCCGGCGTCTTCGCCTCCGGCGATGTCGTCAAAGGCGCCCGCACCGTCGTCGAAGCCGTCAAATATTCCCGCCAGGTCGCCGACGCCATGGACCGCTACATGCAAGGCCAAAACCTCCCCTGCAAGAACAAATGACACCAGGCTGACCACAAAAGACACGCCAGAGCTATGCAGGCCATGTTTGCCCGCAGCCGCGACCACGCCCGGACCCCGTTCCCCTGGGATGACAGCGCAAAAGCTGGCTTCACGACCGGCCAGCCCTGGCTGAAAATAAATCCGAATTATCCGCAAATCAACGCAAAAACCCAGATGAATGACGCATCATCCATCCGGGCTTTCTATAAGAAGTTGATTCAGTTGCGCAAAGACCCGGGCTTCAGGGACTGCCTGGTCGAGGGCGATTTTGTTCCGGTTGAAACAGAGGACGAACACATCATCGCCTTTACACGCAACTGGGAACAGGATTCGATCCTGGTCGCTCTCAACTTCCAAGACCAGCCAGGGAACCTGACGATCGATGATCGTTATGACACGATCTTGCTGAACAATTCAGCGACCATCGACCGCCAGTCCGGCAAAGTCACACTGGGAAATTACCAGGCAGTGGTGCTCAAGCGCGGGTGACAGGTAGCGATTGACTTAAGCCTGGGATGCACCTTGGGCAGAACCCTGGGCCCAGCCGCCCATGCCACCGCGACCACCACGACCGCCAGCCTGGCTGCCTGTGCCGTCTTGGGCAGGGATGCCATCACCATCACAGACTCCGTCACCGCCCATGCCGCCGCGGCCACCACGGCCGCCCATCAGGCCACCCAGGCCGCCACCAGCGTTTTCGCCGGTGCCGTCACAGGTTGCAATGGCTTCTTCGATCTGGACCAGGCGAGCATCGGCTTCTTCCTGGGTCAAGCGGCCGTCTGAGACCAGCTGGGCAAGGCGTTCTTTCATCCATTCCAGGCGCGCGGTCCGGAACGCTTCGAGTTCACCTGCCGCCACGGCCTGTTCACCAAAGGTCTCGCCTGCTTCGCGGGCATCATAGACTTCGTCGGTTGTTTTGCCAGTCAGCCCGGCGATGATCTCGGCCGGAGACCCATAGATGGAAGCCGCAAAGGAGACACTTGCGAAGGCAACGAGGATGGTTGTGACGATGGTCAGGACGACCAGCATTTTCTTGGTTTTCATGTTGATTCACCTTTCTTTCTTGCACCGGTCAGGG
>JAQUEY010000205.1 GCA_028684955.1 Eubacteriales bacterium
ACCTGGTCATCGCCCTGCCGGCCGGCTCCGAAGCCCAGATCCGTCCTCGCAGTGGCCTGTCCCTGAAAACCGACCTCCGCCTGCCCAACTCACCCGGAACCATCGATGCCGACTATCGCAACGAAGTCGGTGTCATCTTGCAAAACACCTTCAATCCGGCCACTTTGCCCGGCCGGATCGCCCAGAATCCGACCCTGCTCAGCGAAATCCTCGCCACCTATCGCGCCATCCGCCTGCGCGACCGCGTCACCGACCCAGTTCTGCTCGCAAACGACGCCCTCCAACCCCTGCTCGACACCACCCTGTTCCTCGATCCCCAAGACAACCCCTACGGCACCCTCTACATCCAGAAAGGCGACCGTATCGCCCAAATGGTCATCGCCCGCCACGAACACGCCAAATTCACCGAACACAACGACCCCGAAACCATCGGCCATAACCGCGGCGGTGGCTTCGGCTCCACCGGCTGAAAAATGGGACCGGGTCCCTTTATTGACAGCCCTCCCTACAAAGCATAGAATCAGTGTGCGCGCCATTGCTGCGCGCCTTCACGTTTGCACCCGTTGTTAGGTGAGGCTCCTGTGTGAATAGATGCTGCTGCCCGGAAACGTCGAGAGACGCCAATGGGTTACCAGGCTTTGCCGGATTAAGGCTTAACCTAATGCAGCTGGCAACTCCCGGCAGATACCGGGGGGCAAGCCGAGGTCACTCAGTGCCAAAGCTCGATCAGGAGGGGTCGCCGCAGTGTCTGAGACTGGCCATGTGCCAGTCGTCATGCGGTTCTCACACAGATCGAAAACCACCTGGCAGCCCGCACACTGCCAGGTTTTTTTATTTGGACCAGATTCACCAGATCCAAGGGAAGGAGGGGCTTTCAATGCTGGAAATCTACAAAACCGAACTGAAAGAAATCAATAGTCGGATGGTGCCGGAACTTAAACGCATTGACGAGATCGAGACCGACTGCTGGATCAATCTTTACGCCCCGACCGAGGCGGAGCTGATGCGCGTGGAAAAGGAACTCGAACTCCCGCCGGAGTTCCTGCGCTATCCTTTGGACGAAGAAGAACGGCCGCGCATCGACCTCGACGATGACACCCAGAGCATCCTGATCATCGCCGACTTTCCCTTCATCCGCCGCGAGGACAACAACACCAAATACGAGACCATGCCACTCGGCATCGTCATTGCGCCCCATCGCTGCATCATCACAGTCTCCCTGCGTGAAAACGGCGTCCTCGACGCATTCCGCAACAACCGCGTGCGCGATTTCATCACCGGCTACCGCACCCGCTTCACCTTCCAGATCATGTTTGCCGGTGCCAAGGACTACCTCAAATACCTGCGCTTCATCGACAAGACGATCGACACCGCAGAACGCCAGCTGAACAAATCCGTCAGCAACAAAGAGCTGTTCAAGCTGATGCAGCTGGGCAAGTCCCTGATTTATTTCTCGACCTCCCTGAAGTCGAACGAAGCCGTGCTGGAAAGACTGATGCGCAGCAAACTGATGAAAAAGTACGAGGAAGACGAGGATTTGCTGGAGGACGTCATCATCGAGCATCGCCAGGCCCTCGAAATGGCCAACATCTACACCTCGATCATCAACGGCACGATGGATGCCTACGCCTCGATCATCTCCAACAACGTCAACCAGATCATGAAATTCATGGCTGCCATGACCATCGTCATCTCGGCCCCGACCGCGATCACCAGCTTTTTTGGCCAGAACATCCCGTTTCCCTTTGATGGCGCGGCCTTCTTCGCCAACCCCTGGCCATTCATTGCCATCACCATCGCCTGCCTGGCCATGATCGCGCTCACGATCATCTGGTTTAACCGCCGGAAAATGTTCTGAAACCCTTTAGCCGATAAACCGTGCCAGATAGTCTTTGACAGCCCCGAGATACGCCTCGGGGTTGTTTTTATATCCGGAAATGGAGCCGGGTGCTGGATCGACATACACGGAAGTGGTGTCCGGATGCAGCCGCTGCCGTTCCTGTACAATGGGCAGGATTGCAGCCGAACCGACAAATGTATCTGGATCATTGTAGGCCAGAAACACGGGCTTCTGGATCTGGGTCAGGACCGTGACCAGGCTGCGCTGACTGGTGCTGCTGGCCGAAAGTCGCACCGCATAAGGCACTGTGTGCTGAAGCAAAACCTGGCCAAGCAGATTCCCATTGCGGTAGACCGCCTGGATGTAGTTGTCCGGCTGGACACAGGGTGTATCGAGCAAAATCCCGCGCACATAAGACCGGTCGATCCCAAGCTGGGCGATCTTCTGGTCAATGGCCGAACGGACCGGTAAAGACTCACCAGCCGGCTCATCGGGGACACCAGAGTCAGCGCCGGCTGCGACTGCCGTCACCTGCTCCGGTAGGCGCGACCAGGCAAACAGGGTGGCCGTCACGCCACTGCCAAACCCATAGAGCAGAACGTCTTTGGTCGTGGTGTAGCGCCGTGCATACTGGATCGCTGCAATCACATCCTCCCACTCGGCATAGCCGAAAGCCGACAGATGCCCCTCGGACTTGCCGGCATGACGCAGATCAAACGAGATCACATTATAGTGGTTGGTGACGAAAAATTCATAAAACCGCGGCATGTCGATGTCAAATTGCAGGCGGTTCTTGCCGCTGTCATGGACCAGGATGACCGTGCTGACCGGATCTCCCTGGGCTGGGAAAAACCAGCCGCTGAGCGTCGTCTGCTCATCGAGCGACTGGAAACTGATCACCGAGAACCGCGGCATGACATTGCTGGAAAAACTTTGCAGCTGCCCTGGTTCCTGTCGCATCAGCTGGTTGGCAGCTGTGAACGAAACCGCTCCAGCCGCAACAATGACAAGCGCGACAACCACCAGCACACTGATGACCCGCCGGATCGTGGCTGTATTTTTATTCGGAGGCCGATAGTATTTGACACTGGTTTTGGCAGACATGGCGACATTATAGCACGGGCACGCAGAAGATGTGGTAGAATCGGATTGATTTGAGGTGCCAGGCACCCCTTTTGGAGGCAGCATGAATTTCATTGAGGCGATTTTCCTGGGTCTGGTCCAGGGTTTGACTGAGTTTTTGCCCGTCAGCAGTTCCGGGCACCTGACGCTTTTTGGCCGCGTCTTTGACATGGAAGCCGAATCCCTGTTCACCTTCACGTCCATGGTGCATGTCGGGACCCTGATCTCGGTCGTCGTGATCATGTACAAGGACCTCCTGGCCATCCTCAAGGACATCCTGGGCAAAAGGACCATCCGCCTGATCATCGCCACCTTGCCGGCCGTTTTCGCCGCCGTCCTGTTCGGCGACTTCATCGAAAGCCTCTTTGGCGGCAATTCGCTCGGCTACGAATTCCTCGCCACCGGTGTGATCCTCCTGGTCATGGTGCTGTTGAAGCCGAAAGAGGAAACCGAGAAAGGCATTGGCTACAAAGAAGCGCTTTATGCCGGTCTCGGCCAGGCCGTGGCGATCGCCCCGGCGATCTCACGCTCCGGTTCGACGATTGCCGCCATGCTTCTGGCCGG
>JAQUEY010000047.1 GCA_028684955.1 Eubacteriales bacterium
CGGCGTTCGTTTTCATCTTCGATGGTCCGTGAGGCCATGACCCCGGGGATGGAGCAGCCAGAACCGACGATCATCGGGATGATGGACTTGCCAGACAGGCCGATCTTTTTGAAATACCGGTCCATGACCACAGCAATCCGGGCCATGTAGCCGCTGTCTTCAACCAGTGCCAGCAGGAAAAACAGGACCATGATCAAGGGAAGAAAGCCGAGAACGGCACCGACACCGCCCAGAATGCCATCGACAACCAGGGATTGGAGCAGCTCATTGAGGCCGATAGCGGCAAAAAACTGATAAGCGGCTGCTGGGACGATCTCGCCAAAGAATGTGTCGTTGAGATAACCAGAGGCAAATCCACCCAGTCCATTGATCGACAAGGTGTAGATACCCCACATGACCAGGGCAAAAATTGGCAAACCCCAGAAGGCATGGGCTACAATCCGGTCCACTCGGTCGGAAAAAGTCACCACGGAGGCATCCCGGCCACGCTTGAGAACTTTGACCGAGACTTCCCGCACGTACTGGTGGCGCGATTTGTCTTCGTCGGGTGTTCCCTGGCCGGCAAAAACAGGTGCAGACTGGGCAGATCCAGCCAACGACAAGGCATGGTGGGTCAATTCCTGCAAACCTTCCCCGGCATTGGCTGCAACTGGTACGACTGGACAACCCAGGATGCGGGCAAGCTCTTTGCTGTCGATGCTGCTGCCCTGGCGCCGGACCAGGTCCTGTTTGTTGAGTGCAACGACAACCGGTAGGCCCAGTTCAAGGAGCTGGGTGGTGAAAAAGAGGCTGCGCTCCAAGCTGGTGGCATCGACGATGTTGATGATGACGTCGGGTGATTCGCCCGTGATGAAATCACGGGTGATGGTTTCTTCCTGAGTGTAGGGGGCAATGGAGTAGGCTCCTGGCAAATCCACCACCGAGACTTTATTTTTGTGGTCTCCGGTGCCAACTTTGCCGTGTAAACCCTGTCCCATCGCACCTTTGTAGACTCGTTTGAGGTTGGCGACTTTCTTTTCAACGGTGACACCAGGCCAGTTGCCGACGTATTCGGTTTTGCCGGTGATTGCGTTGAAAAGCGTGGTTTTCCCAGAATTGGGATTTCCTGCTAAAGCAAGTTTCATGGTCATTTCTCCTTGAATGTGTTGAAGAAGTTATGATCATGATAATCATTATCATTCAATTGGGTGAAAAAAAGCAGGTCTTCTGCTTCATTTCATACAACTAAATCCAATGTTATCCGATCAGTTGGATGGCCTTAGCCATGTTACTGTCGATGGCATAGCGGCTGTCCTTGACCGAGATGATGTAATTGCCTGCGAGAATCGAAATCAAGGTGATGGTTTCTCCTTCGTGACAGCCGAGTGAAAACAAAAATTTCTTGATTTTCTCAGGACCTGAGACGTGCTTGATCTCCATCTGACGTCCGACTTTTGCTTCTGACAAAGCCATGCAAACAACCTCCACTGACAGATCTTACTGACTAGAATATGATAATGATTATCAATTCCTAGTCAGTTTATCGGATTTAGCCAGGCTTGTCAATTCCTTTTACGCAAAATTCGCATGGCGTTGAGCACGGCTATCAGGGCGACTCCAACGTCGCCAAATACGGCTGCCCACATCGAGGCCATGCCCAAGGCGCCCAAAAGCAGAATGATGGCTTTGACACCGAGTGCGAAAACGATGTTCTGCCAGACGATGGTGCGCGTTTTACGGGCGATTTCGATGGCGGTGGCCAACTTGGATGGCTCGTCGGTCATCAAGACGATATCAGCCGCTTCTATGGCTGCATCGGAGCCGATTCCACCCATCGCGATTCCGACATCGGATCGGGCCAGGACTGGGGCATCGTTGATGCCGTCACCAACAAAAACAATTTTACCTTTGGTGGTCCTGGCGTCAGCCAGGGATTCGAACGCGGCCACCTTCTGGTGGGGGAGCAACTCGGACAATACTGTGTCGAGCCCCAGCTGACTACCGATTGCCTGGCCTGTGGACTTCGTATCCCCTGTCAGCAGGGCGATCGAGCGGATGCCCAGACCACGCAGCCGTTGAATGGCTGAGAGGCTATCGGCTTTGAGCTGGTCAGAGATGACCAGATGCCCGGCATACTGGCCAGCAACAGCAAGATAGACAACCGTGCCAGCGGTCACGACTTGCTCATGTTCGATACCTTGGCTGCCAAGGTATCGTGAATTTCCTGCCAGGACGGATTGTCCGTCGATTGTGGCTGACAAACCTTGGCCAGAGGCCTCCTGATAATCTGTGACTGATCCGGAATCGAGCTTCTGGCCATAAGCTTTGCAGATCGACACAGCGATGGGATGGTTGGAAAACTGCTCAATTTGGGCAGCCAGCTGCAACAGTCTGGCATCCGTCAGGTCACCTGCCGCAGAGACTTCGGTAACGGAAAAAATGCCGCGAGTCAACGTGCCGGTCTTGTCGAAGACCACCGTGTCAATGGCGTTCAGGGCTTCCAGGTAATTGCTGCCCTTGACCAGAATTCCCTGGTGTGAAGCACTGCCGATTCCACCAAAAAAGGTGAGAGGAATGGAGACAACCAGCGCACAGGGACAGGAGACGACCAGGAAGATCAGGGCCCGATGCAGCCAATCACTGAAGACAGCGCCCGGAATGAGCAGTGGGGGCAGGAATGCCAGCGCAGCAGCTGCGAAGACGACGGCAGGAGTATAATAACGGGCAAATTTTGTGATGAATTGTTCAGTCGGAGCTTTACGGCTGCTGGCATTCTGAACCAGTTCAAGTATCCGCGCCACAGTAGATTCGCCATAGGGCTTGCTGACTTGAATGCGCAGGACACCACTGATGTTAATCGCACCCGAATAAACGGCGCTGCCCGGCTCGACATCCCGCGGGAGCGATTCGCCTGTCAAAGCGGAGGTGTCCAAAGAGGAGATACCTTCGAGGACACTGCCGTCCAGCGGAACTCGTTCACCGGGTTTGACCAGAATGATATCATCGATGCTAACGTGCTCAGGCGGTACAGTTTCGATCCCGTCATCCGTCACCCGGTTGGCAAACTCTGGCCGGATATCCATCAGGGCTGCGATCGAACGGCGTGAGCGATTGACCGCCAGATCCTGGAAAAATTCGCCTACTTGGTAAAAAAGCATGACCGATACGGCTTCGGGATAATCACCAATGGCAAAGGCGCCAACGGTCGCAAGGCTCATCAGGAAATTCTCATCGAACAACTGGCCACGCGCGATGTTGCGCAGTGCGGCAAGGATCACTTCAGCGCCAATCAACAGATAGCTGACAATGAACAAGAGAAGGCTAAGCGCTGCAGGCAAGGGGGAAAATTGGGCCAGCAGCAACAAGACAAAGCCAATGCCGAACAAGAACAGGCGTATAGACCGGGCAGGTGCATTTTTGATTTCTGCTGTGGCAGAACCTGCGGATGTGTCTGCTACGACTGCTGCACCTGGTTCAATCCGGGCAGCAATTTCGCCTGCTTTTTGTGTGATTTGTAGCATTGCCTTTGAGTCGAGTGCCTCTATGATCAGACGCTGCGAAACAAAGTCCAGACGGGCACTTTGCACGCCCTCCAGCTGGCTGATTTCTGCTTCGATTTTAGCAGCGCAGGTGGCACAGCCCAGTCCAGTCATCTGGAAAATGTGCTGGTTTGAGTGGTGAGCCTTTGGGACTTGAACAGGGGCAGCAGAATTGGATGAAGACATGGAAAACCTCCGGTTAAACAGGAATCAACGATTGGAATACTGGCGCAACTCTTCGGTCAAATGCTGATGACCCTGAGCAAGAATTGTTCCGACATGAGCGTCATCGAGTGAGTAATAGACGATTTTCCCAGCTTTCCTGTACTTGACCAGACGCGCTTGCTTGAGCAGACGCAATTGGTGTGAAACTGCAGATTGGGTCATGTTGAGGAGCACGGCCAGGTCACAGACACAGAGCTCTGAGGAGGACAGTGCAGATAAAATCTTAATCCGCGTCGTATCTCCGAATACTTTGAAGAACTCAGCCAGATCAAACAGATCCTCGTCATTGGGCATGTGGGATCGGACAGTCTGGACCGCATCTTCATGAATCACGGTGCAATCACAGCGGATCAAATCATTTTGCGAATCTTTCATCTTCTACCTCGCAGCAATCATATGGATAGCACTTCAGGCTATCGTCTCAATAAATTCATCTTATCACAAACATATGAGCAGTTGTTCAAGTGTATGTGAAAAATCTTTTGCTGTCTTTGGTTTTCTTTTTTGGCTGATTGGCATGATCAGGTCGCGACATTTCTCCATCGATTCTTCACAACCAGCACATAAAATACGAGCATGACAACACCAGACGAAACACAACACCTGTCTGGCCAGATCCAGATTCACCTTGAGGAGGTTCTTCCGTGAAAAAATTCCTGATACCAATCCTGCTAATGGTTATGTTGCCTGGTCTTTCCGCTTGCACCCAAACAGATGTCGTAGGAAAAGCATCGGTTCAATCCTTTGCAGCGATCGCAGCGATGGCCGATGTCACGGCTGATGAATCATTTGGTGGTTTTGCCCTGACAGCTCCGGATGGCAGTGCTCGCTTTCTTCTGAGCCGCAATTTCGCAGCAACTCCTACCTATGATGTTGCCCTGGAATTCCCTGCAGCACCGTTCCTGTCAGCTGGTCTTGATGCCAGCCAGCTCCCCGACAGTATGCTGGTAGCAGACAAGATTGTTGTGGGCACTGATTATGGCTCTCAGGATTTCAAAGATGCTGCCCAGGCTAGCCTGTCAGCCGCTTATGAGCAACTAGTCCGCAAGAATGGCCAGGCCATTGGTTACCACAAAGCTCTGGACCACTATGGGATCGACCTCGGTGGCGGAAATCTGTTTGAATGGGCCAAAGATCTGAAAACCAATGACAAAGATATCGTCTTTGTCCTCGATCCGCAGCCCTTCCTGGATGCCGGAGTCGATCCTGCTGCTGTTGAGGGATGGATCTTTGCCAAAGTCGAAACCATGGACAAAAATGGCAACATGCTCGAGGTCGACAAGCTCTTGAAACCTTTTGATTTGCAATAAAAAAGACGCCGGACCAGGGGATGACCTGGCCGGCGATCTTCGGAATGATTGTAAACTGTTGGATTCTGGCTGGTACCCAAACGGGGGATCAGCCTTTTTTCTCCTTTTTGAAACAGAGGAACCAGTCGAGACAGTAGACATCGTCGGGATGCTGTTCGACGCGTTCCTTGGCGGTGCCACAAGAACCCGGAGGCGGCAGGATGACATCATCGCCGGGCTGCCAGTTGGCTGGGGTGGCGATGGCATCTGCGTCGGCTTTCTGCAGGGCAACAACTGCGCGCTTGATTTCCTGCATGTTGCGGCCAACAGCTGCCGGATAGTACATGATCAGGCGGACAATACCTTTGGGATCGACGATGAAGACGGCGCGGACAGCCTGGGTGGTCGAGGAGTTGGGCTGGACCATGCCAAAGAGCTTGGCAACATTCATGCTGATGTCTTCGATGACCGGGAATTTGATCTCCAAATCCTTGATGCCGTTGTATTCGATCTTTTCTTTGATTGTACGCAACCAGGCAATATGGGAGTACATGCTGTCGATCGACAAACCAACCAGCTCAGTGTTGATGGAACGGAACTCTTCTTGCATGCTGCCGAAGGTCATGAATTCAGTGGTGCAGACAGGTGTGAAATCAGCAGGATGGCTGAAAAGGATCACCCATTTGCCGTTGTAATCGGCTGGGAAATTGATGTCGCCCTGGGTGGTCTTGGCAGTAAATGCGGGAGCCGGATCACCGATCAAAGGCAGCCTGAAAGAGTTTGTGTTTTCGTCCATGTTCGTAAATCCTCCTTGATTTTGTGAGCCGCAATGCGGCTGGTTATTGTCATAAGCCCATTATAAACTCTGTTTGTGTCAGAAGTTTTAAGGGATGGCTTTATTATTAAGAATTGTTATCGATAAGTAAAGTGATCAAATCACATAAGGAAAAAATGGGTCAAGAGGTGTATCCTAGTGAATAAATATCTGTTGAGGTGAACATTTATGGCAAGACCAGTCAAGTGGCGCAAGATTGGGCAGATCCCGCAGGTTCTCAAATTCATCCCTGCCGATTCTGACCGGATGCAGGGGGCCAACAGCCTGAAGCTCGAAGAACTCGAAGCAATCAGGCTCAAAGATCTCCAGGATTTGGATCAGATTGATTGTGCCCGGGAAATGGGCGTGTCACGTCCGACCTTCCAGCGGATCTTGCTCTCAGCTCGGTGGAAAATAGCCGACAGCTTGGTGAATGGAAAGGCCATCCAGATTGATGGCGGCCATTACACGCGCAACATCTGTCCGATCCGGTGCCTGGATTGTGGCCGGGAATGGCAGGAGAGCTATGAGAAGATCGAACAGACTGCCCAACTGGATCCGGAGTGCCCCAAATGCCACTCGAAAAAGCTGGCTTGCTGTCCTGAAGACAGCAGCCCAGAGGGTGCCTGCTGCCAGCATATGTTCCGGGTGGGTTGTCTATGATGTCACATGCAGATCGAGCAGAAGCTCTTTTTAAATCAGGTTACAATTGTGCGCAATCGATGATCGGGGCCTTTGAAGGCGAAATCGGAATCGATTTTGAGACGTCCATCCGGCTCGCAGCCTCGTTTGGCGGCGGTATGGGCCGGCTCCGGGAAGTTTGCGGAGCACTGACCGGACTTTTCATGGTCATCGGTCTACAGTCCGGATATTCAGATCCGGAAGACCACGAAGCCAAAACACGCCATTATCAGCGGGTCCAGGATCTGGCCGCCCAATTCCGGGACCGATTTGGCACCCTTTTGTGCCGTGATTTGCTCGAACTGGAAGAATCCATCAGTGAGCCAGTGCCGGAAAAGCGGACCGAGGAATACTATCAACGTCGTCCCTGCGCCCAATACATCCGTTTTGCCGCATCCTTGCTGGACACCATGCCAGAACCACAATCACAACCAGAACCGGAAATGTGAGCTGACTTAGCCCGATGAAAGAGCCAGTCCAGATGGCAATGATGCCACCTCGGGACTGGCTCTTTTGCAAATTCCAATGGATTGCAGTGATCCTGGCAACAGGTCCGTTCAGTGAGCGGGCCTGACCATGATCCAGGTCAAGGATCAGGCCGGTGAAATTGCGCCGACCGGGCAGGTGCTCTCGCAGGCACCACAGTCGATGCAGGTTTCCGGGTCGATCACGTACTGGGTTTCGCCGGCTGAGATGGCGCCGGTCGGACAGACGGATTCGCATGCGCCGCAGGAAATGCAGGCATCAGAAATTTTATAAGCCATTGGGACCTCCTTTGATAGAAACACGTTGTTTTTGGCCTGCTTGGGTTCAAGGCGTGGCCTGTGTTCCTTTATCATAGGTACATTGTACACATTCTTTTCCAGTTTGTGTGCATTTTTCTCATCCGGTTTCGCGTTTTTATTGACATATGCCCAATAACTCTTTTACAATGATTATGAGCAAATGCTAAAAAGTGAAAGCAGGTGAATATCATGCGTGTGATCGTAACCAGTACAGGACCCACGATCGATTCCCCAATGGATCCCCGATTTGGCCGGGCCGAATACTTTCTGATCGTTGATTCAGAGACCATGAAGGCAACAGCCATTGACAATGCATCCCGGAATGCTTCCGGTGGAGCAGGCATTGCTGCTGCACAAGCCGTCATCGATGCCCGGGTGGATGCCCTGGTGACCGGCCATCTCGGGCCCAATGCCCTCAACGTGCTGCGCAATTCCAAGGTTGCCCTGTATGAAGGGATTCATTCAAGTGTCGAGGACAATCTCAACCAGCTGAAAGCTGGACAGCTCAAACCCGTTGCAACCGGTGGACAGCCTCAATACGGGCAGGGTGGCGGCATGGGTCAGGGCGGCGGTATGGGACAGGGCCGCCGTGGAGGCCAGCTGTGAGAATTGCTGTCCTGAGCGGCAAAGGCGGAACCGGCAAAACGACGGTGGCTGCCAGCTTGGCTTTGGTCACAACCAATAGCCAGTACATTGACTGCGATGTAGAGGAGCCCAACGGTTTCTTGTATTTGAAGCCGGAATTTTCCCGCTCCTCTGAAGTCAAAGTCCGCGTGCCTCTGATCGACGAGTCGATTTGCACTCATTGTGGTGCCTGTGCCCGGATCTGCCAGTTCAATGCCCTGGCCGTCACGCCCAATCGGGTTCTGACCTTTCCTGAGTTATGCCACCATTGCGGGGCCTGCTCACTGGTCTGCGAGGCAGGAGCCATCACGGAAGTCGATCGCCGGATTGGTGTGATTGAAGCGGACGCAGTCGGGTTTGCTGTCCAAGGACGTCTGGATGTCGGTGAGCCGGTTGGGATTCCGATCCTGGATGATCTCAAGATTTGGATTGAGCCAGGCCGCACCGCGATCCTGGATTGTCCGCCTGGTGCATCCTGTGCAGTTGTCCATTCGCTCGAAGACTGCGACTTTGCCATCCTTGTGACTGAACCGACACCATTTGGCTTGCACGACCTCAAGATTGCCGCCGAGCTGGTCAAAACCATGGGCATCCCTGCCGGGATTGTGCTCAACAAAGCTGGCAAAGACAATTCCATCATTGAAACTTTTTGCACCGAACAAAATCTGCCAATACTGCTCAAAATCCCCTATAGCCGCCAAATCGCCACCGATTATTCCAACGGGATTCTGCCTGTCCAGGCGAGTTCAGAATGGGCGTATCTTTTTGGCGAACTGGCAGCCAAACTGCCCGGTCTGGCTCAGGGGGTGAAAGCATGAAGCAGATTGTCTTTATCAGTGGCAAGGGCGGGACGGGGAAAAGCACTCTGGTCGCTTCTTTGGGACATCTGGTCCAGAACAAAATGCTGGCTGACTGCGATGTCGATGCTCCCAACCTCCACCTGCTGCTTGATGGCCAGGAATTGTACCGGGCTGATTATTCTGGCGGCAAGAAGGCGTTTATTGATCCAGAGGCGTGCATCTCATGTGGCAGATGCCGGGAAGTCTGCCGTTTCAATGCCATCAGCCCTGATTTTGTCGTGTCCAGCATGGCTTGCGAAGGCTGTGCTGCCTGCACGGTGGTTTGCCCGGTTGATGCCATTACCCTCAACGATGCCCAAACGGGCCAGACTTTTGTCCATGAGACCGCTTTAGGCCGCTTTGCCCATGCTCGGCTGGCTATCGGTGCCGATGGTTCGGGCAAGCTGGTGACCCAGGTCAGGCGGAATTTGTCCGAATTCCAGCAAAGTGAAGAGTACGTTCTAATTGATGGCTCCCCCGGAATCGGTTGTTCAGTGATTTCATCCATCACGGGTACCGACGCTGTGGTGGCAGTTTCCGAACCGACTCCGACAGGGCGGCATGACCTTGATCGCGTCTTGTCCACGGCGGATCATTTCAAAGTCCCGGCGTATGTTTGCATCAACAAATTCGATCTCAACCCAGCTGTCAGCGCACAAATTGAATCCGACTGCCAAGCCAGGAATATAGCCGTTATTGGGAAAATCCCATTTGAACCCTTGGTTGTGGATGCTTTGCAACACGGCCAGACCCCAGTACAGGCCAGGATCCAGACGGTCATCGAGCCTATCGAGACACTTTGGCAGAACTTGACAGCAGCATTGTCTCGCCAGCGCGGATGACCGTGCAAAAAAGGGGGAAGACCATGGGCAGGCCCATCAAATGGCGCCGAGTCAGTCAAATGCCTGAAGTCCTGGAATTCCAGCCAGTCGGCGCACCAGATTCCGCCGGACCGGAAAACATTCTTTTGATCGAAGAACTTGAAGCCATCCGGCTCAAGGATCTGGAAGGTCTGGAGCAGGAGGCTTGCGCAGACCAGATGCAAGTCTCTCGTCCGACGTTCCAGCGCATCCTGATGAATGCCCGTCAGAAAATAGCCGACAGCCTGATCCATGGCAAAGGAATCCGGATCGAGGGCGGGACTTTTACACGCAATGTCTGCCCGGTCCATTGCCTGGCCTGTGGCAAGATCTGGGTGGAAAGCATCGAAGTCCTGCGCCAGGAAAAATCGCACTACCTCTGTCCGGACTGTGGTTCAGACCGGATTGTCTGCGCACCGGATGCTGAACCAGGTGGCCCGCACAGACATGGACAAGGGCAGGGACAAGGACAGGGCCAGGGTCCCGGATGCAGGCGCAATTGCTGGCGTAAAGCCTTGAATGACCGGATCAATCAGGAAGAAAGTGAGGTGCAAGACCATGCTTCAAATCACCATTCTGACAGATGACAGTGTCCGCAAACGCGGGCTTCTGGCAGAACACGGCCTTTCCCTGTGGATCGAAAGTGACCAGAACAAGATCTTGTTCGACACCGGGCAAACCGATGTCTATCTTAAAAATGCCAAAATGCTCGGTATTGATCTGGAACAGGCACAAGCGATCGTGATCAGCCACGGGCATTATGATCATGGCGGTGGCTTGGCCTGGTTTCCGCTCCGGGAAACTGGCCCCCAGGTCTATCTCCATCCGGAAGCCCTGCTCCCCAAGTTCGGCCTGGCCAAGCATCTCGAAGAACCACACCGCCCGGTTGGATTGCCCTGGCGGATCGACCAGATCAACCATCTGGACCCGCTTGTGACATTTAACACATCGACCCTGACTTTGGCCGATAACTTGTACTTGTGTGCCGAAATTCCATCGGTGACTGAGTTTGAGCCAATCAACACCAGCCTGCTGGTGGAAAAAAACGAACAGGTCCAGGTCGATACCATGCATGACGAGCAAGTGTTAGTCTGCACGTGTAAAAAGGGCTTGGTGGTCGTTGTCGGCTGCAGCCATCCGGGTATCGTCAACATTCTCAAGTACGTCCACCTGTTCTTTTCAGAGCTGCCGATCCATGCTGTCATCGGTGGGATGCATCTGGAAAGTGCCAGCCCGGTACGCCTGCAGCAAACCATCGACTATTTCCGCCAGATGGGCATTCAAAAGATTGTTCCTCTGCATTGCACAGGATCACAGGCTGTCTGGACCATGAAACAGCAACTGGGAGATGTCGTTGTGTCTGCTTGTGCCGGAGACAAGATCACACTGGGCTGATCGCCAACCAGCGATTCCAATAATAGACAGGAGAAAGAAACACGATGTCAGATTCACATCATGCCGCTGCGCATAGCAAAAATCCTGATTTTGATCTGGTAAACAATCCCAACAACACCATTCACCGTGTCATCGCCGTTGTCAGTGGCAAAGGTGGTGTTGGCAAGTCCATGGTAACCAGCTTGCTGGCCACTGCCATGCAGCGTTCGGGGCGCAAAGTCGGAGTCCTTGACGCCGATATCACAGGCCCGTCGATTCCGAAACTATTCGGTGTGCAGGACCAGCGTCCTGTGCCGACGGAGGCAGGGTTGCTGCCGGTCGTGTCGAAGCAAGGCATGCAAGTCATGTCGATCAATGTCCTGCTCGATGATGCTGAATCCCCGGTGGTCTGGCGCGGTCCGATCCTGGCCAATACCGTGAAGCAATTCTGGACGGACGTTGTCTGGGGCGATTTGGACTTCATGTTCCTCGACATGCCGCCGGGAACAGGCGATGTGCCGCTCACGGTTTTCCAGTCGATTCCGCTTGACGGCATCATCATTGTCACGTCCCCGCAAGACTTGGTATCCATGATCGTCAAAAAAGCTGTCAACATGGCCAAGAAGATGGACATCCCGATCATTGGCATCGTCGAGAACATGAGCCATGTCATTTGCCCCGGTTGTGGCGAAAAGATCAAGATCTTTGGCAACAGTGTGACCGAGGAACTGGCCCTGGAATGGGGGATCCCGTTCCTGGGCAGTCTGCCGATTGATCCGCGCCTGACCGAACTGAGCGATCTTGGCCAGATCGAATCCGCATCGGCTGATGGTCTGGACAAGGCCATCGCGGCCTTGCAAAAAATTCCGGCCAAGGGTGAACTTGCAACCGAACCCGAAATCCCCGTTCAAGCAACAGCTCCCGCCATCGTGCAGGGAAGCACACAGGAGGAAACCGTGAAAAAGATCGCCATTGCTGCAGAAGGCCACTATGTCTGCGAACATTTCGGCCATTGCGAAGGATTCAACATCTACACGACCCAGGAAGGCAAAATCATTGCCCAGGATTTTCTGGCCAATCCCGGCCATAAGCCAGGCCTGCTCCCCAATCTGCTCAATGACCAGGGTGTCCATGTGGTGATCGCTGGTGGCATGGGGGCAGGAGCGATCGATATTTTCAACGAAAAAGGGATTGACGTCATCACGGGGGCCCGTGGCATGGTCGACCAGACAATTGCGACCTATCTCGATGGCAAACTGCTCTCCACTGGCTCCGTCTGCCACGACCATCAGCACGCGGGGGATTGCGGCGAACATTGATCTGATTTTAATCATTAAACTCATTTGAATTCCTGACAATTTCAACACATCTTCTGTTTAAGCTTAGGAGTATCCAAAGCGAAACAGAGGATGTGTTTTTTATGAAACGACCCATTAAAACAGCCCTGATCTTGAGCCTGGTTCTGGCTTTGCTGCTGGCAGGGACGGCCTGCAGTTCGAGTGACGAAAGTGAAGCTCCCAAAATCAGTGTTCAGGCAGTCAAAACAGGCGATCTCCTGATCGGCCAGTATGCCGATGGCCGAGTGGTCATTCCCTCGGCAGAGATCCAGTCACCCATCGCAGGGACGATTGCAGAAGTGCTCGTGCAGCCGGGACAAATGGTTGCTGCTGGCGAAAGCCTTGCCCGGCTTGAAACAGGTGACCTGGAAGCTGCAGTGACTGCTGCTGAGCTCGATGTCAAAAAAGCCGAAGAAAGCCTGAACGAGGCCAGACTCCAGCGGACATACACCATCACCTCCGAAGAAGTCAAACTGGTTTCCCTGGAACGGGAGATCTACGACTCGCGCTACAAGGCAATCGAGGATTATAACCAGCAGATTCTCAAAATCGAATACATGAAAAATTCCGACCTGTCGGTCACCAGTGCTGAAATCGCCCTGGAGCAGGCTGAGGAAGCTTACGACGAAAATTCGACCTCGGCCAATGAGCTGGCAATCGACAAGGCGCAAGTCGCTCTTGATGAGGCCATCAAAACCCGGGATTACAACCTGGCGCTCGAACAGCAGAAACTGGTTCCGATTGAGCGCGCCTATCTCGAGGCCCAGGCGGATCTTGCCAATGATCCAGCCATCTATACCGAATACAGCCAGAATTATGACATTCAGAAACTGAAAGTCGATTACCTCAGGCAATCGGATGCTGCGGTCACGACAGCCCAGTTTGCCCTCGAGGATGCCAAGGCTCGCCTGGATCTGGCTCAGGAAGCCCTTTCTCAGACGGATATCAAAGCGCCTGTTGCCGGAATCGTGAAATCCGTTGCCATCGAGCCGGGGGATCTGGTCGCTGCCGCCACAGCCAGCAGTACGTCCAGTCTTCTGACCATTGCCCAGTCTGAGACAGTCCAAGTGACGGCCAATATCACTGAGACCGATATCGCTGGCATCGAAGTCGGCCAGTCAATGCGCATCACCGTTGATGCCCTGACCTTGGAAAACCAGGCTGGATCGGTCAGTGAAATCAGCCTGACGCCAAAAATCGACAGCACTGGTATTGTGACTTATCTGGTCACGGGTACTTTTACCGATCCCGATGCCCGCATCCTCGATGGCATGACGACGTTCGTCACATTCATCAAAAAGGAAAAACCGGCGGTCCTTCTCGTTTCCAACAAGGCCGTGTATATCGTTGACAGCCAGCAATATGTCACCGTCCAGAAAGAGGACGGCACGCTCGAAGAACGGGCTGTGACCTGCGGCCTCACCAACGGCACTGTCAGTGAAGTGATCGAAGGCCTGACCGCTGGTGAAAAAGTTGTGACAGGCGGGATCGAGCGATGAGACCCTCAGAAACCCTGCGCTCAGTTCTCCTGTCAGTTGCCAGCAACAAATTCCGTGTTTTCCTGACCTCGCTGGGCATCATCATCGGCACGTTCACCATCATTCTGGTGGTTGGCATCGGCAAGGCTGGCGAAGCCCAGGTTGCCGACCAGTACAGCCGCCTCTCGGTCGAAAGCATCACCATCGCCCGGGCCCGAGGCAGTGCCACCAGCACGACGACAGCGATCCTGACCAAGGATGAGGCGCTGGAAATGGCCGAGGTCCTGCCCCATGTCGAGGCGGTTGGCGTCAGCACCCGGACTTCTTCGGAAATTGCAGCGAATTCGATTTCGACATCGGCCACCGTCATGGGCATTAATGAGGCCTATGCCGGCATCACCCACATCGAACCGTTGTATGGCAGCCTGTTCACGGATGAAGATTCCCTGATGCGCAGCAGGTACGCGGTTCTGGGCTACAATGTCGCGGATTATTTGTTCGAAGGCGATCTTGAAGCAGCGATCGACCAGAAAATCCTGGTCAAAGGCGCTTCGTTCACCGTCGTTGGTGTGCTCGACCGCATTGGTGGCAGCGGTGGCATCTCCACTGGGGTCTCAGCCGATTCGACTTCGGCTGATGACCAGGTCTTCATCCCTTATGATGTGGCCATCAAATACACCTCTGGCACGACCCGCTCCGGTGTGTCCAGTGCCGCTCAGGTCACCTTCATGGCCCTGGCCAGCGACATCGACAGCGTCCAGCTGGCCATCGGTGAGATCAAGGAATACATCGACGACACGATCGGTGCCAGTGATGTCTACACCGTGACCGACGCCGGCAGTGTCCTCGAATCGGCCCAGGCGACTGCCCGGACGATGTCCTCGCTGCTGGTAGCGGTTGCAGCTGTCGTCCTGCTGGTCAGTGGCATCGGCATCATGAATGTCCTGATGGTTGCGGTCCAGGAACGGACCCGCGAGATTGGCATTTTGAAAAGCATCGG
>JAQUEY010000206.1 GCA_028684955.1 Eubacteriales bacterium
CGTGTTCCAGATGTTGACCATGTGGGCGGCGTTGTAGAGAACCTGGCATTCCTGGTGCTCATCTGTGCCGAAATATTTGACGATCTGGAAAGGCTCGACGATCGCTTCGCCGAGCAGAACGAGGCTGGGGCAGACCATGTCCACGATCAGACGGAGCATCTTGAGCAGGGTATGGACCGGGGGCAGGTTGCGGCAATTGGTGCCAAGCTCTTTCCACATGAAAGGGATGGCATCGAGGCGGATGACGGAGACGCCGGTATTGGCCAGGTAGAGCAGGATATCGGTCATGCGCAGGAAGACCTCTGGATTGTGGTAGTTGAGGTCCCACTGGAATTCATAAAAGGATGTGAAGACCCATTTCTGGATCTGCTCGTAATAGGTGAAATTGCCGGGGGCGACTTTGGGGAAGACTTCCGGGACGGTTTCTTCGAATTTTCGCGGAATATCGTCCGAGTCGTACATGAAATAGAGATCCTGGTACTTTTTTTCGCCGGCGAGGGCACGCAGGGCCCATTCATGGTCTTTGGCCGTATGGTTGACGACATAATCGAGGCAAACGTGGATCCCCTCGGCGCGCAGCCGGGCGACCAGATCACGGAACTGGTCCATCGTTCCGAAACGGGGATCGATTTCACGGTAGTCCGCCACAGCATATCCACCGTCATTCTCACCTTCCCGAGCCTTGAGCAGGGGCATGAAATGGATGTAGGTGATGCCCAGCTCCTTGAAATAGGGGATCTTCTCGACCACACCGGCCAGATCACCGGCAAACAGGTCGGTGTAGAGCATCATGCCCACCAGCCGGTTGGACATGTACCAGGAAAGATCGCCCTGGTCGGCCTCCTTCAGCGCAGAGGACCGGGCTGCCGAGGCAGCAGCCATGATCTGGAGCAGATGGTTGATCTGGGTCTGGCTGTCGTGGGGGTAGAGACTGGTGAAAAGGTGCTCGAGCTGTTCTTGCTTGTTGGTCTGGTGCGCAAACTGTGAAGAGGCCATTGGATATACCTGACCTTTCTGAAAATAAGTCGGCCCGGATAAGGGAGCCGATTCCTGTCCGGAGGGATGTTCCCGGCAGGATGTTCCTGAATTCAGTTTAATCAGCGCAGCAAGGGGTGTCAATCGATTGACTGATGCACGGATCCAGCAGGTATGGCTGTCTAGGTCTGGTTTGTTCCGTTATAATCAGAGTAACGAATAGCGGAGGTGTCGGCAATGGGCATGGTGTTTCCTGACTATACACACAGCATCCTCAATCTGGCCAGTTCGATTCTCAAAGCCTATGGCTGTGAGTGTCGCCATCCGAGCCTGCCGGTGCTCGACCAGGCTCTGGCGGAGCCGCACAAGAACCGGATTTTCCTGATCCTGGATGCCATGGGCGATGTATTTATCAAACGGCAGCTGGAGGCTGATGGCTATTTCCGCGGTCATCAGGTGGATACGCTGACTTCAGTCTATCCCTGCACGACGACAGCCGCGACGACATCGATGCTGTCAGGCTTGTCCCCGGCCGAACATGGCTGGCTGGGCTGGAGCCCCTGGTTTCGCGAGTATGGCCGGATCCTCGATGTTTTCCTCGACCGGGATAGCCTTTCGGGCCAGGAGATCAAGCCTCCCGCAGGCGAGCTGATGCCCTACGAAGATCTCGGACGAAAAATCCATGCCGCCACGCGCGGCTCAGTAGGTCTGCACCGGATCCAGCCGAATTTCGCCGAGGATGGGGTCGACACCTTTGAACAAGTGATCGAGCGCATGCGCGGCTATGCCGCCCTGCCCGGGCCGCAACTGATCCTGGCTTACTGGCATCAGCCGGATTCGCGGATGCACAACGAAGGCCCCTACAGTCCGGCTGTCCGCGCGGAGGTCCAGTCGTTTGAGCTCCAGCTCCAGGCCCTGATGGCCGAATTGGACGACACCCTCCTGGTCATTTCGGCTGACCATGGCCAGGTTCCGGTTGAGCGGGAGGTGTATCTGGACGATCATCCTGAGATCCTGGAGTGTCTGGTTTTGCCACCCACACTGGAAACCCGGGCTGTCTCGTTTTTTGTCAAACATCACCGCCGGGCTGAATTTATCGAACGGTTCAACGCGGCCCTCGGTGATTGTTATCTCCTGATGGACCGGGATGAAGTCCTGGCCCGGGAGTTGTTCGGTCCTGGTCAGCCTCACCGCAAAGTCGACGACTTCCTGGGCGATTTTTTAGCATGCGCAACGGGAAACACGATCATCCGCTACCATGGCCGCTTTGAACGGACGCGGCAGGTTTTTCGCGGTCATCACGCTGGTCTGTGCCCTGAAGAAATGCTGGTACCGTTGATTGTAACAAAATCTGTTCACTAAACAGTTTGATTTTGCAGCAATCAGCCGTTTAATGGATGAAAGGTTGCATAATTATCAATTTCCGGATAAAATAGGTCCGAATTCGGATTATTAACAATGTGTGAACGTTTCCGAATACAAGGTTTTGACCAGGGAGGCTCCTACTGATGATTATCAAAGTTGAACGGAAAATTTATAACACTGAGACCGCAGAGCTGATCGCCGAGACTGCCCAGGGCAGCTATGGTGATAGCACGGGTTTTGAGGAAAAGCTTTACAAGCGTGGCCCGAGGGACTATTTCATCTTCGGCCATGGCGGAGAGAATTCCCCCTATCCTCAACCAGGGCTGTTCGTCCTCTCTGCCCAGGATGCCCGTGCCTGGCTCGAGCGAGTGGTCGGTGCAGAGGCAGTGGACCAGGAATTCAACGTTGCCAGGAAAACGGTCGTGAAAAAAGCCGTCGCTAAGAAAGAAACAGAACCGGAGGTTAAAGCGGAACCCGAGGCAAAAAAAGCCCCTGCCAAGAAAGCAGCTGTGAAAAAGGAAGTTGTTGCTGAAGGTGCAGACGTGAAAGCAGCTCCTGCTACCAAGAAAGTGGCTGTCAAAAAAGTTGCAGCTGAAAAGGCTCCCAAGGCTCCGAAAGCTGTCAAAGCGCCCAAAGCCTGATTTTTACAAAGCGCCGCGATGAAAAGACCGTTCGCAATTTTATACAGATTGCAGACGGTCTTTTTTGTGCGTGTATTTGTCAGGTGACAGGTTGACCTTCATTATTCCAATGAAATTTCATCAAGATTAATTGGTATAATTTCAGTTTGCATTCCTCCCGACCATTTGACCTGCACTTCAATTGATTTTAAATGATCGAGCAGCTCATTTAGCTTTTTGCCATGATAGGTCTCCAAATCCGCTTCACTAGTTAATAACAAATTCCAATTGTGAACAAACCCAGTCACTTTTAATGGCAGCGTATTACGAGATTCAGCAGCAATTGATTTAGGTGCAACCCAAAACCGTTCACTCTCGAAAGATATGATCCCGCTCGCAATAAATGGTGTTACTTCATGATTAAGCTTAATTGAGTACTTCGTATTTCGATATTCTCCGTCATAAATATTCTCTATTGAAAGATCAATGACAAGATATTTTGAGATTTCTGATTTGGTTGTGGCATTGAGCGAGCCTGTTTCAGTAGGGTTTTCAT
>JAQUEY010000207.1 GCA_028684955.1 Eubacteriales bacterium
CCGGCTTTCTGGGCCTGGTGCTCGTCCAGACCGGGCTTTTGCGCTTTGACCTCGATTTCCTCAATGGCATCACCTACCACACGATCGCGATTGGATTCATCGCCCTCGGCTTGCGCATGCCTCGCCGCAAAGACACACACAGCCAGGGTGGCAAAGCGCATGATGGCACCAAAACGGGCATGCTGATCGTTTCCAACTACCTGATCCAGGGGGTCCTGGGCCTTGTGATCATGATCTTCCTCGCCAGGACCTTCCTGCCCGACACGTTCCAGGCCGCGGGTCTGCTGCTGCCGATGGGCTACGGCCAGGGACCGGGCCAGGCCAACAACATCGGCTCGGTCTATGAAAACATCTGGGGCTTTGCCGGCGGCCAGTCCTTTGGCCTGGCCATCGCGACGGCCGGTTTCCTCTGGGCCTCGATCGGCGGGATCATCTACCTGAATATTCTGCAGCGGCAGAACAAACTGGCCTCATCCACGGCGGCCAGTCCACAGGCGCACCTCAAGGAAACCTTCGAGGACCCAGATGAGATCCCACTCTCCGAGGCGATCGACCGCCTGACCATCCAGATCGCCCTGGTCATGAGCATCTATCTGCTCACCTTCCTGGTCTCCCTTGGCATCGTCAGCCTGTTTGATCTGACGCCTGCCCTGGCCGGTGCCAAAAAAACCATTTCCCCGCTGATCTGGGGATTCAATTTCCTGATCGGATCCTCTCTGGCCCTGGGCATCCGCGGCAGTTTGCAACGTTTGCGCCAGATGGGCTGGATGACCCGCCAATATCCCAACACCTACCTGCTCAACCGGATCTCCGGTTTCGCCTTTGACCTGATGATCACCGCCTCGATCATCTCGATCCAGATCGATGATCTAAAGGGCCTCTGGATACCCTTCATCCTGCTCTCGACCCTCGGTGGCTTCCTCACCCTCTATTATAACGCGGCCATGGCCAAGCATCTCTACCCGGACTATCCCGTAGCCGGTATGCTCTCGATGTATGGCACAATGACCGGAACCGTCAGCACCGGCATCCTCCTGCTGCGCGAAGTCGACCCGACTTTCCAGACCCCGGCTGCCAACAACCTCGTCATCGGCAGCTCCGTGGCGATCCTGCTCGGCTTCCCGATCCTCCTGATGGTCGGCCTCGCCCCCCAGTCCAACGCCATGCTGTACCTGACCCTGGGCTTGGCCGCAGGCTACGCGATCGTGCTCAATGTGCTGATGCTGCGAAAAACACGAACCGGCAGCCGCCAGGACAAGAAGACAGATTGATCGCACCCATGGCGCAGCTGGCGAGTCCTTAGAAACCCAGGAAGTCCGCGTCAGACCTGTCTGGCCGCAACCCTCATTTGGCCGGTCTATTTTGATTTTCAACAAAATCAAAACCAAAATTTGGAAAAATTTTCAACACTGAAGATAACATTTGGATTTAGTTTGAAAAGTTGCTATAATAAAGAAAAAATCAAAGGAATGATGCCATGACACTGCAGGAATTCCAAAAGATTCTAAATCACATTCGGCAATTGAAATGTGAAACTCAAACTCTGGAAATCAAGAAGGCTTTGGATGGCGCGCCCTCACGTCTCTATGATACCCTCTCCAGCTTTTCCAACCAGGACGATGGCGGGATCATCATATTTGGTATCGACGAGAGCAATCAGTACCAGGAGACAGGTGTTTATGATGCTCAGGATCTGCAAAAGAAAATCTCAGAGCAGTGCAAAGAAATGGAGCCAGCTGTTCGACCTTTGCTAAGCGCCTTTGAAGTGGGAGGCAAAGTTTTTGTGACAGCAGAAATACCTGGCCTGGATCTTTCGCGAAGGCCATGTTTCTACAAAGGCAAGGGCCGGTTGAGGGGATCCTACATCCGGGTCGGTGACAGTGATGAGATGATGACAGAGTATGAAATATACAGTTACGAGGCGTATCGGGAGCGTCATCAGGATGATATCCGGATCGTTGGCCGGGCTCTGCCAAGCCTGATGGATCAGGCTGCCATTTCGGATTATCTGACCATCATGAAAAAAGAACGGGCCAATTTCTCCCGCCTTTCCGAGCAGGAGATTCTGGCACTCACCAATCTGACTCACCAAGGGCAATACACCTTGGCAGCAGTCATGATGTTTTGCGACTATCCGCAATCCTTTTTCCCGCAATTGTGCATGACAGCTGTGCGGATTCCAGGCACGATCGTTGGGGAGACCGGAATCGATGGCGAACGTTTTCTGGACAATCGCCGCCTGGAGGGAAATATCAGAACAATGTTCGATGAAGCGATGATGTTTGTCCAGGCCAATATGAAGGTCAAAACCATTATCAACCCTCAGACCGGACATCGCGAAGATAAAACAGAATACCCGATCAATGCGGTTCGCGAAGCGATTCTCAACGCACTGGCCCATCGAGACTACAGCCGATACAGCGAGGGGATGCCCATCCAGATCCTGATGTTTGCCAACCGCATGGAAATCCATAATCCAGGCGGATTGTATGGCAGACTGCGCATCGATCAGCTCGGCAAGATGCAGCCAGACACAAGAAATCCCGTGATTGTATCTTTGATGGAAGCCTTGCACCTTTCAGAAAACCGCTATTCTGGCATACCCACGATTCGGCGGGAAATGCAGGCCGCAGGACTGCCAGCTCCTGAATTTGTGGATGAAAGGGGTCATTTTATTGTCCGGTTCTGGAACAGTCCAGAGAAGTCGACCCAGGAGATTGCACCTCCTGGCGATCTGAACACGGTCCATCTGTCAGAATTGGAACGTGACTTGCTCAGATTCTGCCAGACCCCACGGACCAGGCAGGAAATAGCCGCCCATCTCAATCTGGCAACCCCCTGGTATGCGATCACGCATCATGTGCGTCCACTGATCGAGCGGGGGCTGATCAAACTGGCGATTCCAGAAAAGCCGGGAAGCCCGCGCCAGACTTATCAGGCGGTGCCAGGTGCTTGAAGCGGAAATTGTCCCGATGCTTGGCGATCTTTTTTCGATTATACTCGAATAAAAATACATAATATGATAAAATATCGACTATAAACCGATTTTGGGGGCCTGGCAATCGTGAAAAGTCGAGATATCTATCTAACCCAGCTGATCCATTTCCGGGACAAGCCGTTGATCAAAGTCATCACCGGCATCAGGCGTTGTGGCAAATCGACTCTGCTTTCGCTTTTTGCCGAGCATCTGTTGCAGTCGGGGATTGATGCGGACCATATCATTCGCATGAATTTTGAATCCTTTGACTTTGCTGAGTTAACCGATTTCAAGGACATGCACGCCTACATCAAACAAAGAATGACCCAAGCCCAGGACAGGTACTACCTATTGCTAGATGAAGTCCAGCAGGTCAAGTCGTGGGAGAAAGTAGTCAATTCTTTTCTCGTTGATGCCGATGTCGATATCTACATCACCGGCTCAAATGCCTACTTGCTTTCCTCAGAGCTATCGACCTTGCTTTCTGGGCGATCTGTAGAAATCAAAATGTTGCCCCTGTCCTTCAAAGAATTTTTGG
>JAQUEY010000208.1 GCA_028684955.1 Eubacteriales bacterium
GCTGATCATCGCCGCCCGGCCCCAAGTCATCAACCACAATGTCGAAACGGTGCCGCGCCTCTATCCGGAAGTCCGGCCAGAGGCTGACTTTGCCCGTTCGATCGAGCTCCTGCGCCGCGTCAAAGAACAAAATCCGGATATCCTGACCAAATCGGGCATCATGGTCGGTTTGGGTGAAACAGAGCCTGAGGTGCTCTCGGTCATGGAGAACCTGCGGGCAGCAGGCTGCAACTTGCTGACGATCGGCCAGTACCTGGCACCCTCGCAAAAGCACCATCCGGTCATCGAGTACATCCACCCCGACCAGTTCCTGGCCTATAGAAAAGCGGGCGAGGCGATGGGGTTTGCCCATGTTGCCTCAGGCCCGCTGGTGCGCAGTTCGTATCATGCCGGAGAAGCGTTCAGAAAAGCCCGCTGATCTGGCCCTCGTTGTCGATGTCGATGATTTCGGCTGCTGGTTTTTTCGGCAAGCCTGGCATGGTCATGATGTCTCCGGTCAATGCCACGACAAAACCCGCTCCCGCTGACAGGCGCAGTTCGCGCACCGTGACGGAAAAACCAGTCGGACGGCCGAGCAAAGCCGGGTTGTCGGACAGCGAGTACTGGGTTTTGGCCATGCAGACAGGAAGGCCCCCCAATCCTTGCTTCAAGATCGCCTCCAGATCTTTTTGTGCCTGGGCTGTCAGGGTCACATCATCCGCACCGTAGATTTTCTGGGCGATGGTGCGGATTTTCTCCGGCAGGGGCAGGTCTTCCGGATACAGGAACTGGAAGTTCTTGTCATCCTCCTCCAGACTCTCGAGCACCGCCCGGGCCAGATGCTCACCACCGGCCCCACCTTCGGCAAAGACCCGGGAAATAGCCATCCGCACGCCGTTCAGGGCGCAGGCTGCGCCGACGGCAGCAACTTCTGCCGTCGTATCGGTCGGGAAATGGTTGAGTGCCACCACGCAAGGCAAGCCGAAGGCGGCGATGTTCTCGAGATGCTTCTCAAGATTGGCCAGGCCTTTTTTCAAGGCTGGCACATTCTCCTGGCTGAGCTCGGACCTGGGAACCCCGCCATTGTATTTCAAGGCCCGGATGGTGGCGACCAGGACGACTGCGTCCGGTTTGAGACCACCGACCCGGCATTTGATGTCAAAAAATTTCTCAGCGCCCAGATCAGCGCCAAACCCAGCCTCTGTGACCGTGATTTCACCAAGCTTCAAGGCCAGGCGGGTCGCACGCAGGCTGTTGCAACCATGGGCGATATTGGCAAAAGGACCACCGTGCATCAGGGCCGGCGTGCCTTCAAGGGTCTGGATCAGGTTGGGTTTGAAGGCGTCCTTGAGTAAGGTGGCCAACGAACCTGCTGCCTTGAGATCATCTGCAGTGACCGGCTGGCCGTCATGGGTATAAGCCACAACCATCCTCTGGAGCCGGGTTTTCAGATCAGCCCGGTCTGTCGCCAGGCAGAGCACGGCCATGATTTCGGAAGCGACAGAGATATTGAAGCCGTCTTCACGCGGGATGCCATCGGCCTTGCCGCCCAGCCCCACGACGATGTGGCGCAAAGCCCGGTCGTTCATGTCGAGGCAGCGCTTCCAGACAATGCGGCGCGGATCGATGCCGAGGGCATTGCCCTGGTGGATGTGGTTGTCGATCAAGGCCGCCATCAGGTTGTTGGCGGCTGTGATGGCATGAATGTCACCGGTGAAATGGAGGTTGATGTCCTCCATCGGCAGGACCTGGGCATAACCGCCGCCGGCTGCCCCGCCCTTGATGCCGAAAACGGGGCCCAGCGAAGGCTCGCGCAGGGCGATCACGGTGCGGTGGCCCAGGCGGTTCAAAGCCTGGCCCAGGCCGACCGTCGTGGTGGTCTTGCCCTCGCCAGCGGGTGTCGGATTGATCGCTGTCACCAGGACGAGCCGGCCATCAGGCCGGTCGGTCAGCCGCTCATACAGGGAATCATCCAGTTTGGCCTTGTAACGGCCATACAGATCCAGCTCATCTTCGGTCACACCCAGCTCTCCGGCAATGTCCAGGACTGGGCGCATCACGGCCTGGCTTGCAATTTCGATATCAGACAACATCTTTTTCCTCCGTGCAATAGAAACTCAAATTTCCTGTTGTCAGCACAATATTTTGGGTGAAAACAGGATTATACCACAATGGATAGTGTAGTTGGTTTGACTTTAGTTCGTAAAAGTGATACAGTTTTAGCATTGGAGCAAACCCTTGTTCCAGACCGTGGCACTACTTTAACTGGAGGTCGACACCATGATCATCAAGACAGATCTCGATTCCTGCAGGAAAGACATGCAAGCCTACATCGGCAGGAAAGTCACACTCAAGTCCAACGGCGGCCGTAAACGCCTCATCGTGCAGGAAGGCATCCTCGAAAGCTGTTACCCCAATGTGTTCACCGTCCGTTGTGCGAAATCCAGCGTCTACTCCGAGATGGTGTCCTATAGCTATGTCGATATCCTGACCCACACGGTCGAAATCGACGTCGATAACGGCACCCAGTTCGTCGTGGTCGCCCACTGACCGCATCCACCCCATGCACGCACCGATTTGAAAAATGGCCCGCGCGACTGTGCGGGCTTTTTCGCACCCGGGCAAGGAGGCCCCCATGCAATCACTGACCCTGGAGGCTAACGCCAAGATCAATCTCTCCCTCGACGTCGCAGGCACTCGGCCAGACGGTTACCACTTGCTGACAACCGTCATGCAGTCGGTGTCACTGTCGGATCGAGTATACCTTGAACTGGACCGGCAGGGCAACGGCCTGATCCTCCTGGCCAATGACCCGTCCATCCCCCTCGATGAACACAATACCGCGCACAAGGCCGCCCGCCTCTTTCTCGATGCTGCTGGAATCGATGCCGGCGTCAGGATTTTCCTTGAAAAATCGATTCCGACCGAAGCTGGCCTGGCTGGCGGGAGCACGGATGCTGCAGCCGTCCTGTATGGTCTCAACGAACTCTGCGCCAAGCCGCTATCCCAGGAAAAACTGCTGGAATTGGCAGCCAGGATCGGGGCGGATGTGCCTTTTTGCCTTGTAGGTGGAACCGTCCTGTGCACCGGCATTGGTGAGATTCTCACGCCTCTGGAAGCATTTGCCCGTGTCCCCCTGATCCTGGTCAAGCCTGATTTTGGCATCTCCACCCCCTGGGCCTTCCAGCGCTATGACGAAAACCCTGCCCTGTTGCATCCCAATCACAGCCGCCTCTTCTCAGCCATGCAGCGACGTGACCTTTTTGCCATGCAGGAAGCCACCGCCAATGTGCTTGAGTCAGTCTCCATCAAAGTCCATCCCATCCTGGATTCATTGAAACAGCAACTGCTGGACCTGGGAGCGGGCATGGCCCTGATGAGCGGCAGTGGACCCACGGTCTTCGGCCTGTTCCGCGAGACCGCCCATCGCGACCGCGCCCATGCTGCCCTCGAGAAACGCCTGCCAGACGGCTATCGGATTTTCTCAGTCACAACCCGTGGCCAGGGACTGAGGATTACCTGA
>JAQUEY010000209.1 GCA_028684955.1 Eubacteriales bacterium
GAGCTCATTATAGTGATCAAAAGCTCCCCCTTGCCATCGAAGGTGTATATGGCCTCTTTTTCAAAATAGACCTCAGTACCATGTTCCTTCAGTTTCCTGACCGTCGATAGGCTGTCGACGGTATTTCGCGCAAACCTGCTGACTGATTTGGTGACGATTAGGTCAATCTTGCCAGCAAGCGCATCATCGACCATCCGTTTAAAGCCATCACGATTTTTGGTGCTTACGGCAGAAATACCCTCGTCCGTATAGATGCCGACAAACTCATAGTCGGGTCGATCGTTGATGTACTTGGTGTAGTAATCGACCTGAGCTTCATAGGATGTTTGCTGTTCCTCAGTATCGGTTGAAACCCGGGCATAAGCGGCAACCCGACGCCTGGAGTGGCTTGATTGGATTCCCGGCATATTCCGACTCATGGTCGGCTGGATCATTGTGACGGATCTGGCTGTGTTCATTTGTTACTCCTACGTTGTTTGGCCGTCCGGATACTGGCGGCACGTTTCATTTCATCTGTCCAACTGTCACGTCTGGATCTGTCTTGCCATATGGTTTCAACGGAATGTCCGTCTTTGAAGGTGAACGTGATTTGGTTTGGCTCGGGGATCAATATTTGTGAGATTTGATCCTTGAATGAATTTTCATCAAATGCCGATAACTCCAACACATCAGCTGACAGCTTCAGTAAAATGTCCTCAGGGATCTGTTTGCTGGGACAGGCATTTCTGCCCAATTCCAGGTAAGTCGAACAACTCCATAAAACCCTGCCGCGGGTGACTTTCCGTTTGTAGTTCTTGCCGCACATCCCGCACTTGATCATGCCGCTGAAGGGGTACCGATTCTGGGAGCCGACTTTTGGATTAATGACCACGCGTCTCCCATGCAGAACAGCTTGAGCTTTATCAAATGTTTCCTGGTCAATGATCGCAGGGTGAGTTTGATCAGCAAAGTATTTGGGCAGCTGCCCGACGTTTATAATCTGTCTTTTGGATAAATGGTCCACAACAAATCGCTTCTGCAGTAGGGCGTTGCCGGTGTATTTTTCATTTTTTATGATGGCCATGATCTGTTCCTTCGTCCAACTGACCTGACTGAGAGTCGGAACACCCATTGCGTTCAGCTTGGCAGCAATCCTGATCCCACCCATGCCTTTGATATAGTCAGCGAAAATCATGCGAACGATCTCTGCCTGATCAGGATCAATTTCGATCATTTCTTTGGTGATCCGATAGCCAAACATGAACCGCAAATTTACCAGCTCGCCCTGTTTGAAACGATCGCGGATCTGCCATTTACAGTTCTCACTGACCGACAAGCTCTCTTCCTGGGCATAAGATGCCAGGATGGTCAGCATCAGTTCCCCGTCCCCGCTCATGGAGTGAATGTTCTGTTCTTCGAAATAGACGTCGACGCCCAGCGCCTTTAGCTCCCGCACAGTCTCCAGAAGCGTGACCGTATTCCTGGCAAACCGTGAAATTGATTTGGTAATGATCTGGTCGATTTTGTTGTCTCTGCAATCAGATAGCATTCTCTGAAACTCGGGTCGGTTGTTCTTTGTCCCAGTTATCGCCTCATCGGCATAGACCCCAGAATAAAGCCAACCCGGGTTTTGTTGGATGATCCGGCTGTAGTAACTGACCTGGGCGGCAAGCGAATGCAGCATTTCTTCTTTGGCCGATGACACTCTGGCATAGGCAGCGACCCGGGTGAGGGAGGGGAGTGGCGCAGGTGGAAATTCAGTTTGGGTGATCGTTCGTTCCAAATTTGACCTCCTTTTTATTACATCTATCACTCACAAACCCCGTCGTATCAAGGCTTAGCGGCGATAAATGCTGTCGAAAGATAGGCCGTATTTTTGGGCAATGATTGTATCAATTGTTAGTAGTTCTTCCTCAGAAATGATGCCTCTGGAAACCCAAGTTTTGAAAATTGAAATCGCGGTTTGGTAATGAATAACGGCTAGTTCCTTGCTCATATGCGTACCACCTTCGCTAAGGCATAGCAGGACCGCGAGCAATATTTCCGAACTCGACTACCGTTGCTGGCAAAAAGCTTGCCGCACGATTTGCAGGTGATCTGCTGCACGATTCTGTGATTTACAGCTTCAGGGTGTGAGTTCCACCAGGACATTCGGCATTTGTCGGAGCAGAACTTCTTTTGCTTTGCTCCGGCGGTCTGCGTGAGTGGTTTACCGCACAGATGACAGAAATGACCAATAGGGGGTTCATGTGCTTCGATTGAAACACTACCTAAGTTGTTTCTGCGACAAAATGACTTGATGGTGTTTTCAGAGATCTTGAGCATCTCGGATATCTTGGAATAACTAACCCCCTCACCCCGCAGATGAACAATCGAATCCTTTTGTTGAGCATTCATAATTAAAAGCCTCCAGACGAAAGCGGATTTTTGTTGCCTTCAAAATATGCCAGGGGGAGAAGGGGAATTCGGACGGGTAAATAAAAAAAGACCGAAGATCATGAAAACCTTCGGTCCTAGGAGCAATATTCGTTTAACAAGCAAGATTGCAAGGTGGCACCCCCATTTGATCTTGCATCCTTGCAATCTTGATGGAAAATTTGTTAGGGATTATCCATTCCACCTGGCTCGACCAACTCGGCAATCAATATGGACAAACGAAGGATAAAGACCAAGCCCACCAACTCCGAGTGAATTGGCATAGTCATAGATCCGCTTGGGCTCGATGCCATTGATCTGGATGTCTGCCGCTTTGCCAAGTACGTGCTGGGATTCCTGAGCGCCACCCACCTTCTTGTTATAGGCAGGGGTCCGATAGGCCGAGTGAATCCGTATCGGTCGTCCGAAATGTTCCCGAATCTTCTGAAGATAATAGATCAGCAGCGTGTCGATATAGATGGTGTCGCTGCCGTCTTTGCAAGCAAACTCCTTCACCCGGAAATTGGGTGAAAGCAGTTCAGATCCTTCCTGGGCCAATGAAAAGGACTTAACAGCCATTTCAGTTTCCTCCTGTCACTTGAATCGTGGCTTTCTGGTTCTGGGCTAAATATTCCTTCATGCGGGTCACCGCCAGTTCGATCAGGTTACTGATTTCTTGCTGGGTGAATAAAAGCCGCAGGGCGATCGGGATCCGTTCATAGATCCAAGCCGTCACGGCAGCAAACTTGATTTCACCCGTCCCGCCGCCGAACTGCTTCTCAGCCAATACCACCAAGTAGAACAGGATCTCACTGACCTGGCGTTTGTAACCAAACCTTGCCAACACAAACAGCAACACGGCAACAGCTAATATTGCGATTCCATAAATCATTTCAGATGTCATTTTCTTTTTCTCCTTTTTTGATTTCTGCTCGCTTGATCCCCGCGAGCTGCCACAGCTGGTTGACTGCATAGCCGAACACGGCCCCGATTAGCACAGCGGGTTCAGATCCGGTATGCCAATACACGACAAGAACCGCGAACGTAAAAAGAGCCAGCCCCAGGCTGACTCCGACAACGATCTTCTTTGAAA
>JAQUEY010000210.1 GCA_028684955.1 Eubacteriales bacterium
CCGACAAAGCCGGTCAGGTAGTACGCAACATACATCATGAAGAACAGGTAGAGGTTTGTTGCGGTGTTGTTCAGAGCGAAAGCGCCGATGCGCCACAGGGGGACGCGGTGGACTCCGTTGCCGGCATCATACTTCGGGTTGTCAATGTGAAGTTGTGTCATGACAGGATCTCGCTTTCTTTTTGTTGTAGGATGTGCTCATTATGCAGCAAAGAAAGCGGGATAGAATTGTTGATCTTGCCACCCAACTTGCAAATATTGCTATCAGTTTGTCAAAATATCCATGAAAAAAGTCCACCATTTCCGGTAATTTACATGATTGAATCAACGGATATAGGGATGTTTTTTTTATTGCAGAACATACGCAACGTCCGAATATCTGCTTGCCAGTCACCTTCATCGAAGTCAATTGCAAGAAACCAACAATGGTCATCTATAAGAAGGGGGTAAATACCGAAAACGGATTCCCCATAAAAGTGCGATCTGATAACTTGATCAGTTATCGCAATTTAATCCTTATTGGGACAGTCTTGCCATGCCGAATCTCTTCCAGGGCCTGATCGACAAGATCTCGACCGAACTCACCGGCATCGACATCGTCGCCTGATCCTAAGCGGTCAAATAGGCTGCTGCACTTTTTATGGGACTCTGCTTGCCGAAAGCAGAGTCCCTCAATTCCTGACAAGATCATAAAGCCTTCTATTTTGATAAATACGTTCTTTGCCAATCTTCTGTGATGATAGGAAACCGCTGTCCTCAAGCGCCTGTAAATAATTTGCAGCTGTTTTTCTTGAAACACCTAACCCGTTCTGGATGTATTGAGTTTTGGTGTAGAATTCATAGAAAAGCAGATCGATCAATTCCTTCGAATAGATTTTGGGCAATGCAATTCGAATCTCAGTCGTCATTTGATCAATGGCTTCATGGATTCGCTTGATCAGTTGGAGCGTCTCTTCAGCTGTCTGTTCGACGCCTTTCAGGATATAGATGATCCATTCTTCCCATGCACCTGTCTTACGGACAGTCTGCAACAAACGGTAGTAATCCGACTTGTTTTGAATAATGAACCGACTCAAATATAAAATAGGGCTGTCGATCAATTCCTTCAATACAAGGTAAAGCACATTGATGATTCGTCCAGTGCGACCATTGCCATCATAGAACGGATGAATGCTTTCGAACTGATAATGGATGACCGCCAGCTTGATCAACGGGTCAACACCATCCGAATCATCATGGATATACTGTTCAAGGTTTGACAAGAGCTGACGTATGATAACCTCTCCACAGGGAGGGGTGTATACGGTTTCCCCTGTTGCGGCATTCATCAGGACTGTGCCTGGCAGCTTGCGAATTCCAGCGCGACTATCCTCTACAATCGCCTGGATGTCGATGATCATATTCGTTGTCAGCATTTGCCGCTGCTCTACTAATTCATAACCACGCCATAAAGCAGTACGGTAATTGACAACTTCCTTGGCTGCAGGATTTTGAACATCTGAACCGCTCATGGCCTGATACAGCTCATCATGAGTTGTGATGAAATTTTCAATCGCTGAGCTATCTTTGGCTTCATTGATCGTGACAGCATTGATTAGAATATGTTTATTGGGAATCGTGTCTGCAAAACCTTTTAGCTCAGCCAAAGCTCTGCTCGCTTTCGCGAGCGCTTTAAGCACTGATACAGTTTCCAAAGGAGCATCTGGCGGCAACATGGGTAGATTTTCACCAATCATGACACACGACCTTTCTACATGGGTAGATTTTTCTAATATTTACCCACGTTGTTCTGTCATGAGTAAATAATAGCATATATTACCCACGTTATTCATCTGGGTCTGAATTTGCAGGATCTCAGTATTGCCGCCTTTTCATTTTCTCGCTAAATGGTTATCAATCCCCATGAATCGGAAATCATCCGGCTCGAAGGTGCGATGCCAGCGATTATCAGCCAGGAAGACTTTGATCTGGTGCAAGAACTTCTGAAGCGGCGCAAATTCAAAACCTTCTTGAATCGAGGCAAGCAAAACTATTTCTTGTCGGGCAAGATCATCTGTGGAGTCTGCGGTAGTTCCTACACTGGCAACAGTCGCCGGCCGGACCCACACAATCCCCTGTACATTTCCTACCGCTGCTGCCGATTTAATAAAAAGGCCAACTGCAAAAACCGGGAAGTCCGACGGGAGATTCTGGAATCGATCGTCTTCGACAATCTGGCTCAGAAAGTCTTCGATCCGGAACTGATCCCCAAGCTTAATGACGCTTTCATTCAATGTTTTTTCCAATAATCGAATTATCTTTAGGTTCAATGATGTCGATGAAATCCAAATCATTTCTCTGGCATTTAAAATGTCGTTCATGAATGGGTCCCAATAGTTGCTTTGATCAAAAATGAAATTATGCCTTGCCGGAGCTAGGCCTGATTCACCTATTTGATATCCCAAGTCTCTATAACCTTTCAAAAAGGTCTTGGATCTGGGTATTTTTATCATCCCATTCAATTGGGATCTGATAATTCGTAAAACGAGGTGAAAGAATATGTGCGAAGGGTCTCTCTGTGGCTTGCGTCTTTGCGTCATCTCGATAAACAATTGGGCCGCACTGCATATAGACAATCGGATGCTTTCCATCCTGACGAACGGGAGTAGCAGAAAGCCCATAAACGAATTTAGCATTCACTTCGGAAAGAACTTTCTCAAAGGATACAGCCGCAACATGGTGACATTCATCTACAATCACAAGGCCGTAATTTTTCAAGAAATCTTTTACTTGATCATCTGATTGAGCAGATTGGAAGCCGACAATATCGATCGCATACCTTGCATAAATTGCCAGTTGTTAATGCCTTACTCTGCTGCTCACCTAGCAGAGTAATTTGAATAATTAAATTTTTACAACATAATACCGATATCTTTTTTCTCCATGTGCTTCAAGATAATCCTGCTCAACCATTTCACTTAAAATTTGGCGTGTTTGAGAAGCTTTCAATCCCAATAATTCCATAGCGCTGGAATTAGTAATTGAATCATTCTTTTTCAGATACTCCATTATGGCCCTAAAGTTTGAATTTTCTATCGCCGGTCTATCGCCGGTTATCGCCGGTCTATCTACAGGAACTTTACTCTGATCAGTAATCGATTCAGGATAATCAAATGTAACGCGCAGGAAATTTGGTGTGAATTTGAAAATGGACGGGTCATACTTTTTGAGAATCCGGGGAATACCTGAGCCAATATGCTCGACCAGTTGGACATCTTTGAAAACTCGCATGAGTTCCCTGTTTCTAGGCGCTGAATAGCCCAGGAAAAACTCTTCTTTCTGCATGTCGGGCATCAGTCCACCGGCTGAGGTGATCACAATTTTGTCTGAATAGATTTCAAAGACGGGTGGAATCTCACGGATATAGTCATTGTGGACGATTGCATTGACAATCGCTTCACGCAAAGACACCGGATCCACCGGATAAGTCTCTTCCCTGATC
>JAQUEY010000048.1 GCA_028684955.1 Eubacteriales bacterium
CGCGGCGCCCTGCTCCAAGTCACTCAGAAGACCGGCACCATCATTGTTCCGAATGCCAGCTTCAATGCGATTGGCAATGGTTACATCCCTGATCTGGCGATTCTGCCAAACAATCATTTCATCACCCTGCTCCTCGGCGCCATTGCGATCGTCTTCATGATCATCAGCGAAAGCAATACCCGCCGCAACAAAGTCAAATACAATTTCGAGGTCGTCTCTGGCACGATCTTCACGTTCAAGCTGGTCTTCGTTTCATTGATCATCGCCTACATCGCTTTCATCCTGTCCCAGTTCAATGGTCTGTCCTGGACCACGGTCATTGTCATCGTTGTCACCGCAATCTACCATTTCGTAACGAACCGCACCGTCGTTGGCCGCCACATTTACGCCGTCGGTGGCAACCCAGAAGCAGCCAAGCTTTCCGGTATCAGTGTCAAGGCAATCACCTTCCTCGTCTTTGGTTCGATGGGCCTTTTGACTGCCTTGTCTGGTATCCTCTACACAGCCCGCCTGCAATCCGCCACCACCACAGCTGGCACGCTGTTTGAACTCGATGCCATCGCAGCTGCCTATGTCGGTGGTGTCTCCGCTGCTGGCGGCGTCGGAAAAGTTACCGGTTCGATCATTGGTGCGCTCGTCATGGCTTCCCTGATCAGCGGCATGAACCTGATGGGCGTCGACATTTCCTGGCAGTACATCATCCGTGGCGCCGTCCTCGTCCTCGCCGTCGTCTTCGACGTTGTGACCCGTAACAAAAAGTAAACTGCGCAATCAATAAACACAGACACAAGCAAACAGCTCGAGCCTGGCACCCGAAACCTCTGGTGCCAGGCTCTTTTGCGGGGTCAGGAACGGAAAAGGGACGCGATCCCGATTCGGCAGATGATCGTTTTTGAGCACACGTGCACTATTCCGTAAGAAGATCGTTGCAATCCGGGCCCATTTACTGAAATGTCAGTTAGATTCGCTCACAAGCGCACAAATTGTTCATAATTTTTGTTGTCTTTGCCTATTGTATAAAATAAAAATTGCCAGTAGGATGGTTTTGATCAGGTGATTCCCTGGGCAGGAGGCTCGGGCCAGATTGCAAGAACTGATTTGACCAAGCAACCCACAAGGCGGGTTCCGATTATCCAATAGGAGGAACGGTTATGCCTTTTACACAAGATCAGAATAAAAATACGTTTGCCATGATCCGTGAGATCAAGTCGGTCCAGAACCAGATCTTGGCACACGATTTGCCCCTTTTAGACCAATTAACCACGCTGGTGCTGCGCAATGCGTCCGAGGACCAGAGCGAGCTGCGTGAGATCCGTTTTCTCTTCGTCAAGCTTCTTTCCATGCTTTCAGCCCACATCCAGCGTGAAGCTAGACTGGTCTATCCAACGTTGTTGCGACACGAGACAGACACTGCCCCGTTGAGTCTGGCGGTCGAGCATGTCAGCGATTCGCTCAAGGAGCATGACCAGATCATGAATATTCTGCGTCAGCTTCGCCAGGTGACCAATCACTATCGCCCTGATTACCGGGCCAGCAGCGAGATCAAACTGACCTACGAAAAATTTCAGGCGCTTGAAAAAGCGACCATCGAGCTGATCCATTTCGAAAATACCCAGGCTTACGACGGCTATACGGCCTGACCGGTTAACGTATCTCCAGCTACTTCGCGAAGCAACAATCCTGCGCTATACTGAAGAGCGGATTGCTTTGCTTCACGAGATGGAGGACGACCCATGCGGATCGAACGAGATACCCACGGTGAAATGACACTGGATGACACGTGCTATTTCGGTTTGCAGACCGCACGGGCCATGGAGAATTTCCCGATCTTGCGCCAGCCGATGCATCCGGAGCTTGTCCGGGCCCTGGTGCAAGTCAAAAAGGCCGCTGTTCTCACCAATCTCCAGCACACATTCATCGAACCAAGTATTGGCCGGGCCATCGATCAATCCTGCGACGAGGTGCTCGCCGGTGCCCTCCAGGACCAGTTTGTGGTTGATGCCTTGCAGGGCGGGGCCGGAACCTCAGCCAACATGAATGTCAACGAGGTCCTGGCCAACCGGGCACTCGAACTCATTGGTGCAGCGAAAGGCGACTATGCCCGCATTCACCCGATCGACCATGTGAACCTGTTCCAGTCAACCAACGATGTTTTCCCGACCGCCGTCCGGATCGCCGCAATTGGCCGGCTCAAGTCGGTCAGCGAGCAGTTCGCACGCCTCCAAACAGCGCTTCAGGAGAAAGAGCAAGCGTTTGCTGCGATCCTGAAAGTCGGCCGCACCCAGCTCCAGGATGCTGTACCAGTCACACTCGGCCAGGAGTTTGGTGCCTGGGCCCAGGCGATCGCGCGCGATCGCTGGCGCCTGTACAAGGTCGAGGAGCGCCTGCGCCAGGTCAACATCGGTGGCACAGCTGTCGGAACCGGGATCAACGCGCCCCGCAAATACCTCTTCACCATGATCGACAAACTGCGCGAAGTCACGGGTCTCGGCCTGGCCCGCGCAGAATATTTGATGGACCCAACCCAGAACAACGACGTTTTTGTCGAGGTTTCCGGTCTGTTGAAAACAGCCGCCGTCAACCTCAGCAAAATCGCCAACGACTTGCGCTTGCTGTCATCCGGTCCACGGGCTGGCTTGGGCGAGATCCGTTTGCCGGCCTTGCAATCGGGTTCGTCAATCATGCCCGGCAAAGTCAATCCGGTTCTGCCAGAGGCGGTCAACCAGGTCGCCTATCAGGTTATGGCCAACGACTTGGCAATCACGCTTGCAGCCCAGGGAGGCCAGCTCGAACTCAACGCCTTCCTGCCTCTGATCGCCCATAACCTGCTCCAGACACTCGATCTGCTCGATCATGTCGTGCCCTTGTTCATCGACAAATGTATAACCGGCATTGTGGCTGATGAGGCGCGCTGCCGCGAGTTGCTCGAGCGATCGACGGCGTTCGTCACCGCTCTGACCGGCCATATCGGCTACGACCAGGCGGCCCAAATCGCGGCCGAGTGTCTGGCCAGCGGCGAAACGGTGCGCACACACCTGGTTCAGCGCGGCCTTTTAAGCGCCGAGCAACTAGACAAAATCCTTGCTCCCGAAATGATGACAAGCCCGGGAATTCCGGGTATCAAATAATCTTTTGGCACATCCTGCCTGACAACGTGTGTTTGGCAGATCTGCCCCGAAATCAAACTTGGAGGCCCTTTTGACATGTCGATGAACAACACCCCGATGGCCAACCGACTGGCGATTTCCATTTTTGGCAAACGCAATGCCGGCAAATCGTCCCTGATCAATGCATTGACTGGCCAGAGCTTTGCCATCATCTCCCCGGTTGCCGGAACGACAACGGACCCGGTCTACAAAACGATGGAGCTGCTGCCAATCGGTCCCGTGGTGATCACCGACACAGCAGGACTCGATGATGTCGGTGAGCTGGGTGCGCTGCGGATCGAAAAAACCTATGAGGTCCTCAGGAAGACGCATCTGGCGATCGTGGTTGTCAGTGCCGAAGAAGGCATCACTGATTTTGAGCGTGATTTCCTGGCCGACCTGAAAAAGCGCCAGACCCCGACGGTGGTTGTTTTCAACAAAACCGACCTGGCTCCGATGGCGGAGGATCCTTTCAAAGAACAGAAAAAGGCACTGGCCCTGCCCGCGGTCCGGGTCAGTGCGGCGACCGGAGAAGGCATCGGCGCGCTCAAAGAACTGATCATCGAAAACGCCCGGTTTGACGAAGAAGAGCTCGGACTGGTCGGCGACCTCGTTCGTCCAGGTGAAGTCGCCGTGCTGGTCACACCGATCGACAAGGCAGCCCCGAAAGGCCGCCTGATCCTGCCCCAGCAGCAAGTCATCCGCGATTTACTCGAGATCGACGCGATCGCCATGATCACCAAGGAACACGAGCTCAAACAGACCCTGGAGAGCCTCAAGCAAAAACCGGCGATTGTGATCACCGACTCCCAGGCGTTTATGAAAGTATCAGCCGATACCCCGACAGACATCCCGATGACATCATTTTCGATCCTGTTTGCCCGCCAGAAAGGTGACCTCGCCCCGATGGTCGAAGGGCTGCGCCGGATCGAGCAGCTGACGCCGCAGGACAAGGTCCTGATCGTTGAAGGCTGCACACACCATCGCCAGACAGACGATATCGGCACCGTCAAAATACCGCGCTGGATCCGCCAGATTGTCGGCGGTGATGTCCAGTTCGAATGGGTCTCCGGTGTCCAGTACCCGAAAAACATTGGCGATTATGCAGTGATTGTCCACTGCGGTGGCTGCATGCTCAACCGCAAGGAAATGCAGTACCGCATCGCCCTGGCCCGTGAGCACGGCGTCGCAATCACCAACTATGGCATGCTGATCGCTTATACCATGGGCATCCTCCCACGGGCTTTGAAGCCCTTCCCTGCCGCCATGCTGGCATTGGAAGAGGCCTGAAGAGGCCTGAAACTGTGCCCTGTTCGACAATCTGGTCGTTTTATGATATAATGGACCGATTTTGTTGACAAATTGTGCGGTGTGCCCAGAGGTGATGAGATACTCTGGGTTGAATTAGCATACATGGCAGTGGGCAGGCCTTTTTTGCCCAGAGAAAGTTGAGTGAGTTTGAACACACTAGCATTTAAAGATCTTCCTTTATCGTATGAAATCCAGCACGCGGTTGCAGATATGGGCTTTGAGGAGGCAACTCCGATCCAGAGCGAATCGATTCCGCATATCCTCGGCGGTGTTGACATGCTGGGCCAGGCCCAGACGGGCACGGGCAAGACCTGTGCCTTCGGTATTCCGGTGATCGAGCGGGTGGATCGCGACGACAGCCGGGTGCAGTTTTTGATTTTGGCCCCGACGCGCGAACTGGCGATCCAGATCGCTGATGAGATGCATGCAGTCGCCAAGTACAAGGAAGGTATCCGGATCCTGGCCGTCTATGGTGGCCAGCCGATTGACCGCCAGATCCTGGCCCTGAAAAAACGGCCTCAGATCATCGTCGGCACACCAGGCCGAGTCATGGATCACATGCGCCGCAAGACGCTGCGCCTGGAAACCCTCTCCGGAATCATCCTGGACGAAGCCGACGAAATGCTCAACATGGGCTTCAAGGAAGACATCGACACCATCCTCGAGTCGACACCGGACGAGATCCAGAAGGTCTTTTTCTCGGCGACCATGCCCAAGTCGATTCTGGAACTGACGCAAAAGTACCTGCGTGAGCCAGTCCACGTACGGATCGCACCCAAGCAGCTGGCCGTTGAGAACATCAGCCAGTTTTACATTGAGGTCCGTGAGTCAAATAAACTCGAGGTCCTTTGTCGCTTGATCGAGTCTGAACGGATCAAGCTGGCGCTGGTTTTCTGCAACACCAAACGCAAGGTTGACGAAGTTTGTGAAAAACTGGCGACGCGTGGCTATTCAGCCGAAGCGCTGCATGGTGACATGAAGCAACCCCTGCGGACTCGGGTCATGAACCGGTTCCGTTCGGGCGAGGTCGATTTGCTGGTGGCGACGGATGTCGCAGCACGCGGCATCGACGTAGACGACATCGAGGTCGTCATCAATTACGATCTGCCCCAGGACGAGGAATACTACGTGCACCGGATTGGCCGTACGGGCCGTGCCGGACGTTCGGGCAAGGCTTACACATTTGTGGTCGGCCGCGAAATCATCGAACTGAAAAACATCCAGCATTATGCCAAGGCCAACATTGCCTGTGCCCAGCCGCCGAGCCTGACCGAGGTCACGCAGAGCCGGGTGAGTTCAATCCTGTCCGGTCTCAAAGACAGTCTCGGCGCGGATGACCTGGCCTATTACGTCGAGGCCGTCGAGCAATACCTCGAAGACCTCAATGTCGAAAGTCCGGCGGATTCGTTCTACACCACAGCGGATCTGGCAGCCGCCCTGTTGCGTCTTTCAATGGGTGAGCAGTTCCACCAGGCCGAGGAGATCGAGCCGGTCGTACCGTATCTCGAGCACGTCGCGCGCAACAACCGCTACCAGTCGAGCTACAACAACAGCAAAGCCGGATTTTTCACGGCTGACAACGATCGCCCTGATGGTAAAAGAGGCCCCTCTGACAAGAAAAGTCGCGGCGGCAAGAAAATCGAAGCCGGCATGTCGCGCTTGTTCCTCAACGTCGGGTCAGATGACAATGTCCTTCCGCAGCACATCGTCAAAGCGGTCTGCTCCCACTCATCCCTGACCGGAAAACAGATCGGCGCCATCGCCATCTACGGCCGCTACACCTTTGTCGACGTTCCCAGAGAATCCGCCGACGAAGTCGTCAAAAACCTCACCGGTCGCAAGATCGGCAAGCGCCCGGTGCGTGCCGAGAAGCAAAAGTAATTAAAAGGGGGCCACGCTCACAGGTGCGAGCACCTGTGAGCTCCCCCAAATCCGGCATTTTTGTCGAATGATGTGGTTCGTTACAATTGGGTGGAACATACTTTCATTTTAACCAAAAAAGGGACGTGGTCCCTTTTTTGGCATCGAGGTCACTTTATGCAACCTTGCGTTCTCATACCGGCATTTCAACCGGATAAAAAGCTTGTGAATCTGGTGCGTGATTTGCATGCAGCAGGACTCGAGAAAATTGTAGTCGTGGATGACGGGGGCGGTTCTGAATCGGCGGCGTTGTTTGCCGAGATCCGGACTTTGAATGTGCCAGTGGTCACGCATGTGGTCAACCAGGGCAAGGGCCGGGCTTTGAAAACTGGCCTGAACTACATTCTGGAGCATGGCCTGGGAGATTGGGGTGTGATCACAGCAGATGCCGATGGTCAGCATAAGCCGGATGACATCGAGAAAATCGCCCGGGCGATGACCCTGGACCCGGATGCCCTTGTTTTAGGCGTGCGTGAATTCAAAGGCGACGTACCGCTTCGGAGCAAGTTCGGCAACCGCATGACACGGCTGATTTTCACAGCCATCAATGGCGCTGATATCCGTGACACGCAGACAGGTCTCCGAGGTCTGCCAGCCCGGCATCTGCGCCTTTTTCTGCAATTGAAAGGCGAACAGTACGAGTATGAGATGAACCAGCTTCTGGCGATCCGGACACATGAGATCAAGGTCTCACAGGTGCAAATCGCAACGGTCTACATCGAAGCAAACCAATCGTCACATTTCAATCCGGTCCTGGACTCGCTGAAAATCTATGGTTTGCTACTGCGTTTCATGGCCTCGTCTTCGACGGCCGGCTTGATTGATCTCGGGATCTTCTATGGTCTATCGCACCTGCTCCCGGGCTATCTTCTGGCCACTGTGGTCGCTGCGCGCATCGTCAGCTCCCTGGTCAACTATTTTCTCAACCACACGCTCGTGTTTGCTCGAGGCAGCCGCCACCGGCAGTCACTGGCCCGCTATTATGTTCTGGCCACGATCATCATGCTCTTGAGCTACAGCTTGATCCGCCTGTTCAACCAAGTTCTGGGCTGGCCGCTGCTGCTGGCCAAAATCAGTGGTGACGGGCTGCTATATGTCCTGAGTTTTTATATGCAGCGGGAGTTTGTCTACCGCACACCACGCCACTAGTCGCCGGCCTGGCCCCCTGGCTCTTTTTCAGCTTCAATCATTACTGGTTCCAGCCGCTCGGCGTCAAAAGGCGTCAGCGGCGTTTTTGTGAAGCGCACGATCTCATCGAGTCGGATTTTGTCGAGGAAGGCATAGAACGTGTAGGCCACCCCTGGATGGTGTGCCCGGCCAGTTCGACCAATGCGGTGGGTGTAACTTTCATTTTCGAGCGGCACATCATAATTGAAGACCGCATCGACTCCAAAAATATCGATCCCGCGGGCGGCTACATCGGTGCAGACAATGGCAGGCAGATGACCTTTGCGGAAACTGGCGAGGACTTTCTCGCGCTGAGACTGGCGAATATCGCCGTGAATGCAATCAGCCTTGCAGCCGGCCTGGTTCAGGCGCTTGGCAACGCCCTGGACCATGCCTTTTGTGTTGCAGAAAACCATGACCTTTTCATAGTGGAATTTCTTGACGATGTGAGCGATGGCTTCAACCCGGGCATGGCCACCGAGATTGATGCTATACTGTGTGATCGGCGGCTTGTTGTCCTCATCTTCCTGGACGGTGACCTCGACTGGATCTCGCTGGTAGATCCAGGAGATGTCCATGACAGCCCGGGACAAGGTGGCTGAGAACATGGCTATTTGGCCAACACGGGGCATTTTGTCGAGGATCTTTCTCACATCCCGGACAAAGCCCATGTCGAGCATGCGGTCGGCTTCATCAAGGACCACGGTCTGGACCTTGTCAAGATGGATCGTGCGCCGGCCGAGATGATCGATCAGGCGCCCAGGTGTGGCTACGATGATCTGGGGGTTTTTGCGCAGGTCTTCGATCTGCTGGCCAATGCTGGTACCGCCATAAATGGCTACCGAACGGACATGGGGCATGAACGCAGACAGTTTTTTGAGTTCCTCGACAGTCTGGAGGACAAGCTCGCGGGTCGGAGCCAAAATCAGGGCCTGAGGCGACTGGATGGAGAGGTCCAGGTGTTCGATGATCGGGATCCCGAAGGCCAGGGTTTTCCCGGTTCCTGTCGGAGCCTTGCCGATGACGTCATACCAGTCGATCATGGACAGGATGGTCTGGGCCTGGATCGGGGTCGGGGTCGTGATGTTGGCTTTGGCCAGCGCGGCCAAGATGGCTTCAGACAGGTTCATGTCAGAAAAAGAGGCGGCAATTTGCATGTTTTGTTTCCTTTTTAATCTGGTTGGATGAGATGTGAATCACCTGCAGGCCAGGCGTGCGCATGCTTAGTCCCGTCAGGTATGATCAGTGATTCGATTTCGTCTGCAACTTTGAGGTAGGCTTTGACCAGTGCCGGGGCAAAAGCCCGGCCTTTTTCCTGTTCGATCCAGGTCCGGACGGCCCGGATTGTGTCGCTGTTTCCTGCAGGTACAGTCACAACAGGCTGATCCAGTGCGATCGGCGACAGGCAGCTCTGGCCGCCCAGAGCTTCGGCGTAGCGATAATCCAGCGTGTCGGCGAGGGCCAGGATCTGGGCAGAGAGCGGGATGGCATCACCCCTGAGCCCGTCGGGATAGCCCGTGCCATCCCAGCGTTCATGGTGGCTGCGGGTCATGTCGATACCCATGTCGATGAAGGCATTGCCAGGGAACCGGTTTGAAACTTCGGCCAGGGTGGCTGCTCCGACCCGGGTGTGTTCGGCCAGGATCGCCGTTTCTTTCTCGTCAAGCGGAGCGGTCTTGTTCAGGATCTGGTCCGGCACGCTGATCTTGCCAATGTCATGGAGCGGGCAAGCCTTGATCAGCTGGTCGACATACCAGTCATCGACGAGGCTGCCATAGTGGGGGTCGTGTTTCAGTGCGTGCGCCAGGATCTGGAGGATGGCGCGAACACGTTCGATATGGCCACCGGCACCGGGATCACGCAGGGTGACCAGGTTGGACAGGGCGAAAATCAGTTCAATCTGGGTGTCTGAAATGGCCTGGATCTTGGCCTCGACCAGCGCTTCAAGCTGGCGGTTCGACTCGGCAACAGTCTGGTTGAGGTGGCGCACTTTCAAATGGATGTCGATGCGGGCCTGGATCTCCCTGAAATTGTAAGGTTTGGTGATGTAATCCACGCCACCAAGCTGCAGACCGTTGATTTTGCTCTGGACGTCCGCCACAGCACTGACAAAAATAACCGGAATATCCCGGTACCGTGCGTCCTGTTTCAGTCTCCGACAGACCTCATATCCATCCAGGTCAGGCATCATGACATCTAAAAGGATCAGGTCTGGCACGAATGAGGTCCGGTCCAGAAGATCGAGTGCCTCTGGTCCGCTGAGTGCAGTCCGAAGCTCATAAGTCTCTGGCAAAGCCTGGCAAAGGATGTCGATATTGCCAGGATAATCGTCGACGATCAGGATCTTTGCAGTTGCAAAAGGATCAATGTCCATCTGATTTTGTTCCATCTAATGATTTTATCATATCCTGGACCGTCACGAGAGCCTGATCGAAATCGAATTGGTCAATCGCTGTCACCAGGGTTTTGAGTTCATCATCCAGCTCAGAAAACGTCCGGCCATCTATAATCCGCGAAAGCTCGTCGGCTGCCTGGAAATCTCCGCTGGCTAAAAGCTGCTGCTCACGCTCAAGAAAAGCTTGCCACTGGCGGCGAGTGAGCCAGACGGGTGTGTTCTCGGCCGGGGCCGGGCGGCGCGGAGTGAAGTCCGAATCGGGAGATGCGCCCAGATCTGCCGTCCGCTGTCTGCTTGCGGCAAGGGCAAACGGCACTGACAAGGTGAAGACACTGCCTTGCCCCTGCTCACTCTTTACAAACAGCCGGCCTTGCATCAGCTGGGCCAGCTCGTGGCTGATCGACAGTCCCAGGCCGGTGCCACCAAAGCGGCGCGGCAGGGTGCTGTCTTCCTGGGCAAAGGGCTCGAAAATGTGCGCGAGGAATTCCGGCGCGATGCCAGGTCCGGAATCCGTTACGGACAGTTCAATCAGAACCGTATCTTCTGCCTGTCCGGATACAGTGGCTAAAACCCGGACAAAACCCGAATCCGTGAACTTGACAGCATTGCTGCACAAGTTGTTGATAATCTGGCGCAGACGCAGCGGATCGCCCTGGACTTCGTGAGGGATCTCGTCCGACAGTTCCAGGGAGAACTCGAGCCCCTTTTCCCGGGCCGCAAACGCAAAGGGCTCTGTGATCGCGTTCAGAGTCGCAGCAAGGTGGAACGGAATTTGTTCCAGCTGCAGCTTACCGGCCTCGATTTTCGATACATCGAGGATGTCGTTGATAACCGTAAGCAGGGAATCGGCCGAGTCTGACATTTTGGCAATCAGCTGCAAGTTGGCCGGATCGGCTTCATTTTGCTCCAAAAGCTGGAGGTAGCCCATGACCGCATTGAGCGGCGTGCGAATCTCATGGCTCATGTTGGCCAGGAACTGGCTTTTCGAGCGGCTGGCCATCTCGGCCTGTTCCTTGGTCGCTTTCAGGCACAGTTCCTGCTCCAGGCGGTTGCGCATGTTGACCAGCATCTCGCAGAACAGGGTGAGCAGACCGATTTCATCACTGTTGTAGGTCCGGTTGTGGCGGCAGGAATCAAAACCGACAAAGCCGATACAATCGTTACCTGACATCAAAGGCAAGGTTAGGATGCTTTGCACCGACTGGGGTTCCAGGATCTGGCGCACCGCATTATCCGCTGGCAGGGCCAGTACATCGTCAATTTGCATTTTCCGGCCATTTTTATGGGCGTTGACCCAGTCCGGGAGTTCGGCCAGAGGGACATCCTGCAGATTGTCGATCTCCGGATTGATATCCGTGTTGCACCATTCGTATGTATTGGAACAGGTCTGGCGCCGGAAATCATAATCGAAAATGTAAACCCGGTCGGCATCGACAAACAAGCCGATGTCACGCAAGGCGTTGTTGATGGCATCCGGGACATGATCCAGCGGTATATTGATGTACTCGGTGGCGATTTTCATCAGCATGTTGTGGAACTGGGCCTGGTAGCGCAAGCTCTCCTCGGCTTCTTTAATCGCTGTCAAGTCATTCATGACCGTCAGGCGCAAATCCTCCGACTGGGTCTTGACGACCTCGCCGGAGATCTGGCCGACTAGGATCTGGCTGGCCCGGGTCCTGACAGACATTTCATACTGGACCAGCGGTTCTGTGGACGACAGATACATCTGGGCCTCGGCTGCGTCTTCCGCTGTTGTGAAAAAATTCAGCTCCGATACCAGGCGGCCGATCGCTTCGAGCCGCCTGTAGCCAAAGGTGGCAATGAAGGCGTTGTTGACATCGAGGATTCTGCCCTCGGGGATGGTGGTGATCATCATCGGTGTCGGATTGACTTGGAAAATCTTGTTGAAGCGCTGCAGGGCTTCCTGTTCACCACTGAGATCCTTGCTAATGCCAAAGAGGCAGTCCTGGTTGTCCCAGCGGCCCATCCAGACCCGGGTTTCAACCGGGATTCGGCTTCCATCTTTCCTGGCCAGGGGCAGCGGGCAGACATCCGTCTGACCAGCCAGCATGTCGGCAAAGATCTGCTCAGCGGTCTCACGCAGTTCTGGCGGATGCACATCCAGCAGGTGCATGTCTTGCAGATCCGCCAAGGTGTAACCCAGTTTGGCTGTGACTGCCGGGTTGATGTACAAGGACCGGCCGTTGAGGTCTGTGATGAAGATCATGTCGTCGATGGTTTCGATGAACAGGCTGAAATTGGCCAGCGTCGTCTTGAGTTCTTGTTTGACAAGCTCCTGGCTCGTGATGTCGCGGGCGATGCCCATGGTCCCCAGCACCTGACCCTCGCGGTCGCGCATCGGGGCTTTGAGCGTGTCGAACAGGACACGGCGGCCATCTGGGTAAGTAGCCCATTCCTGGTTGTATTGTGGATCGCCTGATTCCAGCATAGCCTGGTCAAACAGGATACAGGACTGGGCCAGGTCGGATGGTAACAGATCATGGTCCGACTTGCCTATAATGTCCAGAATGTCGCGGTCGACGAACGTAGCAAACGCTCGATTGCATCCCTGGTACACGCCCTGGAGGTCCTTGTAGAACACCAGGTCGGGGATGGAATCAAGGACTTGATTGAAAACGCGTTCTTTACCCATGAGAATTCACTCCGTTGTCTTCATTTTGAAATGGGGCCATAGCCTGGGTGTCCAGCCAGAACAAAAAATCTGGCACCTATTGGACGGTCCAGCCAGCGGCCGGGTAGAATTTTTCGAGGTCAGCTTCGATCGCCAGGAACGCATCGACAACGTCTGGATCAAAATGGCTGCCCCTTCCTTCGCGAATGACTGCCACACTGTCTTTGTGCGGCATGGGCTTTTTGTATGGACGCAGCATGCGCAAGGCATCAAAGACATCCGCCACCGCCATGATCCGGGCACTCAAAGGGATCTGTGCGCCGGAGAGGCCCTCGGGATAGCCCTGGCCATCCCAACGTTCATGATGATAGCGTGCAATTTCGATGCCCGTGCGGATCAGCTGATTGTCGGGGAATTTCTGCAGCACCTGTTCGAGGGTCTGGGCCCCGATCAGGGTATGACGTTGCATGGTGGCGAATTCCTCCGGAGTCAGCCGGCCTGGTTTGAGATAAATGTGGTCCGGGATGCCGACTTTGCCGATATCGTGCAAGGGGGCTGCTTTGTAAAGATTGGCGATGTAGGCCTCATCGATCTGATTTTGAAACCGGGGTGACTCGGCCAGTTTCCTGGCCAGGCTGGCGCAGAGCGCCTGGGTCCGCTCGAGATGGCCACCGATTTTGTCATCGCGACGATCGGTCAGGCGGACCAGGGCAAAAATGGTCGCCAGCTGCATGTCGGTTGCTTCCCTGGCCTTGGCTTCGACCAGGTCTTCCAGATCGTGCTGGCGGCGCTCCAGTTCCTGCTGCAAATTGAAAATTTTCAGATGGACATCGACCCGCGACAGGACCTCACCGGGGTCGAAAGGCTTGGTGATGAAATCGACCGCACCTCTTTTGAGACCTTCGACTTTTTCCTTGATCTCGTTCTTGCTGGAGATGAAGATGACTGGAATGTCCTGGTAGCGAGGATCAGCTTTGAGCCGGCTGCAGGTTTCAAAACCGTCCTGTTCAGGCATGAAGGTCTCCAGCAAGACCAGGCTGGGCAGCTCCTCCGCGGCGGCCAGCAGATCAAAAGCCTTGGCGCCGCTGGTCGCCACCATTTTTGTAAACCGGGGCGGCAGGGCTGCTGCCAGTGACCGGATCGCATCCGGACTGTTGTCGATGATCAGGATTTTATCCCGCTTGTGGATTGAATCATTCATGCCTTTTCCCCAAATTCCCAGTCCTGCTGTATAATACCGGCATGGACATACGCAGCAACATCATTCTGATCGGCATGCCAGGCAGTGGCAAAAGCACCGTCGGCCGGATTCTGGCCGAGCTTTTGGGCTGGCCTTTCATCGATACGGACAAACTGATCGAAGCACGCCGGCAAAAGAGCTTGCAGGCCATCCTTGACCAGGATGGGATCGGTGCTTTCATCCGGCTAGAGGCCCAGGTTGTACGTGCCCTGAAGCTTTCGCACCATGTCATCGCCACTGGCGGCAGTGTCGTGCTCAACCAGATTGCGATGCAGCATCTGCGCGACCTCGGTTTCGTCGTCTACCTCGACGTCCCCCTGCCCAAGATCGAACGCCGTCTCTGGAACATCAAGACCCGCGGCATCGTGATCAAAAAGCACCAGTCGATCCGGGATATCTACTGCATCAGGCGTCCACTTTATGAACAGTACGCCGATCTGATCCAGCCAACAGCTGGCCTGTCAGCCCAGCAGATTGCCACGGCGGTCAGTGACTGGCTCAGGCTGCAGGGCGTACAGATATGAGCCCAGACTGCGCATGGGGCTGGTACAGCCTGGCAGATTGGCCATAGCACTCAGCATTGAGTATAGTGTAGTTTGCAGGTGAGCTCAACGATTTTGTGGGGATTTTAATGGGTATCGCACGTTTTTCAATCAACAGGCAAGCCCTGGCCGGTGTGGTCCTGATCCTGGCTGCGCTTTTGACTTTCAAT
>JAQUEY010000049.1 GCA_028684955.1 Eubacteriales bacterium
ATGTCTAAAAAGCAGTGAAATTGCGATTGGTTGGCTGCATGAGCATGATCTCAGCGAAATGGATTACGATGAGATTATGGGCCTTTTGTCAGTAGAAACCAAAAATGACAAAAAGCCCACGAATGCCGCCAGCTCTGTTCATGCGTTTGTTTCGAGCATGAAAACAGGTGATGTCGTCATGGTTTACGACAGTCCAGAAACCATTCGCCAAATCGGTATTGTTTCTTCCGATTATTATCATATCGCAGGCCAGAATTTCACTCATCGCCGAAATGTGGAATGGATCCATGATCTGGATTATCCCATCGATATCAAAAAATACAATCTGGGAAAAACTCTGACGATGAAAACTTTGTATCCGCTGGCGAGCATGACGGTATCTGATATTGTAACGATCATCAATGAGCGATCAAGAACGTTGAAAAGCAACCGCGAGCACAATCGGATCAAGCCATATTATATGGTGATCGACGAGATTAACCGAGGGAATATTGCCCGGATTTTCGGCGAACTGATCACACTCATTGAAATGGATAAACGCGGAACAGACACCCTCCTTCCTTATTCAAAAAAGCCTTTTCGCGTGCCTTCAAACTTGTATCTGATCGGTACCATGAACACAGCGGATCGCTCGATTGCCGTTCTTGATACTGCTTTACGACGTAGGTTCACCTTCGTTGAAATCGAACCAGATCCAGCGATCATCTCTCAGAACGATAACAACCCGATTGTCAACGATCATGTCAATCTGGTTCGCCTACTGACCCGTCTGAATAATCGTATTATGGAAAAATTTGACCGGGATCATCGGATCGGACATGCGTATTTCATGGATATCGACTCATTGCAGAATTTGTATCAGACCTGGTACTACAAGATCATGCCGTTGTTAAACGAGTATTTTTATAACGATGTGGCTTCCGTATCTTCAATCGTCGGATCTGACTTTTTCGATCCCAAAGGCAATATCCGCTATTTGGACACCAAACCGGGGCCTGGTGGACTGTCTGATTTTGAAGCCAAACTCATTGCCATTTATGAGGAGGCTTGACGGGTGGGTCACCTCCGGACGATCCGAATTTTTGAAGATACCGCGATCAATTTAGCACTGTCAGATCAGGAAATTCGCGATATTCTGGCGTTGCGTTCCGTTATTGGTGATCACGCTGTCAATTTACAGGCCGATGGTCGGCTTTTGATGAGTCATTACGTTGGATTTGCTCAGATCAATCATACACGTCTCTTGATTTACCCGAAGTATGCCCGTGCGATCGATCATGAAGAAGGCTGGAATCAGTCCTTCGGTATCTTGCTCAAGTTACTGCTGGAAACTGGCTTTCTGGGGGTCAAACAACTTCCTGCGGCCCAGGAGATGGCTCAATACCAGGGTGATATCCTGGAAATTCTCATTTCACTGTTTATCAAGGAACTTCTGCGGTTATTTCAGCGTGACATCAACCGTGGTTATCAAGACACTCATTCTAACGAGCCCTTTGTCCGTGGCAAAATCGATTTTGCCAACCACATCCGGCACAACAGCTATCGGAAACACATTCATTCATTGATCTATGAACACTTCACCGAAAACATCCTGATGAACCAGATATTCAAATCAGTTCTGCTCAAGTTAGGACAATTCTCCCGTTTGCGTGAGAACAGAATCCGCATCGGCCAGGCCTTGATCTGGCTGGAAGATATCGAATCCATCACCCTGACCGATGCGATCTGGGATCAGGTTGTGTTCACTAGGTTGAATCATCCTTATCAGGTACCTTTTCGCATGGCTCGTCTTTTTTATCAGAATGCTTCCATCACTTTGAACAGTGGAGATACCCAGTCGCTGAGTTTCCTTGTCCCGCTCAACCGGTTGTTTGAGCAATACGTGTATAAAATTATCCATGAAGCAGCAAGTCCTCTGGATCGTATTGTGTATCAAGGACCTGTCAACTATCTGGCTTACCATGGAGAAAAGCCTGCGTTTCAATTGCGTCCAGACATCAGTGTGCTTCGCCAGAATCAGGTGCATCAGATCTTTGATGCCAAGTACAAAGAGATAGTGCTTGTTGATCACATGCCTAAAATTGCGATGGACGATCTCTACCAAATGCTGGCATACGGTGTCCGATATGATCGACCATTGATCACCCTGGTGTATCCAGCAATGATGGGTCAAACTTGTGACGAACTTTTGGTATCACGTTTCACTGTCCCCATGCACGGGCAAATACTGACAATTCGCATTATGCTCATTGATTTGCAAAAAGAAGTTGCCCAGACGGTCAACACGTGGCGAGGGATGTTTGAGCAGGACTACAGCGGTCATCCAGTCTGACCATTTTCGTGACATTACGAAAATGGATGAACACCAGAGTCGTAAAATTGGATTAATGATATAAATTTGGGTTGCCTTGATAAGATATTCGACATCCTTATTGATATAAATTGCACCCCCTCAGGAGGCCCCCCATGCTCGGAGCCATCATCGGCGACATCGTTGGATCACGGTTTGAGTTTCACAATCACCGCAGCAAGGATTTTACGTTATTTGCTCCGGGTTGCTTCGTGACAGATGACAGCATCATGACGCTGGCGGTGGCGCAGGCGCTGATGGACACCGCAGTGGCGCTCGAGGTGCTCTCCCCCGCTGGCCCAGTTGACGCTGATGATGGAACTGCGGGCGACGCCAATCGACCTGCCACCTCAGCAGTGACGTGGACCGATGATGCGCTTCAGCTGTTGTCACAGAACACCGTGCGGGCGATGCAGCGGATTGGGCGGCAGTATCCGGACTGTGGCTATGGCGGCCGGTTTGCGGTCTGGATGTTCGATGACCAGCCACGACCGTATCACAGTTTCGGTAATGGGGCGGCGATGCGGATCAGCCCGGTTGGCTTTTTTGCCCGGTCCGAGGATGAAGTGAAGCGGCTGTCGCACGCGGTCACGGCCGTCACGCACGACCATCCGGAAGGTCTGAAAGGGGCTGAGGCGACACCTTGGCCGCCATCACCGGCGCGATCGCTGAGGCCTACTACGGCGTACTAGATTCGATCCGCAGCCAGGCGCTCGGGTATCTGGATGAGCAGTTGCGGGCAATTTTAGATGCCTGGGAGTTACAATTTCCGTAAATGGAACCAGGCACCTCATGGTAAACTTGACTTAATGGACACCAATTTCCGTTTGGGTGACGTGGCACCCCCCCAGGAGGAACAAATGGGCATCAACGACAAGGTCAGCACAGGTCATCCAGGTTTTGATCAGGTGATCGACCGGCTCCGGCTGGGGGACAATGTGGTCTGGCAGGTGGATTCGCCGGAGGATTACCGCCGGATGGTAACGCCGTATGTCGAGCAGGCGATCCGCGACCGGCGCCAGCTGCTGTATGTGCGTTTTGGCAGCCATGCGCCGCTTCTGGCCGAGCACCCGGCGGTGCAGGTTCACGAGCTCGATGCCAGCAAGGGCTTCGAGAGTTTCGCCACTGAGGTCCACAACCTGGTCACGGAGGCAGGGAAAAAGGCGTTTTATGTCTTTGACTGCCTGACGGACCTGCTGAAGGACTGGCACTCGGACCTGATGATCGGCAATTTCTTCAAAGTCACCTGTCCATACCTCTACGAACTGGACACGGTGGCTTATTTTGCGGTCATCCGCGATGTCACGACGTTTGCCACGATTGCCGGAATCCGCGAGACGACCCAGCTGCTTCTGGACCTCTACCAGGTCAATGGCAAGCTCTACATCCATCCGCTTAAGGTTTGGCAGCGCTATTCGCCGACGATGTTCTTCCCGCACCTGATCCAGGACCAGGAAGCGATCTGCATGACGGCCAGCTCCGAGGTGGCTGAGTTGTTTGGCAGCATCCGGCGTGGTGCCAACCGGCCGGACCACTGGGATGTCGTCTTTGACAGAGCCCGTGAGGCTTTGTCTGAATCGAGAGCCGAGCAACAGCTGGTCAAACGTCAGCTCATGACCATGCTGATCGGAGGCCAGTCGCGGATGTTCGAGCTGTGCGACCGCTATTTCACCCTCCAGGACATCTTGACGATCGCCTCGCGCGAGGTGGGAACCGGATTTATCGGCGGCAAGAGCATCGGCATGCTGATCGCGCGCAAAATCCTCGAGGTCGAGGGCGGCGAGCGTTTCCAGTCCGATCTCGAGCCGCACGACTCATTCTATGTCGGCTCGGATGTTTTCTACACCTACATCGTGCAGAACGGCTGGTGGCGGCTGCGCACCCGGCAAAAGACAGACGAAGGCTACTACCAGCTGGCGCCAGAACTGCGGGAAAAACTCCTGGCTGGCCGTTTCCCCAAAGATATCCAGGAACAATTTGTCCAGCTTCTGGAGTATTTTGGCCAGTCGCCGATCATCGTCCGCTCCAGCTCGCTGCTCGAAGACAATTTCGGCAATGCCTTTGCCGGCAAATACGAGAGCGTCTTCTGTGCCAACCAGGGCACACCGGAAGAGCGCTACGAGGCGTTTGAGCAGGCGATCCGTGATGTTTACGCCAGCATGATGAACCCGGATGCCCTCGACTACCGGATGAACCGTGGCCTGGTCGACAAGGATGAGCAGATGGCCATCCTGGTCCAGCGCGTGTCCGGTGACCAGCAGGGTGACGCCTTTTTCCCGCATCTGGCCGGAGTCGGAAACTCGTCCAATCTCTATGTCTGGGATAAAAGCATCGACATGTCAGCGGGGATGCTACGTCTGGTCTTTGGCCTGGGTACTCGAGCGGTCGATCGCACCGCTGGCGACTATGCCCGGATCGTCTGCCTCGACGATCCGCTGCGTCTGCCTCCGACGAGCGCCAGTGACCGGAAGAAATATTCCCAGCACGGCGCTGACCTGATTTCCCTCCGGGAAAACACGCTGGCCACCCAGGATCTGGACGAAATTTTCACACAGGACATCAAGGTCGACAAGACCCTGTTCGCCAGCTACGACGCCGAGACAGCGAGCTTTCTGCGCGAACGCGGCATCACCGGCCAACCCACGCCCTATCTGTTCGATTTCCGGAAATTGCTGGCCCAGACGGATTTTCCAGCCGTCATGAAAGACATGCTGGCGCTGCTGGAGCGGGTCTATGAATACCCGGTGGACATTGAGTTCACGGCCAATTTCAGCCGCGACAGCCGGTTTAAAATCAATCTCCTGCAATGCCGTCCCCTACAGACACGGGGTCTTGGCCAGGCGGTGACGATACCGGACGCAGAGGATACAGCTGATTGCTTGTTTGCGACCCGCGGCAATTTCATGGGTGGCAATACCCATCTGCGCTTTGACGCTGTCATCATGGTCCGGCCCGAGACCTACAAGGCGCTTCCTGACCGGGACAAATATTCGATCGCACGCCAGATTGGCCAGCTCAACACCAAGCTCAAGGGTCAGTCGGTCCTCCTCATCGGACCGGGCCGCTGGGGCACGACCACACCCTCACTGGGGGTTCCTGTCCATTTTTCAGAGCTGAGCCAGATGGCTGTCATCTGCGAAGTCTCGTCACCGGAAGCCGGATTTGTGCCGGAACTGTCCTATGGCAGCCATTTTTTCCAGGACCTTGTCGAGGCAGGGATCTTCTATGTAGCCCTGTTTGGCGGCCAGCCGGAAGTTGTTTATCAGCCGGAGAAAATCCTGCAGCGGGAAAACCACCTGCTGGAGCTGCTGCCACAAAGCAAAGCCTGGGCGGATGTCATCCATGTCGCCCAGGCTGAAGGAATCGAGTTATTTGCTGATATCGTGTCGCAGCGCGTCCTGTGCCGCTGAAAGAACCTTAATAGAAGCTGTACATGATTTCTTCAAAGATTTCAGCAATGAAACCGCCCGCGAGGATCGAAAAGACCAGACCAATCGCCGCCAGGATCAGGGTTGCCCGGGCATAGTTTTTCTTGTTGAGGTTGGCCGAGGAGCCAAAGGCCCATTTGAACAATAAAATGATGTTCAGGATCGGTACGGCCAGCAAGAAAAACATACCGATGTACTGGCCAACGCCAAGGGGTGCATCCAGGGCAGCCATGGGAGCATAAGAAGGCTGAGCGGATGCATGGTTGTACGCAGATTGGGCCTGGGGCGGCGGATTGTAGACGGGCTGGGCCGGAGCAGGTGGAGGCGTATAGGCCGGCTGCGCAGGTGCTGCCTGGGTGCGCCCGGTTGTGGCTCCGCAGGCGGTGCAGAATTTGGCATTGTCCGGTAACTGGTTGCCGCAACTTTCACAAAACATGGTTCAGATCTCCTTTTTGCATGTAATTTTGACGCTATATTTCAGTCGTCTATAATGTATCTGCCTTTAGAGTATCAATCTATTTAGAATGTTTCCAGCGCTGTTCTGATTTCTGTAGCACCGGCCTGGAGAATGCCGCCGTAGGCTGGCAAGTGATCTCCACTGGCGCTCCAGGGGACCAAAACCGGATGGGGGCTGCGATTGATGGCGACTCGCACCTGCTCAGGTCCTTCGACGATCTGGCCAAAGGCATCGCGCCCGAGATCGAGGAATCGTTCGATCACCACGACGGAGTCACTGTCATACATAAGGCGCAGTAGACCTGTCTGCAACACGGGCCATTTTTTACGCAGCTGGCCCAGGGTGCGGAACCAATCGATCAGGGCATCTTCTTCCCTGCCCCAGGGGTAGGTCCGGCGATTGAAAGGATCGCGATAGCCTTCCAGTCCAGCTTCATCGCCATAATAGATCGCGGCCATGCCCGGGAAAGCGATCTGGAACAGGAAACACAAGCGCAGGAGGGCACGGCCACGCGCACGGGCTGGCTGTGACAGGAAGGTCACCGCCTGGAGCTCACGGCTGCCTGGATCGGGCAAACCAGCCAGGACGGTGATGGCCCGTGGAATGTCGTGGCTGGAGATCAGGTTCATCCCGGCATAGAAGGCTGCCAGCGGGTAGCTCTCGCGAATCGACTCCAGTTGGTTGACCAGGACGTGGCTGGAAATATGCTGGTTTAACCAGTCCAGCAGGGCTTTCTGGAAAGGGTAGCCCATGATGCTGTCATGGGTGCGCCCGAACAGGAAATCCCGGTACGAGGCATAGCTGATTTTGTGGCTGGCATTCTCCCAGACCTCGCCCAGAATGGCGGCGTCGGGACGCTCCTTGCGCATGCTGCTGCGGATTTCCCGCAGAAAACTGTCAGGTAGCTCGTCGGAGACATCCAGCCTGAAGCCGCTGACTCCGCGGCGCAACCAGGTGCGCAAGATACCGTTTTCACCACAGATGTATTCAATAAAACTCAGGTCATGTTCCTTGACATTGGGTAGATCGGGAAACCCCCACCAGGAATCATAGAACAAATCATCGCCTTTTTTGTGGAAGGTGTACCAGTCGGAAAAGGGGGATAACCCCTGACCGGTCATTTCCTGGAAAGCCCCGTTTCCGGGGTAGCGGCTTAATTTGTTGAAGTAGCGGCTATCCGCACCGGTGTGGCTGAACACACCATCGAGTATGACATGGATCCCATGCTGGCTGGCCACCCGGCAGAGTTCTTCCAAATCGGCGTTGCTTCCCAGCAAAGGATCGACCCGTTCATAATCACCTGTGTCGTAGCGGTGATTGGAACGGGCTTCAAAGATTGGATTGAGATATAGGACGGTGACACCCAGCTGCTCCAGGTATCCGATTTTTTCCGTGATGCCGGCCAGGGAACCGCCAAAAAAATCGCAGGCCAGGTATCCGGTGTCTGGACGGCCCAGATAGTCCACTTCGTCCTGCCAGTTAGCATGGAACAGTCGTTCTGGTCGATTTTGGGCTGCCTGTTCAAACCGGTCAGGGGAAAAGTCGCGATCGCGGTTGAACCGGTCGGGAAAGATCTGGTAGATGACAGCTCCGACCATCCAGGGCGGAACTTCGAAATCCGGATCATAGACGGTGATCTGGAAAGGGGTGGGATGATGCGCATCTCCAGGCTGGTAATGGGGATGATGGTGGCTGATCCAGCCGCTGCCGTCGCCATAGAGGTCACAGGTATAATAGACGCGGTTCTCACCGCTCTGGATTTCAAACCAATAGAAAAACAAGCCAGGCTCGGATGGAAGGGTGACCGCAGTTTTGTAATCCACAGTCATGTCATTTCCGGCGGAACCCGAAAGTGCCGGTTGCACCCGGATGTCCATGCGTTGGCGGCTCTCCTGGAACTGATACAAACCGTAGGCATAACACAGGTAGACACCTGTCACGGTCTGTACCTCATCTGGCGAATGACTGATGCTGATTGAAAGCGTCACCAAAGAATGAGCCGGTAGAGCGCCATAAGGATGGCGATACCGGCTCTGGCGACTTTGATGAAAAGCTTTCACGGGATTCACTTAGCCCTGGGCCAGCAGGGTCTCGAACAAGTCCTTGTACTGCTGGGCTGATTTGTCCCAGGAGTAGTCACCTTTCATGGCGTTGTCTACCAGCTGGGCCCAGGACTGGGGTTTCTCGCGATAGATCTTGGCTGCTTCTTTGGTCAGGAACAGGAAATCATGGGCATTGATGTTGGGGAACGAGAATCCGTTGCCCTCACCTGTCTCGACGTTGAACGGGATGACCGTATCCTTGAGACCGCCAGTGGCCCGGACAACCGGAATGGTGCCATAGCGCATCGAGATCATCTGGGACAGTCCACAGGGCTCGAACAGGGACGGCATCAGGAACATGTCAGCACCCGCATACATGCGGTGCGACAAAGCCTGGTCGAATTCGAGCCGGACAGTCAGGCGACCGCCGCGGAAAGCGCCCATGTGCCAGAAGCGATGTTCATACTCTGGATCACCGGTGCCAAGGATGACAACCTGGATAGTATCGTCGAGCATCTCGTCGAGGACACGCAGAAGCAGGTCCACGCCTTTCTGGTCGACCAGACGTGAGATCATGACCGCCAGGGGGATATCCGGATCGACAGTCAGGCCCATCTCCTTCTGCAAGGCTTCCTTGCAGTCTGCTTTACCTTCACCCCAGGTGTTGCGGTCATAGTGGGCCGCGATGTACTTGTCTGTAGCAGGATCGTACGAATCGACATCGATGCCATTGAGGATACCGCTGACCTTGTAGGCCATGCTTTGCAACAGCCAGTTGAGTCCCTCGCCAAAATACTCGGTCATGATTTCTTCAGCATAGGACGGAGACACCGTGGTCACCCGGTCGGCATAGACGATGCCGGCTTTCATGAAATTCGGTACGCCATCCTTGAGCACACCGTACTCAGACATGATCCGGTCCGGCAATTCCATCATGTCCGAGATCAAATCATAACTATGAATGCCCTGGTATTTGAGATTGTGGATCGTGTAGACCGTCTTCATCTGAGTGAATTTGCCATAAGGATGATAGTGGGCTTCCATCAGGGCTGGGATCATACCGGCCTGCCAGTCATTCAGATGCAGGATATCCGGCTCGAAGTCCATCGGGTCACCAATGACTTCCAGCACGGCGCGCTGGAAAAAACTGAAACGCTCGACATCAAAGGTGTACTCAATGTAAAGCTGGCTATGACCAAAATAATATTCATTGTCAATGAAATAAATCGGCACATCGTTGAAATCCATGCGGTAGACGCCACAGTACAGCGTCCGCCAGCCCATGCGGATCATCTTCCAGCCTAAAAATTCGAGCTTTTCAGTGTATTTATCCTTGATCTGCTTGTACAACGGCAGGATGCAGCGAATATCAACGCCGATTTTGCGCAATCGCTGCGGCAACGCACCAGCAACATCGCCCAAGCCTCCGGCCTTGGCCAGCGGAGCCAGTTCGGATGTGACGAGCAGGACTTTCAAACGATCGCCCCCTTGCCGATGACAACCGGGTAGTCAGCCTGGCCAAGCAGTTTGATGCCGGGACGGATGACGCATTTCTTGTCAATGATGACATTCTCAAGGATGACACCCTCGGAAACATAGACATCCTGCATGATGATGCTGTTCTTGATCACGGCGTGGCGGGAAATGGTTGCACCCCGGAAGACCATGCTGTTGGTGACGCTGCCCAGGATGCGGCAGCCGTCGGAAATGACGCTGTTGCTGACTTCGTTGTTCTCGTCATACAGGCTCGGAGCTTCATCCTTGACCTTGGTGTAGACCGGCAGGTCAGGGTTGAAGATTTCCTCGCGCGTGTCGTCATCGAGCATCTTCATCGTAGCGTTGAAATAGGTGGCCACGGAATTGATCCGCAAGACCAGGCCCTTGAACTCTATACCTCGGATCTTGAACTGGTCATAGCGGCGCAAGAGCTTCTCGATCGAGAAATCAGCTTCGCTTCTGGCGATCATTTCACTGACCAAGTCCAGGAGCAGTTCGCGATTGATCACCATGACACCCATCGAGCAGCGGTTGCTGGAAGGTTTGGCCGGATTCATCATCATATCCTGGACCAGGCCTTTGCGGTCGATTTCCAGGATGACACTGGGCGAACCATAGCGGATGCCATCACGATTGTACATGACGGTCATATCGGCTCCGCTGTCTTCGTGACGGGCCACCAGCTCGACGAAGGACGAGTTGAAAATGACGTTGGGGTTGGCCAGGATGACGTATTTGTGGGCGTCTGCCTGCAGGAAATCAAGCAGGCCAACGAGATCGTCACCTTCAATGTTGGATTCGGTATTGGATGAATTGATGTACGGGGGCAGGATCTGCAGGCCTTGCTTTTTGCGGTCAAGATCCCAGGAACTGCCGGTCCCGAGGTGGTCCATCAGGGATTTGTATTTGTTCATGGCAGTGATGCCGACATTCGTGATGCCAGAATTGACCATGTTGGAAAGCATGAAATCGATGATGCGGTAGCGTCCGGCAAATGGCATGGCGGCCAGGGCGCGCGGACGGGACAATTCCCCAAGGTGGATTTTTTTATTGTCGGCCAGAATCAGGCCCATTGCATTGATAAACATATGCGTTGCCTCCTTCAAGTGCGGTTATCCGTGGACCCGGAACGAGTACTCGATGAACTCGTCCGAATCCTGGTCATCCTGGTGTTCGACCATGCAGTTGCCAGGAATGGTGGCTTCGTCACGGATCTTGAGCCCGCGCTCGAAAACGGTGATTCCATTGGAACAAAGCTTGGTATTGGTGTATTTGCACTCGCCTTCGATGCTGGCACCCACCCGGGCATTCTTGCCGATGATCGTGTTCATGCCAACGATGCATTTGTCGACCAGCGCACCAGCCTGGACGGTGACGCCCGGCATCAGGATCGAATCGCGTACGACCGCGCCCTTTTCCACAACGACACTGTCGGAGAGGACCGAGTGTTCAACCGTGCCGTAAATGCTGCAGCCATCGGTCAGGGCGCTGTTGATCACGCGGGCGCCCTTGGCGATGTAATGGGCTGGCTTGACCGGGTTCCTGCTGTAGATCCTCCAGGAACGATCCATGAGGTTGATCTCCTCGGGCTGGTCGAGAAGGTCCATGTTAGCCTCCCAGAGGCTATCGATGGTACCGACATCCTTCCAGTAGCCGGAGAAGCGGTAGGCGATCAGCTTCTGGCCTTCGGCAAGCATATTGGGGATGATGTTTTTGCCAAAATCATGGCTGGAATCTGCGCGGGCCTCGTCTTCGACCAGCATCCGGCGCAGGGTGTCCCATTTGAAGACATAGACACCCATTGAGGCCAGGTTACTCTTGGGCTGCTTGGGTTTTTCTTCAAATTCAACGACGGTATTGTTGGCATCGGTATTCATGATGCCGAATCGGCTGGCTTCTTCCCACGGGACTTCGAAGACAGCGATGGTGGCATCGGCATTTTCACGGATGTGGGACAGGATCATTTTGGCATAGTTCATCTTGTAGATGTGGTCACCGGACAGGATGACCACGTGCTTGGGATCATAGCTGTCGATGAACTCGCAATTCTGGTAGATGGCATTAGCCGTGCCCTTGTACCAGTCGCTCCGGGCACTGCTCTGGTACGGTGGCAGGATGTAGGCGCCTCCGTTGTTGCGGTCGAGGTCCCACGGGTGGCCGTTGCCGATGTAGGTGTTCAAGGCTAGTGGTTGATACTGGGTCAGGACGCCAACGGTTTCGATTCCTGAGTTGATGCAATTGCTCAGCGGGAAGTCAATGATCCGGTAACGGCTGCCGAACGGCACAGCCGGCTTGGCCAGGTACTTGGTCAAAGTCCCAAGTCGCGAGCCTTGCCCGCCTGCGAGAATCATCGCGATCACTTCTTGTCTTGCCACAAAAATCCCTCCTAAATTAAACGGTCTATCGTAGAATGGTCGTCTGATTAATTCTGGAACTCCAGCACCAGGCCGCACAAGGGCGGAATCTGGACCTCGAGGCTCTGATCCTGGCCGTGGCTGGTCTCAGCTGTGGTTGCAAAGGTGCCACCCCGATCGCCACAAGCGTAGCCACTGCCACCAAAGGCAGGTTCGTCGGAGTTGAGCAGGATCTTGTACATGCCAGCACGTGGAACACCAAAGCGGTAATGGGGCAACGGGTTGGGTGTGAGGTTGATCACCGTCACAATCAGTTTGTCGGCAGCCAAGGCCTTGCGGGCGAAGATGAAGACACTGTTGTCGGCATCGTCGGCACTGATCCACTCAAAGCCGCTCCAGTCATGGTCGTCGGCCCAGAAGGCCGGGTGCTTGAGATACTGGTTGTTCAGGGTGCGGACAAACTGCTGCATCAGGCGGTGGTTCTCATACTCGAGCAGGAACCACTCCAGCTGCTCATAGAAGCGCCACTCGATGAACTGGCCGAATTCGCCACCCATGAACATCAGCTTGCCGCCAGGATGGGTCATGTAGTACGTATACAGGGCACGAAGGTTGGAGAATTTCTTCCACAGATCACCGGGCATGCGGTCTAGAAGGGAGCGCTTGCCGTGGACGACTTCGTCGTGTGAGAACGGCAGGATGAACCGCTCGGAAAAGGCATACATCAGGGAGAAGGAGAGCTGGTTCTGATGCCATTTGCGGTAGACATAGTCCCGGCCCATGTAGTCGAGGGTATCGTGCATCCAGCCCATGTTCCATTTATGGGTGAAGCCAAGGCCGCCGTTTTCTGGACTCTCGGTGACATGCGGCCAGGCGGTGGACTCCTCGGCGACCATCAGGACACCGGGCATCTGGGTCCGGATCGTGCCGTTCAGATGGCGCAGGAAATCGATCGCCTCGATATTTTCCGTACCACCGTGCACATTGGGCACATACTCAGTCCGGCCATAATTGCGATAGAGCATGCTGCTCACAGCATCGACGCGCAAGCCATCGATGTGGAATTCGCGGAGCCAGAAAAAGGCATTGGAGACCAGGAAGGAGACGACTTCTTTCTTGGAAAAATCAAATACCAGGGTCCCCCACTCCTGATGCTCACCCATGCGGACGTCAGCATATTCGTAGAGGGGCGTGCCGTCGAATTTGGCCAGGCCAAAGGCATCACGCGGGAAATGGGCCGGTACCCAGTCGAGAATGACCCGGATGCCTTTGTGGTGCAGGTGGTCGATCATGAACTTGAAATCGGCTGGCGAACCAAAACGGCTGGTCACGCTGTAATAGCCGGTGACCTGATAACCCCAGGAAGCATCCAGGGGGTGTTCGCTGATCGGCATCAGCTCGACAGTGTTGTATCCCATGTCGAGGACATAATCCGCCAGTTCGACGGCGATTTCGCGATAGGTCAGGTAACTGCCATCTGAATGGCAGCGCCAGGAACCCAGGTGGATTTCGTAAATATTGAGAGGGAAATCCGACAAGGCAGGTGGCCGGTTGTCCAGCCAGGACTCGTCATGCCAGCTGTAATCATCCGGGTCATACAGCACGGAGGCTGTATTGGGTCTGAGTTCACTCCACCTGGCAAAAGGGTCTGCCTTGAGTTCGGTGTTGCCATAAGGGGTGGTGATGGCATATTTGTACAAATCGCCATCTGTGGCTCCCGGGACAAAACCGGTCCAGATGCCAGTCGTGCCCAGTCGCTCCATCGGATGAGTTTTGACATTCCAGTCATTGAAAGTACCAGCAATGGCCACCGTGCGGGCATGCGGAGCCCAGACTGCAAAACGGTAGCCTGACTCGCCCTCGACATCGGGGGCAGGGAAAGCGCCCAGCAGATTGTAGCTCATGTAATCGAGACCATTGTTGAACAAGAATGCTTGATCCATACTCACACCTGCTTTGCACGAGATTCAGTTAAAAACATTATACCGTATTTGTGATCCTGCACAAGAAATAAAAGGTGGGTACACCACCTTTTATCTGAAGCTTACAATTAATTGCGTCATCATTTAGCTATTTCAGTCAGGTGGTTTCCTGAAAAGCGGCTCCAGCGTCGAATGCGGCCATCTCCTGCGGAATCAGGTGGTGGTGGCGGGTGGGCAAGGCGTCGGTCAAGGCCTTTTCGAAAGAGTCGCGGGTGAAGCAGCCGGCCTGGGCTTGCAGGCAACCGAGCAGGTAGATGATGGCGAAGGTGATGTTACCAGCCTCGACGGCCAGTGTGGAAGCGGGAATCTGGAACACACTCACATCACGGCGGGCCGGGACGTTCAGGACGAGTGAACTGTCCATGATCACCAGGCCGCCTGGTTTGACATGGC
>JAQUEY010000211.1 GCA_028684955.1 Eubacteriales bacterium
AGAATGGCCAGCCGGCCACCGGGTTTGATGCCCATTTGATGGGCATAGCTTCCTGCCTGGGTGTGGAAACTGGCATGATAAGCTCCGATGATGCAACTCATTGGTTCAGCCAGGGAAGCCAGGAAGAAAGCTTCTCCATCATAAGGCAACAGGCAGCCCAGCTCCATGACCTGGTGCGGCAAGATGCAGTAGGTCGCAGCACCCCCACAATAGCGGAAGGAGTATCCGGGGGAATCCATCGATCCCTGGTAGTTCAGGGCTGGCTGGATGGCATAGCGCATGCCGACCGGGTACTGGCCTTGCCACTTGGCTCCAACCGCAACCACTTCGCCAGCGAATTCATGGCCGATGATCACGGGGTGCTCGGCGATGTCATCTGGGACACGCTTGTGGCGCGCACCGAGGGATGCGGCCTTGTAGGAAGACATGCAGATGCTGTCAGATATGATTTTCACCAGGATTTCATCCGGTGCAATTTCAGGCAATTCAAAGCGCTCGAGGCGCAGGTCATTTTCGCCATGGAGGCGGACAGCGGTGGTAAGCATGACAATAGTCCTTTCAAAGGTGGTGCCGGGAGGATCCCCCTTGCAACTGCTATCGAATTGTGGCTGTTAGCCGGATCTCAGCCTGGCATCAGCAGGCTGTAGACGAAATCAACATCATCCGTCGTATAGAGTTTGTGCAAGGTTGTTTCGTCGCAGTCCATGAAGGTCACAGCCACATTCTGCAAAATGGCCAGGTGGTCTTCTCCTGCACCGGCAATACCAATCAGGATGTAGGCTTTTTCGCCATCAAAATCGATGCCTTCCGGGTATTGGAACACAACAATGCCCGACTTCCGGATGAAGGCACGGCCTTCATTGGTGCAATGGGGCAAGGCCAGGCCGGATCCCATGTAGATCGACACTTCTTCTTCCCTGACAATCATGCTGTCAACGTATTCGGGCGTCACGCAGCCTCGCTGGACGAGGAGTTCACCCGTCTGGCGGATGGCCGTGTATTTGTAAGTGGCGGGCAGGCCGAGGCGGATGGCATCCCGGGTCAGGATTTCGGGATTGGCGTTCGTTTCAATCATGGGTGAGTCTCCTTGGCAGGGTGTCCGCTACAAATGGTGGCGGCAGTCTGGAAGCTGGATCAGTCCAATCCTCCGGACACAACGGGCGTGATCGGGAAATGGTTTTTGAGCAAGCGTTCGAGCTGATTGTAAAGGGTCGCTGCATCATCCTCGCGCAGCGAACGGGCAAAAGAGTCATCGTCGATGATGGAGCGGCTCAGAAGACGCATGATGTCGAGTTTGACCGGGGCAATTTCCAGCGGGGCGACCATGACCAGGAGGGTTGTCACCAACTGGCCATCGACCTCCAGGGGCTCGTCAAGCCGGATCAAGCCAAAATGAAGGTCCCTGACGGCATCCGTCCGGGCATGCAGCAGCGCCATGTGCTGCTCAGCTATGATGACATGGCCAAAATTTTCGCGTTGAGTCAGGGCATCGACCAGCCTCTGCGGATCGTCCGGCAGGATCTGGACTGAGGCTTTCTGGATGGCCTCCGGCAGAGTTTGGCAACACGCTGTCAGGCAGAAGAAATGACTGAGCAGGCTGGTCAAGCCCGAAACCAGTTCATTGACTAGGCGCAGCTGGCTCAGCAGGTCGCGTGACTCCAGCACCGTGCCGGTCACTTTCCTGGGCAGCAGCGTTTTCAGGCAGGCGCGGAGTTTTTCCTGGTCAGGACCAGGGAAAAAGGGGCGCACCGTCAGGACCGGAATTCCGGGCAAGGAAATGTCGGCAGTAGACAAGATCAGGTCAAAACGCTGCTGGAGGATGATCTCTGGAGCTTGCTTGAAGGAAATGATCGCATCGACCTTGACTTGTGGGAAAATTGCCTCCACCCGGCTGGCCAGCAGCACCGAAGAACTCATGCCAATCGGGCACAAGACGGCGATGTGATAGCGGCGCTCCGAGCGAGCGGCTGCCTTTTCCATCGCAGCTCCCAGATACAAAGTCAGGTAGGCTGTCTCGGCATCGGGCACAGGGCAAGCCAGGGCACATTCAATCAGCCGGGAACATTTCCTGGCCAAATCAAACCACTGGGGATAATGGTCTCGGATTTCCTTCTCAAGCGGATTGTGGATCGTCTGCCGGAAAACCAGGCGGGTCATGGCCAGCTGCAAATGGGTAGCCAGAGCATCGACGAGGACGGTTTCATCATGGATGGCATAGCCCGTCTCTTGCTGGATCAGGCTGATCATTTGCCTGGCCAGTTCCATGCTGTCAACCAAAGGTCGTTGTTCGTTCTCGGCCTTTCCGGCAGAAAGTTCCGGATACAGGACGGGAAGAGCCCGGGCCACTGACTGGACTTCGCATTTGAGCCAGGGCAGACCCAAAGTTAGTGCAACTTCTTCAAGCAGGTTGTTGGCCAAAGCCATGGCACCCAGGCTGTCGCGTGCAATCTGGGCTGAAAATCCGGCAGGATGGTTTTCGCGCCAAGTCAGCAGGACCAGTTGCAAGACCAGCGCAAGAAAACTGCGTTCGCGATGAACCAGCTGGCTCTGTTTTTCCCAGACTTCGACAATCTGGATCAGGTTGCGCAAATGGTCCAAGTCGGCATCCGTGAATTGGAGCAGGCGACGCAGCCTTTTGCCAGCAGCCGTTTCATGCTGGTGGAGCATGACTTCAATCAAGCTGTTCTCATTCCAGACTTCATGCAGCAAATCAAGAAGCGCCTGCCGCCTGGCTTCTTCCAGGCCTTCCAGGTAAATGCCCAGGCCGGGTTTTCGCACCAGTTCAAGTCCAAAGCTGGCAAACCAGGCATCAAGCCGGCCCAAATCCCCACTGATGGTGCTTTCGGCTACTTTCAACAGCCGGCCGAGTGTGAACAGCTTGACCGGTTCATTTTCACGCAGCAGGCGCTGCCGCAAGAACAAGAGCCGGTCCGGGGTCGAAAAATCAATGGTGACTGCATCATCTTCCAAGCCATCGCTCAGGACACGCTGGGCAGCGGCGCCACCCAGAAGTCGGATCCCCTGGCCTGCTTTGCGTTCAAGCTGGAGCCCCAGGCTGTCGAGCCAGTCCGAACACTCGGATAATTCCCGGATGACCGTCCGTGAACTGACGTCCAGTCGCTCAGCCAGGTCATGAAAGGTGACATAGCCATCGGACCGGGCAATTTCCTGCAAGATATGCGCTTGTCGTTCAGTTAAATTTTCCAAGTATCCAAGCCTGTCCTTTGCATGGTTTCAATCAGGGTGGCTAGATGATGAGGCGCCCGGTCCGTCCGGCCGGACCTGCTCTTCCAATGGAGCCTGGAAGAGGTGCAAGGTCTGACCGGACGCCCGGGCCAAGGCGTGTGGTGTCTGTATTATTTCAGGCTGTTGACGAGCTGCTCGTATTCAGCCGGATTGAGGAAATTCTTGATCGAGTAATGCATGGCA
>JAQUEY010000050.1:0-1936 GCA_028684955.1 Eubacteriales bacterium
GCTGAAATTCGGGAACAGGCGTTTAGCCGAGCTTTCGAGGGCGAGCTGGAACAAGTCGTAGTTGGGATCACCTGGGTTGTAATTGATGCCCTCCTTGACCTTGAAAATCTGCACCGGGAAAATCGGCGTCTCACCGTTGCCCAGGCCAGCGAGGGTCGCTTTGAGGAGGTTGGCGGTGACCATCCGGCCCTCGCGCGTGGTGTCGGTGCCATAGTTGAGCGAACTGAACGGAACCTGGGCCCCGGCACGGGAATTCATGGTGTTGAGATTATGGATCAGGGCTTCCATGGCCTGGTAAGTCTGGCGATCGGTGCGCTGCCAGGCGGTTTTCTCGGCAAAATCCCGGGCACGCACGTCGTCAGAGTTGCATCCGGCGGCTTCGCAATAGAGGTCCAGGGCGGTCTCGTATTCCTTGGCATAGGTTTTCGCCACGCCGGGCGCCATGTAGTAGTCAAAATTGGGCACGGACTGGCCACCGTGCATCTCGTTCTGGTTGGCCTGGATTGCAATGCAAGCCAGGGCCGAATAGCTCTGGATGCTGTTAGGCTGGCGCAGGTAGCCATGCCCGGTTGAAAAACCACCTTTGAACAGCTTTTCGAGATCGATCTGGCAGCAGGTTTCGGTCAGCATGTAGAAATCCTTGTCATGGATATGGATGTCTCCATGAATGTGGGCGCCCGCCATGTCCTTGGGCAGGATGTAGTTGTTGACGAAATAGTTCGATCCTTCGGAGCCATACTTGAGCATGGTCCCCATCGAGGTGTTGGCATCGATGTTGGCATTTTCGCGTTTAAGATCGGCATCGCGGGCATCGCTGAAAGTCAGCTCCTGGTAGATCGCCATCAGGTCTTCCTTGCTCTGGCGGATCTTGGCATGATCAGCCCGGTAAAGGACATAGGATTTGGCGACCTTGAAAAAGCCAAAGTCAACCAAGGTTTCTTCAACGAGGTCCTGGATGGCTTCCACAGTCGGTGTCGTTCCGGCTGGAATCCGGGCCAGCACCCGGCGGGTGATGGTCGACAGGTCGCCGGCCGGGATCGCCTGGTCGGCGGTCGCTTCGCTGGCTTTGCGGATCGCCTCGAGGATTTTCAATGCGTCAAATGCTGCAAGTGAGCCATCGCGTTTCTGGATCTGGGTCAGGACCGGGGCTGCTGTGGTGACGGACATGAAAAAATCCTCCGGATGTCTGCTCTCGGAGGATGGAAAAGCCGTTACGAAAGACGATGCTGTGATCGCATCTATTTCGCCTGCTGCCATGCTCCGTGGCGCGAATGTCACAATCGGCAGGTCTTCCGGCTACAGAGCACACGCTGCCAGCGCCTTCCCAGGGGCCCTCCCCCAGTGGCATCAGCCGGCAACAAACTCATGACGGCGGCGGGACCGCGCGGGATTTACACCCTGCTTCCCTGGACCGATGTGTTTACAAGATATAGTTGTCAGAGCAACCAGATCCACAAGATCTTGTGCTGTTTGTCATTGTAACGGAACTGTGTGGGTCCTGCAAGGAGAATTTTTAGCGCGCGGGGGACCGGGCGCGGCCGGATGGCCGGCAGACAGGAGTGCGGGGACGTGGGGGGGGGTGAGCGGGGCGGCGAGACTGGACACGGCCGGATGGCCGGGGACAGGATCGGGGCGCGGCGGGTGAGCGGGACCGGCTCCTTGAGCGGCAATTGCCGGGTTGGATATCGGTGCACCAGAGCGGAAATAATTTTTACATCAGGCGAAGCTTACAGCGCCAGCGGATTTGCGATGATCACTACAGTTTCCGTTTTGGTGCGCCGACATAGAAATGGCAATTGCCGATTCTATGTCGGTACACTTGCCTGGAAATTGTCAGGTCCAACTGAAAAACGCCTGTTTGCAGGCTCTCTAAGGTGGAATTTTTTTCTTCCACTTATGTGCACCGATCCCTTTCCCGGCAATTGCCGCGCAGGTA
>JAQUEY010000050.1:2036-14380 GCA_028684955.1 Eubacteriales bacterium
CCTTTCCCGGCAATTGCCGCGCAGGTAACCAGGCTTGGCTGAGGGACGGCACCTTTCCCGGCAATTGCCGCGCTCATGCCACGCCAGTCGTGGTCTTGTCACCGAAAAAACGTACCGGTTTCACACCAATAGCTGACGGCAATCAGCCACGGTCAGGCTGGCAAAGTCGGTCACGACCCGGTCAGCTTCCTTCAAGTCCTGTGCGACGTAGTCTGGATTGGCGAAGGCGATACAGGTCATGCCAGCAGCTTTGGCGGCAAGAAGGCCATTGCGGGAATCTTCGATCACGAGGCAGGCGGCCGGATCGGCGCCGAGGCGCTCGGCGGCCAGCAGGAAGACGTCGGGGAAGGGCTTGCCGTTCTGGCATTCGCCGCCGCTGGCAAAGGTTGAAAAGCAGTCGTGGACCTGGAAGCTGGAGACGGTGTGGAGGATGTCGGCCATCGGTGAGGAGGAGGCGACGGCGAGACGGATGCCGCTGTCATGGAGATGGCGGATCAGATCGAGCACGCCGGGGATCGGCTTCATCCCTTCTTCCCGCAAAACCGCCTCGCGCAAGGCATTAGCCCGCTCGATCAGCTGTTCGACCGATGGGTCCAGGCCAAATGTTTTTTTCAGGGTGGTCCAGGTGTAGACGGAGGTGGTACCAAAAAAGTCATAATGGTAGCTGACATCGACTTCAACGCCTAATTCATGCAACAGCTGTTGCTTGGAGCGCAGGAAACTGGCTTCGGAATCGATGATGACGCCATCCATGTCAAAAATCACTGCTTCGAGCATGTTCACAATCCTTGTCAAAAAATAATCCAGCAGGCAGGCTGCGCGGAATGAGGAGGTATTCCGTGCAGTCTATCGTGCTGGATGGTCAAACAGCGCGGCTGATCGAATCAGCAGCCGAAGTCTGTGCGATAAAGGGCAAGCTTTTCATAGGAGGGGACCAGGGCGGTGTAAAGGGACTGGAAAATCTCATGCAGGCGGTCATAGCGCTGGGCAGCAGCCCGGTCTGGCTGGATGGTGTCGAGCAAGGCCAGTTTAGCCGTGCCGGCAGACAAGTCGGAGAAATGCCCGATGGCAGTGCCGGCGATGATCGCTGCGCCCACGGTGGTGGCATGTTCGCTCGGACTCTTCAACCGGCTGACCGGTACTCCCAGGACATCAGACAAGATCTGGCGCCAGAGGCCGCTTTTACCGCCACCGCCGATCAGGTGCATGTGGTTGATGATAAGGCCATCGTCACGGTGCATCGCGACTGTGTCACGCAGAGCCAGGGAAATGCCTTCCAGGACGGCGCGCAAGAGGTGGGCGGTCTGGTGTTCCGGGGCCAGCCCGATGAATGCGCCGCGGGCATCGGGATTGAAATGGGGCGTCCGTTCGCCGGCCAGGTAAGGCAGGAAGATCAGGCCGTCTGAGCCAGGAGCAACGGAAGCGGCCAAGGTGTCAAACTGCTTGAGGTCCGGTACTTGGCAGGCGGCCTGGGCCCAGTCGATGGCACGGCCAGCGTTCTGGATCGTGCCGAAGGAACCGACAGAGTAACCGTCGCCACTGACGATGTTGAAATTGCGCATCGCTGGATCGAGGACGGCCTTTTCCGACATGCAGGCAGTCCATGCGGTGGTTCCGAGGCAGACATAATGGTCGCCGGGGCGTGCTGCTCCGGCGCCGATCGCTGATCCAGCACCGTCACCGGCACCAGCCGCAACTGGGATGCCAGCGGGAAGGCCGAGGACGGCTGCCGTTACCGGACAAAGACGTCCGACCAGGTCCGTGCCGCGGTGCAATTCTGGCAATTTCGAGCGGTCCAGGCCCAATCCAGCATACACATCGTCAAAGTAGGTCAGGTTGTGGACATTGATCAGGCAGGCATGAGAGGCATCCGAATAATCGGTTGTGTTGTATGAGCCGGTAAGCCAACCGGTGACATAGTCTTTGGACTGGAGGAATTTGGCAGTCCGGCTGTAGATATCCGGCCGCTCTTCTCGAAACCAGAGCATTTTAGCCAGGGTCGAGGGACCGGCCCGGTTGCCGGTCAGAGCATAGAGCTGGCCAGCACCGAGGATCTGGTCGATCTCTTCCGCCTGGTTACGGGAACGGGTATCACCATGCAGAAGGTGGCGGGACAAGGGCTGGCCGGCAGCATCGGTTGGCAGGCAGCCGAGCATATGGCCAGTGACCGCGATGGCTTCCACCGACTGGGACAGCGCTGGATCCTGCTGGTGCAAATCTGCAACGCAAGCCCGGACAGCCTCCAGCCAGTCGCTGGATTCCTGCTCAGATATGCCTCCCGGACCGGAATAGGTCTGGATCCGGCATTGGCTACTGGCCAGGACAGCCATTTCAGACGAAACAAAGCTGACTTTTGTGGCTGTGGTACCCAGGTCAATCGCAAGGATCATTCGTCACACTCCTTCACGTGGTCCACTATCAGGGGATGATCAGAATCTTGCCCATTTTTCGGTAAGCAGGATCTTCAAAGACCTGGGCGATGTCCTTCAAGGGGACACGGGCACCCAGGAGGGGCTCGATCTGGATGGTACCGCTCTCGATCAGGTTGAGAGAGCGCTGCAGGGTGTAGGGATTGATGAACGACGCCGTCAGGTGCAGTTCGCGCCGGAAGACATCGAAGGGCTGAAGGGCGATCTCACAGTCGGGCGGAGTCAAGCCGAACATCATGACGGTGCCGCCTTTGCCGCAGAGCCGGATGGCTTCATTCACCGTCGCGCCGAGGCCAACGCATTCGATGCTGACATCAACCGGCGGATAGCCTTTTTCAGCCATGACGACTGCAGGATCCGTTTCTTTGGGATTGATGCAGAGCGTCGCGCCGAGGGCATAGGCAGCGGCATGCTTTTCCACGATCGGTTCAATAACCACGACGCGGGCGGCGCCGGACTGTTTGGCTAACTGGAGCATCATCAGGCCGATCGTTCCGGCACCGATCACAAGGACCGTGCTGCCTGCTTTGATCCGTGACAGGTCGATGCCGTGCAGACAGCAACCGACGGGCTCGCCCATGGCGGCAAGCTCCAGGGGCAGGCTGTCCGGGATCTTGTAGGCTTGTTTGGCCTTGAAGGTGCAATATTCGGCGAATCCACCGTGGGTGGTCGTGCCGATGCCGATCATGTTTTCGCAGAAATGGGCCTGTCCGTTGCGGCAATAGTAGCAGGCACCGCAATAGTCATTGGGATCAACACTGACCCGGTCACCGACCTTGAGGCTGGTGACCGCACTGCCGACCTGGGTGATGGTGCCGGAGAATTCATGGCCCAGGACGGTGCCGGGTGGGCAGTCTGCTGCACCCTTGTCGCCGTGGTAGATGTGCAGATCAGTCCCGCAGACGCCGCAAGCGGCCACTTGGATGACGATTTCGTCCGGTTCCGGCTGGCGGACCGGGACATCTTCGACGGCAATCTGGTGTTTTCCTTTAAAGACAGCAGCTAACATGGTTGATTCCTCCTGTCAGCGCAGATACTCGACGGCGGCCCGTTCGATGGCCAGACCCTGGGTATAGCGTTTCATGAATTCATTGTATCCAGCCAGATCCGCTGGATCTGGTTCGACGCGGGCGCCAAGTTTACCGGCAAAAACGCGGGCATTGAGGAAGTCTGGCAGGGTTTCGCCGGTCTGGCGGTAGACCGAGTAGGCAGCCAGGAGGGCAATCCCCCAAGCGCCACCCTCCCCTGCTGTTTCCATGACGGAAATCGGCACGGTGGTCGCGGCAGCCATGATCTTCTGCCCAACTTCACGGGTCTTGAAGAAGCCACCGTGGCCGCGGATTTCGTCGACTTCGACACCTTCCTTTTCAAACAGGATGTTCAGGCCGGTGCGCAGGGCGCCAAAGGGCGTAAACAACAGGACCCGCATGAAATTGGCCAAGTTGAACGTGTTCTGGGCGGAACGGACAACCAGCGGCCGACCTTCCGTGAAGTGGGTGATGTGTTCGCCGGAGACATAGCCAAAGGCTAGAAGACCGCCGCAATCGGGATCTCCTTTGAGTGCCATGTTGAGGAGAGTGTCATAGAGTTTTGGCTTGGGGACATCCAGGCCGAGCTCGCGGGTCAGCTCGCCGAACAGGCCAATCCAGGCGTCATAATCAGACGTGCAGTTGTTGGAATGGACCATGGCGACGAGGCTGCCGTCCGGAGTCGTGACCAGATCGATTTCCGGGTAGGCCCTGGACAGGTCCTTTTCCAGGACGATCATGGCAAAAACCGATGTACCGGCCGAAACGTTGCCCGTACGGACCGCGACGCTGTTGGTCGCGACCATGCCGGTGCCGGCGTCACCTTCTGGTGCACAGAACGGGATGCCCGGCTTGAGATTGCCAGAGACGTCGAGCAATCTGGCACCTTCTGCAGTCAGCTGGCCTGCGTTGTCGCCTGAGACCAGGACCTCCGGCAGGATATCGAGCAATTTCCAGGCAAAGCCTTTATCTGCGACCAGCATGTCAAACTGGGTGGCAAACTTGGTATTGAACGAATGGGTGGCCAGGTCGATCGGGAACATGCCGGAGGCTTCGCCAATTCCCATGACGCGGCGGCCGGTCAGTTTCCAATGGACATAGCCCGCCAGGGTCGTCAGGTAATCAATCTTGCCGACATGGTCTTCACCATTCAGGATCGCCTGGTACAGGTGGGCGACACTCCAGCGCTGCGGAATCGGATAGTCGAACAGCGCTGTCAGGGCTTCGGACGCCTGGCCGGTGATGTTGTTGCGCCAAGTGCGGAAAGGCACCAGAAGGTTGCCGTCCTTGTCATGGGTGATGTAGCCATGCATCATCCCGGAAAAGCCGATTGCGCCTGTCGTCTCGAGGGCAACTCCGAAGTCGGCCTGAACACGCCGGGCCATGTCTGCATAGCTGGCTTGGAGACCTTGCCAGACATCATCCAGATCATAGGTCCAGATACCGTTGACCTGGCTGTTCTCCCAATCAAAACTGCCAGAGGCGACTGGGAAATGGTCTGGACCGATCAGGACAGTCTTGATCCGGGTCGAGCCGAGTTCGATACCAATGGCTGTCCGGCCCTCCATAATGGCCTGGCGGATGGGATTTTGATTGATTTCCATGCTGGGGCGTCTCCTTTCAGGCGATCACAATTTGTAAGCAGCTTCAATCATTTTGCCCCGGATGGTCTCGACCAGCGCGGCAAAATCGTTGTAGAAATGGGCCGAATTGAATTCAACCAGCAGGTCTGGTTCACTGACCAGACCGGTCGACACTTTCAGATGTCCGATCAGAAGACAGGTGTTGAAATCCAGACATTTGATCTTGGGATACAGGATGTGGCGGATCCGGTAGCCGCCAGCTTCAACCGGCAGGTCTTCCTTGCCTTCTTCCACCGCAACAAGGCCATAATTGGTCGCAACCAGCAAAGTGGCTCCGGACAGGACGCCCACTTTTTTGGTGGCATCCGCATAAGATCGGTTCAGGTACACGACATCGAGAATTTCCTCAGAAGCTGCCAGGGCTTGCTCCTTTTTCAAGATCGTCTTGATGATCAGGGGCATGTCATCGCGGCTGTCGAGGATCTTCTGGATTTTCGATTCAAGTTCGGCATTCATCATCATTCACCATTAACCTTTAATCGGTTGTCTCCAGGGCAGTGTCGAGGAATTCCTGGACAAAATAGAGGGCTGCTCCGGAGGCGATTGCTTCCATCTTGTTGCGGCAAGCGTGGAGGAAGCTGGCAGATTTTTCACTGAATGGGCTTTTCACATCAATTTTGACCTGGAGCTGCGGCAAGTACTTGTCGATAAAGGGACCTATCTCACCGCCTATGATGATGGAACTTCCAAACATCATCCGGATTTCCGTGATGAGAGTAGCTAAGTTCTGCAAGTAAGTGTCCCAGATCGTCCTGAGTTTTTCGTCACCGTTGTTCAAACGGTCAAAAAAGGTGAAAAGATCGCCTCCTGTGAGGCTGGACAGGACTTCGGAGTTACAATAGGAGTCAAAGCAGCCTTTCTGGCCACAATAGCATGGCAAGCCATCTGGAATCAGATTCAGATGGCCGAACTCACAGCTGAACAGACCATCACCAAGGTAGACCTTGTCATTGATGAAAACGGATCCGCCGATGCTGCTGCCCAAGCTGACATAGCAAGCGTTGTGAATGTCCGGAGAATGGACGATCTCGGAATAGCCGGCAGCAGCGGAGTCGTGGATCAGCTTGGTCTTGAAGGAGATGTACCGGGAGAATTCAGCCCGGGTCATGCCGTGGTTGTCAATGACACGGCCATCATAGACATACTCCCCTGTCCGGTCGATAAGGCCTGGGACTGCGATGCCAACACCAAGGATTTTCTCGCGCTGGAGACCGGCCATGGCAATGATGTTCTCCACCTCATTGCCCAGCACTTTCAGGTAATCATCGTTGCGCTGGTAATCTTTGCGACGGTAGACATATTTGATGATCTGGCCGTCGAGGTCAGTTACGATACTCTTGATGTGGTGGCGGGTGATGTCCAGGCCGATTGCCACCCTGGCGTCCGGAATGTACGAGTAGGCGACAGGATTCCTGCCGCCCGCTCGGTTGATTACTTTGTTCTCGCAGCTGATCAGTCCCAGCTCGGTAAGATAGGTCAGATTTTGCGTCACTGTCGGCAGACTGAGTTGCAACGTGTAGGCGATTTCCTGTTTAGTCGCCTGGCTTTGCTCGCGAAGATAAGAATAGATTCGTTTTCTGTTATCTGTTTTGATGTCTGCTATGTTCATGTGAATCGGGTTTCTTTCCTCCGCGTGGCCAGGGGATTCCTTCGCTGCTCCCACGCGGCAAAGGGGCTCCCGCTATCCCCGGATAATCGGGTAGGGATGATCCGAGAATAGCACAGTCTGTCCCTTAAAAACAGGTGAAAGCGCCATCGACCACGAAGTCGGATCCGGTGGTGAAATCGCTGGCATCACCAGCCAGATACACGGCAATAGCCTGAAGTTCATCCGGGCGGCCCATGCGGCCGATCGGCGAAAGAGCATTCCACTGCTCGATCAGGGGTTTGAGGTTGGGAGATTCCAGGACCAGGTCTGTGCCGATATAGCCAGGGCTGATCGAGTTGACGCGGACACCGGTCTTGGCAAACTCGACAGCCATCGACTTGGTCAGCATGATGACGCCAGCCTTGGAGGCATTGTAGGCACACTGGGGCTGGGGCACATTGACGATATGGCCAGACATCGACGCAGTGTTGATGATCGAACCGCGGCCCTGCTTGAGCATGACCCTGGCCGCTGCCTGGGAGGTCAAAAAGACCCCGTTGAGGTTGACATCGATGACTTTCTTGAACTGGGCATAGGTCATTTCATCTGCTGGTGCATTGATGCAGATACCGGCGTTGCAGAATGCGACATCAATCTTGCCGAACTTGGCAAGGATGGTTTCGATCATCTGGTTGACATCGGCTTCATCTGTGACATCGGTCTTGATCGCGAGCGTCTCAACACCCAGCTGGGCGATTTCTACGGCTGTTTTCTCAGATTCTGCGAGATCCATGTCGACAATGACCACATGGCTGCCTGCCTCGGCCAGCGCGGTGGCGATGGATTTGCCAATGCCGCGGGCACCGCCCGTGACAAAGGACACTTTGCCGTCAAGTCTCATTTTTTCCAAAATTCCCATTGAGTCCTCCTGATTTCCCTTATTGACAGTCTGATGCTCAGCGATCCATGTCGATGAGCACTTTCATGGTGGTTTCGCGATTGTTGTCGATAAATTCGTAGGCATCCTGATACTGGGACAGCGGGAAATGCTTGCTGACCAGCGGTTTGAGATTGACTTGGCCTTCACTGACGATGCGGATGGCATCGACATAATCATCATGGCGATACATCATCGAGGTGTACAGGTCGATCTCAGAGTCGTTGAGCTTGGCCAGGTCAACGGTAGCCATCCCGGCAAAAACGGCGACCAGGACGATGATGCTGCCTTTTCTGGCGTTCTGGATTGCCTGGCCCATGGTGATGTTGTTACCCGCGCAATCATAGATCAGATCGGCCTTGTCGGGACCGAAACTTTCGACCACGACCTTGCCAAAATCGGCTTCGCGGGTATTGAAGACATAGTCGGCACCGCATTCACTGGCCAGTTCAAGGCGCAGATCGGATACATCGGTGACCAGGACCTCAGCGGCTCCAAAAGCTTTTAAGGTCTGGACCAGAAGGATGCCGATCGGTCCAGCACCGAGAACCGCGACTTTCTTGCCTGTGACGTCCCCGACGCGCTTGGCGGCATGGACCGTGACCGCGAGCGGTTCGATCATGGCCCCTTCCTCAAAGGTCATCGAATCGGGCAGCGGAGTGATCTTAGCCGCATCGACTGCAAAATATTCACTGGCGGCACCGGTGGTCTGGAAACCCATGACTTTGAGGTTTTCGCACAAGTTGTATTTGCCATGGCGGCAGGGATGGCATTGGCCACAGGTTACCTGCGGTTCGATGGTCACTTTCTGGCCGATGGCAAGGCTGGTGACACCTTCGCCCAGAGCGACGATCTCGCCGGAAACTTCATGGCCCTGAGTCAAGGGATAGGTGACGTAGGGATGCTGACCATGGAAGACATGGATGTCGCTGCCACAGACGCCGACTCTTTTCATGGCCACGAGGACCTGGCCAGGTTTGACCTCTGGGACAGGGACTTCTCTGATCTCAATGGTATGCGGAGCGGTCATAACTTGCTGGTTCATGGTTGATTTCATGGATTCACTTCCTTTGTCTTCAAGCGCTGACCGGTCTGGGGTCCCAGGTCACGCCTTGGCCAGGCCGGATTTATTCTGGATGCTGTCAAAGCCGACGGCCAGGATCAGGACGATGCCTTTGACGACCATCTGCATGTAGGTGCTGACATTCATCAGAACCATGCCGTTGGTCAGGATGCCGATGATCAAGGTACCTGCGATGACATTGGAGATCTTGCCGTAGCCGCCGCTGACCGAGACGCCGCCCAGGACGACGCAGGTGATAACGTCGAATTCAAACCCTTTGCCAGCAGTCGGCTGAGCGGAGTTGGTGCGGGAGAGCATGACGATACCGGCCAGACCGGCAAAGAAACCGGAGAGGGCATAGATCATGAATTTGACGGAGTTGACTTTGATGCCGGACAGGCGGGAGGCTTCTTCGTTGCCACCGACAGCGTAGAAGTAGCGGCCGAAATAGGTTTTGTTGAGGATAAAGGCGCCGACAGCAAACGTGATGGCCATGATGATGACCGGGACCGGCACCGGGCCGACATAGCCTTGGCCAATCATTTTGAAAGCTGGGTCAAAGCCGTAGATCGGGGTGCCGCCGGACATGATGTAAGCTGCGCCTTCAAAAATGATCTGGGTGGCAAAGGTGGCGATAATGGCGGGCATTTTGATCTTGGCGACCATGAAACCGTTCAAGGAACCGATCAGGGTGGCCAGCATCAGAGAGGTGATGATCGCAGCAATGATCGAGAAGTTCATCTTGACCATCAGGTAGGCAGCCACGACGTTGACCAATGTGATGATCGAACCGGTGGCGAGGTCGATACCGCCGATCAGGATGACAAACGTCATACCGACTGCTGCGATGCCAAACATCGAAACCTGGCGGGCGATGGTGAACAGGTTGTTAGCGGAAACGAATTTATCATTGGCCGCTGCAAAAGCTATGAAGAGGACGACGAGAACCAGCCAAATCGCCTTGTCACGAATCTGGTTCATGATAGTGTTTTTCATGGAAAACCTCCTATACGGCAGATGCCAATCGCATAATCGCGTTCTGGTCAAAGGATTCTCTTTTCAGTTCACCGGTCATCTTGCCTTCAGCCAGGACGATGATGCGGTCTGACATACCCATCAGTTCTTCCATTTCCGAAGAAATCAGCAGGATGCTCTTGCCTTGTTCCACCAGGTTATTGATCAGCGAATAGATTTCAAACTTGGCACCGACGTCGATCCCGCGTGTGGGTTCGTCGAAAATTATCAGCTCGGAATTGGCGGCCAGCCATTTGCCCAGGATGACTTTCTGCTGATTGCCACCGGAGAGGTTTCGCACCAGCTGATTGACGCTCGGCGTTTTGATCAGCAAATTTGTTTTGTATGAATTGGCAGTTTCCAGTTCCTTTTTGGAGTTGATGACAGAGAGCTTGGATATCCGGTTATAAATAGCCATGTTGATGTTGTTCTTGACCGATACACCGAGCAGCGCACCATGGCGCTTTCGATCTTCGGGGACGAGGGCGATACCGGCATCGATCGCCTGGCGAGGGCTTCTGGGATGGATTTCCTTGCCCTTGAAAATAATCTTGCCCGAGGTTTTTTCAACCGCACCGAAAAGCATCTGGGCCAGTTCCGTGCGTCCGGCACCGACCAGGCCACCGAGACCGAGAACCTCGCCTTTGTGCAGCTTGAAGCTGATGTTGGTGTCGCCATTGCCAGTTACATCCTGCAGTTCCAGGACGGTTTCGTCATGGCGGATGCAATCCGGACGGGCAGGGTACGTCTCAGTCAGTTCACGGCCGACCATCAGGCGGATCAGCTCATCGACGTGTGAGTCTTTGGTGATCAGCGTTTTGATGTATTCGCCGTCACGCAGGACCACGATGCGGTCAGACAGGCGGAAGATTTCATCGAGGCGGTGGGAAATGTAGATGATGGAGACGCCCTGCGATTTCAGCAGCTCGCAGACTTTGAACATGCTTTCGACCTCGGCACTGGTCAGAGGCGCCGAAGGCTCGTCCATGATCAGGACTCTGGCGTTTTGCTTGATCGCCTTAGCGATTTCGACCATCTGCTGGTAGCCAACCGTGAGATCACCACAAAGCTTTTTCGGGTCGATCTTGATGTTGAGCTGGGCAAATGCCTTTTCAGCCTCTTTTTCCATCGCTTTTCTGTCGATCAGGATCCCATTCTTGATCGGATTGCCCAGGAAAAGATTCTCAGCAGCCGACAGGCCTTTGACGTTGTTGAATTCCTGGTAGATGATGGCAATGCCGTTTTCGGCGGCCAATTGAGGTGACATGCTGGAAAATTCCTTGCCATTGACAATGATCTTGCCAGAAGTCGGGATAACCGCTCCGGAACAGGTCTTGATCAAGGTGGATTTGCCAGCTCCGTTTTCACCGATCAGGGCCAGGATCTCGCCTTTTTTCACTTCGAGCGAGACATCTTTCAGGGCCTGAACACCGGGATATTCTTTGGAAATGTGCTGCAATTGCAGGACGTATTCTTCATTCATACTCTAGCATCCTTTTCTTTAAAATGTGGAGCTGCCACTGCGGCAGCTCCACACTTGGTTATACCTGATCTGATGCTATTATTTGTAGTCGGCCAGATATTCAGCTGCGTTCTTGGCGTCGATTGTCAGGAGCGGTCTGAAGAGGTTCTGTTCAGCAAATTTCTCGCCGTTCAAAAGTCTCTCATAGAGATCGACAACAGCTTCGGCAGTTTTCTTGTTGGAACCTTCGAAACCGACTGAGGCACGGGAGGCCTGGCCAGCGACGATGGCTTCGAGCTGCTGCTGGGTGGCGTCAGCGGAGAAGATACCGACATCTTCCGGAACAGCACCGCCAAACTTGGACATGAAGGCTTCGTTGGCACCGATGTCGCCGCCAGCACCGATGGAGCAGACAACTTTGACATCAGGGTTGGCCTGGAAAATGGTTTCCATGTTGGACAGGGCAGTCTGGGCGTCGAGAGCGGGCTGCTGGGCAACAACTTCGTACTTGCCATCGGCCTTTTCTTTCAGGGCGTTGAGAATACCGGTTTCACGTTCGAGCAGGATGGGGGTTTGCGGATAGTTCATGACCGCGATCTGGGCTTTGTTGTCGGCGGAGTAGTGGGCATTGATGAAATCAGCAGCGGCAGAACCAATGGTGTAGCCGAGCTTGGTGTTGTCGAGGACCCAGTTGAGGTCGGTGTTGGTCATCTTGTCGTCCCAGACCATGACTTTGATGCCAGCGTCACGGGCGTTCTTGAGGTAGTCTTCGATGGCGTTCGGGTCAGAAGGGTGGACCATGATCAGGTCAACTTCGTTGGTGATGAAGTTTTCGATCTGCTGGATCTGGGTGGCGGAGTTATCGTTGCAAGCCAGGATCGTGTATTCCCAGCCCTTGGCCTTGAGCAGTGTTTCGACTTCGCCGAAAACGCCGGCCCAGTAACTGTTCTCGAGGGACTGGATGGTGATGCCGACTTTGAAATTGCTGTCAGCTGGCGCAGCGGCTGCAGTGGTTTCACCGGCAGGGGCAGCCGTTGTGGCAGCAGGAGCAGCTGTAGGTGGGGTGGTGGAGCAGCCAGCCAAAACGCCGACCATCAGGGCAACGAGCAAGGCAATGGACAAGATCTTTTTCATTGAATTTCCTCCCTTTTTTTATGATAAACAGCTCATGCTGTCTATT
>JAQUEY010000051.1:0-9842 GCA_028684955.1 Eubacteriales bacterium
GTCCTGAACCGTGGAGGGTATGAAACAGTTGGTGAGACGGATCCGCTCAAGGCAATCGAACGAATCAGGAATGAACACTTTGACCTTTTAATTCTAGACTATCTGATGTTCCCTCTACATGGCGATGAAGTGGTCGAACAGATTCGGACCTTCAACAAGGAGATTTATATTCTCCTGCTGACCGGTCACCGCGACCTGGCGCCGCCGCTGGAAACCATCCGTGCCCTTGATATCCAAGGCTACTGTGAAAAAAGCGACAAATTCGACCAGCTGATCCTACTGGTTGAGTCCGGCATCAAATCCATCTCCATGCTTCAGATGATCAAAAAATTCCAGGATGGACTCAACAAGATCCTCCAGGCGGTTCCCAAGATCTATCAGCTCCAGCCGCTGGGCAGCATTCTCGAAGACATCCTCTCCGAGCTTTTGCCACTGGTCAACAGTGAACACGCTTTCATCCTGGTTGACGATGTGACTGGACCAGATTCCGATAAAAAAAGTATTTTCAAAGGCATCGGCCGCTACCATCAGGAAATCGATGTGTTTGTCGACATGCTCCAGCCAAGCATGATGGAAGAGATCGGCTACGCCCGCCTCAACCAGAAAATCGTCCATTTTGACGAGGGCGTCATCCTGCCACTGACAAACGAACTGATGCAATCCATTGGTGTAATCTATGTTGAAAGCCTTGATTTTGGCAACTCACAACTGGATGATGGCATCAAATTGCTGGAGATTTATGCAGGCCAGGCTGCTTCGTCCCTGAGCAATGCCTTCCTGCACTCCATGGTCCACATGAAAAACGAAGAACTCAACCGCACCTATGACCAGCTGAGGAATGGCTACATGGACACGATCGAGGCGCTGCGCCTGGCTGTCGATGCCAAGGACATATACACCCGCGGCCATTCTGACCGGGTCTCCTACTTTGCAACCCTGATCGGCAAGGCACTCAATTTGCCGCTGGACCAGGTCGAGCTGCTCCGGATCAGTGGGTTTTTCCATGATGTTGGCAAGATCGGCACCGGAGATGATATCCTGGCCAAAACAGATCGTCTGAATGATGATGAATATGAGGAAGTGAAGAAGCATCCGCTCAAAGGTGCCCAGATCCTCTCCGCTGTTTTCATGTTCAAGCAGGTCGTGCCGATCGTCCAGTATCATCATGAACGGATCGACGGCCTGGGATACCCCCACGGTCTCAAGGGTGAGCAGATTCCTTTTCTGGCCCGGATCATCTCAGTGGTCGACGCCTTTGACGCCATGACCTCTGACCGCCAGTACCGGTCCAGGATGGATGTCGATCATGCCAAGAACCAGCTGGTCCAAGGCAAGGGAACCCAATTTGACAGCAGGGTCGTCGATGTGTTCCTGAGACTTCTGGAGCAGTACGACCAGATCCTTGAAGATATGGCTGCCTTGAATATTGGTGGCCATGACCCCTATGTGCTCGCCTTGAATGAACCTGTTGCCCAACCCCTCAGCGCTTCCTGAAAATCCAGATAAATCGCAATCGCCTAGTGTCATCGTCCTGAGCGGAGGTTATAATCGAATTAGACCGATAAAAGCGAGGCGATGGGCATGTTTTCAGAAAAACGCCTGACACAGGCATACCAGAACGCCAAATTCATCAATATTGACGATACATCCCGCCTGATATTTTTTTCTGACTGTCACCGGGGTGACAACAGTCTGTCCGACGAATTTGCCCGCAACCAGGCCATCTACCAGTATGCGATGGCCTATTATTATTACAACGGTTATACCTATGTCGAAGCTGGTGATGGCGACGAGCTCTGGGAATATGCCCACTTCAAGCACATCCGGATCGCCCACAGCGACATTTTCAATACCCTGCAGCACTTCCACGAAGAAGATCGCCTGATTATGCTGTATGGCAACCACAACATGGCTCTCAAGAACAAGGACTATGTCCAAAAAAACCTTCACACCTATTATGACGAATACAATGACACTGAAACCGTTCTTTTCGAGAATTTGACACCCTATGAAGCAGTTGTTCTGCGTTATCGCGAGACCGGGCAGGAAATCCTGACGGTCCATGGTCACCAGGGCGATCTCATGAATGACCAGCTCTGGGTTGTTTCGATGCTGATGATGCGCTACTTCTGGCGCCTGATGCATATCATCGGATTCCAGAATCCTTCCAGTCCGGCCAAGAATGCCAACAAACGACATAAAATTGAAAAAATGTACAACAAATGGATCGGGGTTAACCGGAAAATGTTGATCTGCGGTCACACCCATCGGCCTAAATTTCCCAAAAGCAACGATCTGCCATATTTCAACACGGGGTGCTGCATCCATGCCCGGGGCATCACTGGTATCGAGATTTACGAAGGGAAGATCATGCTCGTCGAATGGCGAGTACGGGCCGACAAAGAAGGCAGCCTGCACATTTCCAGGAAGATCATCCGAGGCCCTGAACCGATCAGCCGCTATGATGACGTGTGGGAATGACTGGATGGACATACGAATCTGGTCCGGCTGCTCATGCTTGCTATCAGCGATTCCCCGCCCCGTTCCATCCTGGCAACCAATCCGGAAACGTCTTTCACCATTCTCAGCCTTTTGTTTAATCAAGGGCTTTGGGCTGCCGGGATTTTTGTGATTGAATGGAGCCAGATTGAAGCAAAACTGTCTGAGCAGTACAAGGTCATGGAGAGCCTGGCCATCAAAAACACTGTCCGGGCCGCAGACAAGGTCTTTCGCTGGGGTGGGGAAGAACTGCTCGTTGTCTTGCCACACACGAATCTGGACGATGCCTGTGTGGTTGCGAAAAAAATCCGCCTGGCAGCGGCTTCCCTGTCTCACCCACAGGTTGGACAGGTCACGATCAGTCTTGGTGTGGCAGAACATTTTCCCCGTGAACCCAAAGAAATCTGGTTCAAGCGGACGGATGTTTCTCTTTTGAGAGCCAAGCAGGGCGGCCGAAACCGGGTATCATCCTGGGCACCTGCTTGCCCAGGACGCCAAATTCTTCCCCTTCATCCGCTAACACCTTGCTCTGGGAAAGTTTTCAATTTCTTAACGGAAGAAGACCGACATTTTGCTTGCTTGTCAGGCAAACGGTCGCTATAATTTTGTTAAATATGCTAAATGAACGCAGCGCTATCCATGCGATCGAAGCATAATCAAGCTTGCCCGACATAAGGAGGTTACCGATGCAGATCAAAATGACCGAAACTGTCCTGCGCGATGCCAACCAGTCCCTGGTGGCAACCCGCATGCCGCAAAAGGATTTCATTGACATCCTAGACACCATTAACGAAGCCGGTTACTACTCGGTTGAGTGCTGGGGCGGGGCGACCTTTGACTCCTGTCTGCGCTTCCTTGATGAAGACCCCTGGGAGCGCCTGCGCCTGATCAAAAAGCACATCCCCGATTCCAAGCTCCAGATGCTTCTCCGCGGCCAGAATATCCTTGGCTACCGCCACTATCCAGACGAGGTGGTCCGGCTGTTTGTCCGCCATTCGATCCAGAACGGCATCGATATCCTGCGCATTTTCGACGCACTGAACGACTTTCGCAACATTGAGGTCGCAGTCGATGAGACCTTGAAATGCGGTGGCCATGCCCAGGGTACGATCTGCTACACGATCAGCCCGATCCATGACCTCGAGTCCTATGTGAAAATGGGCAAGGACCTCGAGCAGATGGGTGTCCATTCAATCTGCATCAAGGACATGGCCGGGATCATGAGCCCACAGGAGGCCTTTGACCTCGTGACCGCGCTCAAAGCCAATGTCAGCCTGCCGATCGTTGTCCACACCCATTCGACCACCGGCCTGGGCCCGATGACCTACATGAAGGCCGTCGAAGCCGGTGCCGACTGCATCGACTGTGCGATCTCTTCCTTCTCCGGCGGCACCTCACAGCCGGCAACCGAGTCCCTGAACTATGCCCTCAAGCAGATGGGCTACGACTCCGGGCTCAAGGAAGACGTGCTCAAGAAAATCAACGACTTTTTCAAGCCGGTCAAGGACAAATACGTCGCGTCCGGCCTTTTGGATCCTTATGTGCTGAGCACGGACACCGATGCCCTGACCTACCAGATCCCGGGTGGCATGCTGTCCAACCTCGTTTCCCAGCTCAAGCAGCAAAATGCGATCGACCGCCTGCCCGAGGTGCTCGCTGAGACCCCGCGGGTCCGGGCTGACCTTGGCTACCCGCCCCTGGTCACCCCGATGAGCCAGATGGTCGGTGTCCAGGCCGCGACCAATGTCCTGGTCGGCGAACGCTACAAGAACATCTCCAAGGAAGTCAAAGCCTACATCCGTGGCGAATACGGGAAAGCTCCCGGCACAGTCGATCCCGAGCTGATCAAGAAGGTCCTCGGTGACGAACAGCCGATCACAGGCCGCTATGCAGAGACCCTGGCGCCAGAATTCGAGGCAGCCAAGGCCAAGCTGGCCGGAATCGCCGAAAGTGACGAGGATGTCCTCAGCTACCTGGCCTTCCCGCAGATCGCCGAGAAATTCTTTGCCAACCGAGCCGAGAAACGGATCAACCGCGTATCTTACTCGATCCGACAGATCTGACGGGAGGAAACATGGACATAATCAATAGCCTGTTCACCAGTCTGTTTGGCATCAGTGTGGTTTTTGCCGTGCTTGCCAGCTTGATCTTGCTGATTTATGGACAAACCCTTGTCATGAAAAAAATGCATCCGGCAAAGGCAGCAGACCCGGCCGAAACAAAGATGGCTCCCAGCCCTGCAGCAACAGCGCCTGTTGCTGCTCCTGCACCGGCCTATCCCGGCAAGCTGGAGCTGATCGGGACTGATGAAAAAACCGCAGCCATGATCATGGCGATCGTCTGTGACGAAAGCGGGATTCCTGCCAATGAACTGATTTTCAAATCCATCCGTGAAATCGCCTGAGTGATTCGACGAGGAGAGACTGCATGAAATATCAAGTGACCATCAACAACAAGACCTATGAAGTGGAAGTTGAACGGGGCGAGGCCAATGTGCTCGCCACGTATGACGCAATCGCGCCCGCTGCCCCGGTGGCTGTTGCGCCAGCCGCTGCCCCAGCGGCCGCCCCCACCAGTGCCCAGGCCGCCCCTCACGTCCAGGCCGTGGCTGGAGAGGCTCTGACAGCCCCGATGCCGGGCACGATCATCAATGTCTTGAAAAAAGTCGGCGACAAAGTCGCAGAAGGCGAAATTGTCTGCATCCTGGAAGCCATGAAAATGGAGAACGAAGTGGTGGCGGCGATCGCTGGTACCGTCGGCCAAGTCCTTGTCGCCAAGGGCTCCGTGGTCAAGACCGGCGATCCGCTGGTCATGATCCATTGATGGAGGAGACCAGATGTTGATCGATACCCTGGGCAAGCTCTGGGGTGACTCCGGGTTTGCCGCCCTCGATGTACGTCATAGCATCATGATCGTTGTGGCCCTGGTCCTGATCTACCTGGCGATTGTGAAGAAATTCGAACCCTTGCTGCTGCTGCCGATTGCCTTTGGCATGCTGCTGGCTAACCTGCCGATCACTGGCCTGATGGATGGACCTGCTGATGGTAGTCCTGGCGGCCTGCTGTATTACCTGTACCAGGGTGTGAAGCTCGGCATCTATCCGTCCTTGATTTTCCTCGGCATCGGGGCGATGACCGACTTCGGCCCCCTGATCGCCCGGCCCTCGAGCCTGCTCCTGGGCGCTGCGGCCCAGTTTGGCATCTATGTCGCCTTCACTGTGGCCAGGATGCTCGGCTTCACGGTCCAGGAGGCCGCCTCGATCGGCATCATCGGCGGTGCCGATGGCCCGACAGCGATTTTCCTGACCACCCGCCTGGCTCCGGAACTGCTGCCTGCGATTGCGATTGCGGCCTACTCTTACATGGCGCTGATCCCGCTGATCCAGCCGCCGATCATGCGCGCCCTGACGACCGAGAAGGAACGCCAGACCGTGATGTCGCAGCTGCGTCCCGTGACCAAGACCGAGAAGATCGTCTTCCCGATCATCGTCACGATCGTCTCCGTGCTGCTCTTGCCATCGGTCGCACCGTTGATCGGCATGCTGATGCTGGGCAACCTGTTCCGTGAGTCGGGTGTCGTCGACCGGATCTCCCAGACCGCGCAGAATGAGCTGATCAACATCGTCACGATCTTTTTGGGCGTCACGGTTGGCGCGACAGCCAATGCCGACCGCTTTCTGCAGCTGGAGACGCTCAAAATCATCGCTCTCGGCCTGTTTGCCTTCATTTTCAGCACGATCGGTGGCACCTTGATCGGCAAGCTGATGTATGTTGTGACCGGTGGCAAGGTCAATCCGCTGATTGGTTCTGCCGGTGTCTCGGCTGTCCCGATGGCCGCACGTGTTTCCCAAGTAGAAGGCCAGCGTGCCAATCCCAAAAACTACCTCCTGATGCATGCCATGGGACCGAATGTCGCCGGTGTCATCGGTTCGGCGGTCGCGGCTGGTTTCCTGCTGGCAATGTTTGGCTGAAACTGATCACAAAATAATACAAAATGCGGGCAGGCAAGTTCCTTGTCGCTTGTCCACACGAAAGCTATAATTCGAGACAGGCCTTCTCGCAAGGCCTGTCTTGTTTTTGTCGATTCACCCCAGTTCTCAGTTTGCCTATGGATGGAGGACGGACCATGCCAATTCAATCTTCCCTGCTGGAGCGCGTGCTGCAAGAGATTGTTCCTGCCAATCAGGATTTTCACAAGACCGCCAATCAGCGGCTTGATTCTCTGGTCAAACCACCCCAGAGCCTCGGTCATCTGGAAACGATCGCAGCCCGCCTGATGGCTATCCAGCAACAGCCGGTCATCTCCGTCGACAAGCGCTGTGTGATTGTTCTGGCAGCGGACAATGGCGTGGTAGCCGAAGGCGTCTCCAGTGCCCCCCAGGCTGTGACGGCTCTGCAGACCATCAACATTCTCAATGGTTTGGCCGGCGTGTCTGTTCTGGCCCGGCAATTTTCTTCCGACCTGATGGTGGTGGACGTCGGTGTCGCCAGTGACCTGGACCACCCCAAGCTGATCCAGCGCAAAATCAGGGCTTCCACCGGCAATATTGCCCGTGAACCTGCCCTGACCCGTGATGAGGTGATCAAGGCCTTGGAAACTGGACTGGACTTGGTCCAGGCAGCCAGGGATCAGGGCTACAAGGTCTTGGGCGTAGGTGAAATGGGCATCGGCAATACCACGACCAGCAGTGCTGTGCTGGCAGGTCTTCTGGGTTTTGGCGCTGGCCAGGTTGAGCCGCTGGTCGGCCGCGGCGCCGGCCTGAGTGATGCTGATTTTTACCATAAAGTATCTGTCATCGAACAGGCCTTGCAGCTGCATCAGCCTGACCGGGACGATGTTCTCGATGTACTGGCCAAAGTGGGTGGCCTGGACTTGGCTACTATGACCGGTGTCTATCTGGGTGCGGCAGCCAGTCGCCTGCCGGTCGCGATTGATGGGTTCATCTCGGTGGTGGCGGCTCTGTGTGCCGTCCGTCTGGCGCCTTCTGTGCGGGACTATCTCTTTGCTTCCCACCAGTCTTATGAACGTGGCTATGTGGTGGCGATCCGTGAGCTCGACTTGCCCGCGCCGCTCCAGCTTGACATGCGCCTTGGCGAAGGCAGCGGTTGCCCGCTCCTGTTTGCTTTGATGGATGCGGCTGCAGCCATTTATCACAACATGGGTACCTTCAGTGCTGGAGGCATCGATCTCGAATACACCGAGGAGATCACATTCTGATGCGGCTTTTTGTCAGCGGAGGCTGCAAAAACGGCAAGTCTTCCTTTGCAGAGGCTTTTGCGGTCGCACAGGTGAAGCCAGGACAGCCTTTGTATTATCTGGCTACCATGCTCCCAAAGGATCAGGAAGACCAGGAACGCATCCAGCGCCACCGCTTGCAGCGCGCCGATCATGCTTTCCAGACGGTGGAAATTCCCGGCAAGATCTTGCAGGTCTTGCAAACGTGCGATCCGCAAGGCTGCTTTCTGCTCGATAGCACGACAGCCCTGCTCGAGAACGCCATGTTCCTGCCTGATGGCTCGGTCAATCTCGCCGCTGGGGAGAATCTGGGTGCCGATCTTGCAACCCTTCTGGACCACCTGGAACAGATCACCATCGTCAGTGATTACCTGGGATCGGATGCCTTTTTCTACGATCCTCTGACGGAGGCCTTTCGTCGTTCCCTGGCCCAAATCGACCGGATACTGGCCAGCAAATGTGATGCGGTGGTTGAGATTTGTGCCAGCCAGCCGATCATCCACAAGGGGCAGGACTTTTTTCTGCCAGATCATTTGCCTAAGGCCTCATCTGGTGCAGGGGGTGTTCGATGAAACTGGTGAAAGCGTGGTGGATGACCTTGGGCATGTTCACCATCGTCCCGGTACCCCCTGTCTGGGATGAGGATGCAAAACCCTGGGTTGTGCCGCTGCTCCCCCTGGCAGGCCTTTTTCCAGGATTTCTCGCAGCCGGTGTCGCCTGGTTTGCTTCTCAAGCTGACTTCAGCCAGTTGCTCGAGTCCGTGCTGGTGCTTTTGGCCTGGCATTTGGGCACAGGCTTTATCCATGCCGATGGTTTGATGGATACATCGGATGCCCTGTTTTCCCGGGCCAGCCGGGAGAAGCGCCTGGCCATTCTCAAAGACCCGCATGTGGGTTCGTTTGCCGTGATCTCTCTTAGTGTTGTGCTTTTGCTGCAGCTAGCAGCTCTGGAAACCCTCACAAGCCAGACTTATATCCTCTGGCCATGGCTGGCGATCCCTGTCCTGTCCCGTTCCTGGGCCAGCCTAGCGGTCTTGCTGACTCCCAAAGTCTTGACCGACGGTTATGCCAGCCAGTTTCGCAGCACACAGAAAATCCGTTTCATCCTGATTCCTCTGGCTGCCCTGGCTGGTCTGCCTATTCTGACTTTTTCCCTTGGGGGCTGGGCTGGATTGGCTGTAGCCAGTCTGCTGTCTGTTGCAGCTGCCAGCGCCTGGATGACCTTGCAGCGCAGTTTCGGGGGTATTTCAGGCGATCTGGCCGGGTTTATCCTGGTCATCAGTGAAACGGCGGCCTTGCTGGCCTGGGCCATGATACCGGAGGTGTTCTGACATGGTTTTTGTGATCGGTGGTGCCTATCAGGGCAAACTTGACCATGCCCGCGCAAACCTGGCAGAACCGGGAGCCAAGGTTTTTATCTGCGACGATCGAACGCTGGAAATCGACTGGTCGTGCCGGGTGATCGACAAGATTCACCTGCTGATCTGGGCTCGCCAGCAAGCTGGACTGGATCCTCTGGCCTATCTCAGCCAGCACCAATCGCAGCTTTTGGAAAAAATCGTCATCTGCGATGATCTTTCGTCCGGGGTGGTACCGATCGATCGCGAGACACGACTCTGGCGGGAGCAAGTGGGCCGCTGCTCAGTCTTGCTGGCACGGGAAGCGGACCGGGTGGTCCGGATTTTCTGCGGTCTGGCAACAGATCTGAAAGCCTGAGACTGGCATGGAATTGCTTATACTTCGACATGGCTTGACCCGGGCCAACCTCGAACACCGCTTTTGTGGCCGGACGGACTGGCCGCTGCTGCCAGAGTCATATCTGGCTCTTGACCAGCTGGCACAATCGGAAGAACTGCCACGGGTTGACGTTGCCTGCCACACTGGCCTTGCCCGCACCCGGCAAACCGCCGAGCGCCTCTTTCCGGGGGTGCCGATGCAAGTCGCCCCGGCTCTTTCCGAATTTGACTTTGGTGATTTCGAAGCGTTAACCCACGAGGATTTGCAGGATCATCCTGACTACATCCGCTGGTTGGTGGACTATGAGACGATGGCCTGTCCTCATGGCGAAAGCCGCCCTGAATTCATCCACAGGGTCCGCCTTGGCTGGCA
>JAQUEY010000051.1:9942-14378 GCA_028684955.1 Eubacteriales bacterium
GAGACCTCCAGACCTGTAAACGGCTTGAGCCCTTCTTCGCGGATCAAATGCAGGATCAGGTCGCGAGCGGATCGTCCGCCATCATCCGGGGTGAATTTCGTGCCGAGAATGGCGTTCATTTCACCCAGCGTGGTATTGGCTTCGATGATGACACCGTTTGGATCGGTTTTCTGGGCAAAGTAGCGTTTGACGATCAGCAAGGCACAGATCGCTACAACACCGAGGACAATCTCGTAGTATTTGGGCTCATCGATGGCGATTTTCCGGGCGATGATGAAGAAAAGAACTTCGATGGTGCTTTCAGGGGTGTGCTTGGAAATCATCTTGACGAATTCGACAGCGATGATCAGCTCGATCACGTGCTTGAGGAAGGGCTGGATGTCGTATGTGTAGATGCCATGCAGGCTGTCCCAGAACTGGCCTGTGATGCTGACCACGATCTCAATGCCGGCCAGCAAGACCGCCAGGATAATCAGGCCTGACAAGGCAATTTCAAGGTAAGAGGCGATGCGGCTGACGCGAGTACGCAAATATTGCTTCATAGTCCCTCCATCGGGAAAGTCTCTTGCAGAGAGGCACAAGGGGCTCGTTCGAAACAAAGTGAGTGGACTGCCTCACCGGATGTCACAGCCTGGAAGTGGTTCGATTATAGAGGATCAACACCAAGATGACAACTTGTGCCGGAAATTGCACAGACATAACCCCGACCTTATATTTGAAATTTCCAAATCAAAGTCGGGGCCATTTTCCGGAAGTTCAGATTCAAAAAACCTTCAGATCCTGCAGCGGCAAGATGAGATCTTGCCGCTTTGACTGTTTAAAACCGCATCAGGGCGACGGCATCGGCTCCGTCGGGGATCTGGTCTGGATTGATCGAGTGGACCTGAGCTCCATGCGATAAGGCCCGGATTGCAGCAACTTCGAGCAAGTCTTGGTGTTCAAAAGGCTGTGCAGGGTGATCCGGTAGTGGGCGGCGGATTTCGCGAGTCTCAGGCTCAAACCGCCCTGGTACCACTTTGCCTCGAGGAATGAAGAGTTTGTCGACGCGGCCATGCTCAGCGGCTTCGATGATCTGGCGGATGTTCTGGCGGATCCGGTCACTACCAAAGAAATTCTGGGCAGTGGCCCAATCTTCGCTGGCCTGGTCCGGCAGATGAGCCTGCACGATCGACCAGGCTCGGTCTCTCAGTTCCATCTCCGTGAGATGGTCAGGCGATCCGGGGATATTTTCCGGCAGCAGGTTGGGATTTTTGCTGACCTTCTGGAATGCAGCGAACAGATAATCAACGCTGGCCAGCACCAGAGGCAAGTCTTCCTTCTGCCAATGCTCCAGGATCTTCGTATCAACCGCCCGGCAGTAATCCTCGACCATCAGGCGGTCGCGGTCTTTGCTGTTTTCAAAACCGTGATTGACAGCGCCAGCTACTGCGCCATGTTTCGTGCCAGCAGCACCGCCATACTGCCGCCGCTGCTTTTCAAACGAATAGGCGGAGACGATGGTTTCCAAAGATTCCGGCAGATCCTGGACCGGGATCTGGACCAGACGATTACGGCTGCCGCGGTAGACCCGCACAGCGCCTCTGCCAATGGCCAGCAACAGGTACTCTGCATTCTGGGTGTCGAGCTCCAGCAGTGGCCGTACCATGAAATGGTCGTCGATGACGATGGCTTCGTCCACAGGCTGTTCCAGTGAAAAGATCACGGACTGGCTGTCACTCATGAACATGGCCAGGGCAGTGGGTGCGACCGCCCAGAAAAGCGGTTGCTCCAGGAGCTCACTGGCTGGTTTGAGGATGTTCTGGATTTTGGGGACAGTCAGGCCATTGCCCTTGAGATGATCCTCGGCTTGGCGCAACAACGTGCGCAGTCGGATCTGGGACATCTTGACATCATTGCCCTCGCGCAGGATCGGCAGGTAAATGGAAACACAGGGGAATTCCTGGACAAAAACCAGGGTCTGCAAAGTATCGCGATCAAAACGTAGCATACGCATCATCTCCATTCATCTCGCTGCAGCAAAGATCTACTTTTATTATACATCGTCATTTTGGAAAAAACTGAGTTGAACGAAGTAACTTTATACGTTGAAGCGCTACAAGATTTAGTGATAGAGTGATAAAAAGCCAGGAGGTTCGTTGCCGTGGAATACAAAACTTACCGGATGTCCATCCAGCTGACTGACAAGGCTGATTTTCAAAATCAGCCTGTGTCCGCAGGACTTCCAGAAGTGGACAAGCAAACCCGGATTTACGGCTTTATCTTGAGCGATCCCAAAATTGCCCGGGAAGAGCTGGCGATTTTTCCACTCAGCCTTGACATGGCACGGCGCAAAGCAAGGGCTGGCGGTCTTAAGCAGGGCGCCCTCTATTGCGGACTCGATCCGAAAAAACATCCCTGTCATCCGGATGATCCCCCGGAGACACCGCTCCATCTGCTGCCTAGTTTCAGCTTGTCACGCTTGCTGATCGATTACTACCGGACCAGCCTTGATTTTCAGTTCCTGCTCGCTGGTGGTGCGGATGTGGTTTTCGAAACCGCACGCCTGTGGCAGTCCATCCAGACATTTGGCTCTGCATCCGATACCAGCGAATGGCCAGCCTTGGAACCCTTGATCCATCTCAATTTGAACTGGACTAACCGAATCTGGACGATGCTGGGACGCGCCGGCAAGCAGCAGGACGTGGCAGCACGGCTTGGCTTATCTGAGCAGGAAGTCCTCCAACTTGCCGAATTACCCGTTCAACTGCCCGAGCATTCCACCATCCGAACTCAATCCAGCCAAACACAGGAGGCTGCAGCTTATTTGGCAGGGCTGGTCCAAACAGGATATCTCTTGTCTCCTGCAGATTGGCACAATGGAGAAGAAGCAGGTGTTCTGGCCGTCCTGGCGACACAGATCGCACGTCTGAAGATCGATGATGAAGAACTCTCGTTTGCCCCTGTTCTACCGGATGACTGGCAGGGATATACGCTGCGACTGTCCTTTAGAGGCAGCAAGTTTGACATCAGTGTCGATGGAGCCACAGGGCGAATGATTTTATCCGAAGGTTCAGCCATTCCGGTCCTTGTCTACGGACTGGAATACCTGCTTGAAGATGAGTTCTTTTTTGATCTGAAAAGGGATGGAATCTTTTCAGATGAGTAAATCGGGGATACCTTCATTGTTCGATCAGAAATTCTGGCACAAACGACTACCAGGATCCTTCTTCTGGCTCCTGCTACCCGTGATCCTGTATGTTTCCTTTTTACTTGTTCTTCCTGGGCAGCGTCTGGATCTTGAGCTGGAACAGGCACAGCCCCTTGATGTCGAGTGGTATTTGGCTCATCCGGAATGGGAAGGCCAGCCGGTCAGCCTCCCAGCCAATCTGGAATGGCCTGCAGGCAAGCCTCTTGCGGTCCAAACCGAACTTCCGATGGCATTTCAAGAACAGCAGACACTCTTGATCCGATCTTCTCTCCAGACCTTGCTTGTCCTGCTGGACGGGGAAATCATTCACTCCTATGATCGTCTAACACATGAAGCGCCTCGATCGCCTCTTGCCAGTGCTTGGCACCTGGTTCGCATTCCATCCCACAGTGATGGTAAAACGCTGGAAATTGTTGTCACATCTTTCTATGAAAGCATGTCAGGCCAGATTAATGATATCCACTATGGCAACAAAGCGAGTCTGATGTTTTGGCTTGCCACGATCTATGGTCCAGGTTTGTTTTTGAGTGTTCTTCAGATCCTGGTTGGAGTGACTCTGCTGGTCGTTGCCTTTTTTATGCCGTCGAGATCCCGGAAAAGCATTTGGGCACTCGGAACCTTTGCTATCTTGATGGGTACTTGGTTTCTGGCGGAATCCAGAATGATGCAATTCTTTCTGCCCAATGATCTGATGATCGGCAGCCTGGCCTATGTTTCTCTGACACTTTGTCCGATCCCATTCTTGATTCTGGTATCCGACACCGTTTTGCCGGATAAACGGATTTTAATCAACCGCCTGGTCGTTCTGTTCAGCATGATTTCTATCCTGATCCAGCTGCTTCAGATAGTTGGCTGGGCAGATTTTTTTACGACTGTCATGTATACCAATCTACTGATTGCTCTGTCCATGAGCCTGATTCTTGTTATGCTGGTGAAAGGCTGGCTTTCCAGCAGGAGCAAGGAAATCGCCCGATTTCTGACCGCGTTTTCCATTCTGGCTTTCTTTGCTTTTTTGGAGCTAGCCAACTTTTTCCGAAATGATTTTTCTGGCACATCTTTCTTCTTGCGCCTCGGCTTTGTCAATTTCCTGCTGATTCTGGCTTTCCAGTCCTTGCGCAATGCTCGGCAGATTGTGCTTCAAAACCAATCTGCTCTGATCTATGAGAAAATGGCCTACGAGGATATTTTAACTGGACTTGGCAACCGCGCAGCCTTTGAACGTGATACAGCTAATTTCAACCTGACTGAA
>JAQUEY010000212.1 GCA_028684955.1 Eubacteriales bacterium
GGCCCATGATGTTTTTCAGGAACCGGGTCGTGCGGCCAAACCCACCTTCATTGGTGAACTGGAAGTCAAAGGCCTGTTCATTGATGACCGGGGTCTGGCTTTCGATGCCCATCAGTGACCAGGTGCCACTGGAGATGTAGACAAAGTCGGGCTGGGTCGCTGGCACGGCTGCCACAGCCGATGCGGTGTCGTGTTCGCCAACCGCCATGACTGGAATGGGCTGGATGCCCAGTTCCTGGCAGATATCACCGGAGATTTTGCCAACCCGGGTGCCGGGCAGGACCAGCGGCTGGAGGATCTGGCGCGGCAGGCCCAGGCGGTCCATCAAGTCATGATCCCAGTCTCCCGTGTATGGATTGACCAGGGCACCGGTGGAGGCGATGGTGTACTCAGACTGGCGCACGCCGGTCAGGAGGTAGACGAACAAGTCCGGCATCAAAAGCATCGCATCCGCCCGCTCCAACAAGTCCGGACGCTGGGTTTTCAAGGCCAGCAACTGGAAAATCGTGTTGAAATTCATGAACTGGATGCCGGTGCGTTCATAGACTTCGCGCCGCGGTACGAGGGCGAACGCAGCTTCCTGCATGCCCACGGTCCGGGTGTCGCGATAATGGACGGGATTTTCCAGCAGGCGGCCAGCCTGATCGATCAAACCGAAGTCGACGCCCCAGGTGTCGATACCCAGGCTGTCAATCGCACCCTTGGTTTTGGCTTTGACCAGGCCTTGCTTGATCTCGAAAAACTGGCGCAGCACATCCCAGTACAGGGTCGGTCCGATCTGGACCGGGTCATTGCTGAAGCGATGGATTTCTTCCAGTTCAATCGTCTGGCCGTCGAATCGGCCGAGCATGGCGCGGCCACTCGAAGCACCAAAGTCAAAAGCCAGGATTTGCTTGATCTCGGACATGTCTTTAACCCTCCAGTTTGGCTTGGCAGTTCAGGATTATTTGGCAGCGATGGATTTGCGGTAGGCTTCACTTTCCCAATTGGCGATGAAGGATTTGCCGGCTTCACTCATTGGTGACACCGTCAGCCCCTTGGCTTTGATGATCCGGTGGATGAACAAAACGGCCGCCAGGGTTTCCTCAATCGTTTGGGCTTCATTGGCACTGCAGGTGTACAGGACCTCGCCGGATTGGCGGAAAATCGTCGCCTTGGCCACTGCTGCGGGACCAGACACAGCAAAATTCTCGAGACTGCCGGCTTCGGCGACAGCGACCTGGCCGGCCAGGAAGACCAGCTGATCCGGGTACAGGGCTTTGACCGTGAAGTCCTCGAGTGTCCAAGCTTGTGTTTTCAACTCGTTCCGCAGCCAAGTGGAGTTGGAACGGTAGGCGGTATTGGTCTCATCGCCGACACAGAACGAAGCCGGAACGACTTCGAGGACCGGCCAGTCTTGGGCACCAGTCTGGAAATGGCTGGCAATCGCTGCATTGACCTGGTCATGCAGGTCGAGGCAGAACTGGGCCGTCGGACCCGTGACGATGACGCCATGGTTTTGCAGGAAAATGACCTTGGGCAGGACGCCCTCTTTTGCCGCAGCCTGGCGGGCAGCCTGGATCGCAAAGGTCAGCTGGGCGCCTGGGTTGATATAGGGTACAAAGGCGAAGTTTGCACCGGTCGGGGCCATGACCTCAGCGGCGATCTGCGGGCCTTCGGCAGCGCAGGTCAGGAGGTTGCCATAGACCGGATGGGTGTGCAGGACAAAGGTGTCGAGCAGGGCATGGAAGCCCGCCTCAACGGATGGGCGCAGGACCGGCAGGCCGTCAAAGGTGCGCGTCGCTGCCTTGGCGGCTGCGGAGCCGGCTTTTTCGACATCGTCGAACTGGGATGGCTCCTGGCCCTGGTAAAATCCGCGCAGGGCCGGATAATCAATCACGGCATAAGCATTGCCGGGCTCGATCTGGCCGAGCTGGAAGCCCGATGCTTTGATCGCCATCAGGGAGTCGTCGAGCTTGGCCGAGGTATTGCCACCGCCACCCTGGACATAGTCGGAGCGGCTGCCAGCGGTCTGGGACATGCGGGTGAATTCCTGGAGCGGGCCAGCATAACGGGTGACAAATTCAGAGGATGACATAGGCTTCTCCTTTTAGCGCTTGCTCAGGACATCCTGGGTATAGGCATAGATTTCCGGCAGATAGTCACTGCCCGCCGGCACCCCCTGGTCGAGGCAGAACTGGTTGTAGACCGCCATCGCCGGCAGGTTCCTGAACTCTTCCATCAGGGCCAGGCGAGTGGCATAGTCGCCCTCGGCTTCGGCCTTTTTGATCAGGTCGGTCGGCTCGAGCAAGGCAGCAAGGACCGCTTTCTGAGTCGCCCGCAGGCCGATGGTCCAGGCGGCGATGCGGTTGATGCTGCCATCAAAGAAGTCGGTCGCCAGATAGACCCGGTCGAAGGCGTCAGTGCGCTTGATTTCGCGCATCAGCTCCAGAAGGCTCTCATCGGAAATCACGACATGGTCGGAGTCCCATTTGACCGGACGGCTGACATGGACCAGCACGGCCGGATTGAACAGCAGCAGGGACGAGACCTTGTCCGCAATGGTTTCCGTGGGGTGGAAATGGCCCATGTCGAGGGTCAGCAGCAGGCCCTCATTGCCAAGCTTGTGCTGGTGGGCGGCATAGCCCATGTAGAATTCATGCGAACCGACTGTATAGCTTTCAACGCCGATGCCAAACAATTTGCATTCGACTGCGTCTACAATGTATTCAGACGGATATTTGACGGCCAGGATCTCATCGAGGGATGCCTTGAGCAGAGCACGGAAACGGGTGCGGTCGGCGGGCATGTCTTTCATGCCATCCGGGACCCAGATATTGTTGACGACGGTGCATCCAAGCTCCCGGCCCATATCGGCTGCGATCTTGCGCACGGCCTTGACATGGTCGATCCAGAAGCGGCGGATTTTCTCGTCCGGATGGGACAAGGTCAGGTTGTCGGCCGCCATCGGGTGGCCAAAACAAGTGGCATTGAAGTCGAGGGCGATCCCGCGGCGCTTGGCCCAGTCGATCCAGTTCTGGAAGTGGCGGGTCTCATAGCGGTCGCGGTCAACGGCTTCGCCATTGAGCTCGGCATAGCAGGCATGCAGATTGAGGCGCAGTTTGCCCGGTAAAAGGCTCAGGGCCTTGTCGATATCGGCGCGCAGCTCATCACCGGTTCTCGGCTTGCCGCCGAAAGAACCGGTCGAGAGAATGCCGCCGGAGGTCCCGCCGCCGACGGCTTCCAGACCGGTGACGTCATCGCCCTGCCAGCAGTGGACAGAGACCTCGATCTGCTTCATTTTCTCAAGGGCGGCGGCGACATCGACACCGTAGCTGGCATAGGTGGCAACAGCGGCTTCATAGGCTTGCTTGACAACGTTTGGATCCATGGGGTACCTCCTCAGATTTG
>JAQUEY010000052.1 GCA_028684955.1 Eubacteriales bacterium
GTCTCGGCCTGAGATTTACCCTGTGAAGCGGCTTTGGTGGTGGGAGCAGCTGGCTGCGTGGTTGCCGGCGGTGGTGTGCAAGCCGCGAGCACTGAAACAGCAAGGACTAGAACGAGGGCCATACTGAGGAATTTGCGCATGTTCATTCATTTCTCTCCTTCTATAACATTCAGTGGTAGGGATCTGTCTCCATTTTGACTGACAAACAAAACAGGAAAAACCTAAAATTCGGACTGTTTATCCGACAAAACTGACAATATCAGCCGGGCAATCAGACAATTTTGATCTGAAGGTTAAAGATTTTGACATATTGGCCCGGGCTCACTCATGAGTGTTCGCGAATCTGGGACGGGGTCTGGTTGAATGTCTTGCGAAACAGCAGCGAGAAATACTTGCTATCTGAAATGCCGACTTGTTCGGCGATGCGGGATATTTTCTCGTGTGTTGTCAGGAGCAATTTGCGGGCCATTTCCATGCGCAGATTCAGCAGATATTCCGTAAAATTGACACCCATCTCTTTTTTAAACAGGCGGCTGAAATATTCTTCATTGAGGTGGACCGCGTCTGCTACATCGGACAGCGTCATTGGGTGGCCATAGTTTTGGGCGATGTATTCGATGGCCTGGGCGACGGGTTTGGAGTACACATCACAAGCCAGCATGTCATCCAGCAAGGGTTTCATGGCGGACTGGAGCTCCTGGATGCTTTTTGCCGTTTGAATGGCGTTTTCCAGGGCTTTGATATCAATTTCCAGTTTGGACGAACCTATAACCATGCGATGGGCTGTCATGGCCAGCATGTCCTTGACATAATCGATATCAGCCAGCAGATTTTGCCGGATCGTCTGGATGGTTTGGAGAATCTGGTCAATCGCTTTATCGCAGCGATGTTGGCGGTAATGTTCCACAGCCTGGTTCAAGGACTGTTCGATGGCTTGTTTGATAGACTTTTCTTCATCCCTGCTGATCGCGGGCAAGACCTGGCCTTCACCTAACTGGTAAAATGCGCGTTTGCAGGCTTGCAAGGCTTCACGGATGGCAGGGAGCAGGTCAGATAAGCCTGGATAGATGCGGCTCAGGCCGATCGGACTACCCGTAACGAGGGAGATCATCTGGGTCAAACCGGAAAGCCAGGCATCATCGGCGTCACAATTGGCCAGGATCAGCACATACGACTTGCCATAGGTCAGATAGGTGACATGGCGCAGGTGTGTACCCCACTCCTGTTCAATTCCAGCCAGCGAGTCTGGCGCCATCATCGGCAGAGCGCAGGCAAACAAAGGGCTGTCTGTCAGTTCGATTTTGTGTTTGTGCAAATTTTCTATCGAGAGGTGGATCTGGTTATCCAGCAGCATCTGCTGGATATACTGGGAACGGATGATTGGATCGACATTGGACTGGACTATTTCTTCAACCGTAGCTGTCGGCATCAAAGACAGGGCAATTTTGTCCAGCATGGCATAAAGGCTTTCGCGCGTGATCTCATTTTTCAAGATGTAATCATGTGCCCCATTTTTCAAAGCGGTCCTGGCATGCTCAAAATCATTGTGGACGCTCATGATTACGACCACGGTTTCTGGGCTCACCTTCTTGATTGCGTTGAGCAAATCCAGGCCATTGAGGCGTGGCATGGTGATATCTGTCAAAACGATATCACAGGGCTTTGCGCTCAGGAGATTCAAAGCTTCTTCACCATTTCTGGCCGTTTCGATTCTGCTGATTCCGGGATAGTCGCGCATGCAGACTGTAATCCATTCCCGGATGGGTGTTTCATCATCAACGACCAGCACGGTCAAATTCTCTCGCGTCAAGGTGTTTCCTCCGTCGCCTGCTGTTTTCTGATTGTCATTTCCACTTCTGTGCCCTCTCCCTTGTTGCTGTGCAAAGTCAAGTCGTACCCTTCGCCATACAGTTGCCGGATGCGGTCGCGCACATTCTTGAGGCCGATGCTTTTATTAACACGGGTACGGCGGCCCGATTCAGCCCAGACAGCAGACTGGTCTTCGCGCGAGATTCCCAAGCCATCGTCCTTGATCTTGATCGTGATATCCTCCTGGTGGGAAAAGACAAAGACATCGATTCTCAGCTCACTGCCATCGTCTTTCAAGCCATGGAAGATTGAATTTTCAACGATTGGCTGCAATAGCAGGCGCGGGATCAGACTTGATTCCAAGCCTTCCTCAACGAAGGTTTCCAAATGGATTCCATCGTAGCGATAGCTCATAAGCTCAATGTAATGGGTAAGATTTTCCAGCTCTTTCTGGATGGGAATCAGTTCATTTTCGGACGCAATCGGGGAGCGCAGCAGATGCATGAAACTGGATAACATCTTGGCTGCGCGGGTATTCTGGTTCATTTCCACCAGGCACTTGATCGAAAACAAGGTGTTATGGAGAAAATGGGGATTGATCTGAAGTTGCAGAAAATCCAGCTCATGTTTGCGCTTGAGCTCTTCTTCCTGTTTGACACGGATGAAAAGCTCCTGGATCTTGTCGACCATCTCATTGTACACCTGGCTAAAGGTGTGCACTTCTGAAAAAGCCTGCTGCTCCTCGACTTTTTCAAACTGGGCTGTCGATACCCGGCCCAGCTTTTCGGCCAGCAATTTCAAGGGCTTGGAGACGATCCGGGAAATAGCCAGCGACGTCGCAAACCCGATGAAAAGAAACAGGAACAGGACAGCTGCGAGCACGATCAGGACCGGATAATACCGTCCAAACACCAGCGAGAAATCTGACTCCTGGACCATCGTCCACTGCGTTTCATAATCGTGGTAATTAGTGATCAACATTTGCCGGGCAAAATCCATCCGGTAGCTGCTGTAGCCGTATTGCTTGAAAAAGGCTGGCATGTAAGTCAGCTGTGACCCGATCAAGTCTTTGGTCTGATGGCTGATCGCATAGCCTTCCTGGTCGAGGATGTAGACACTGTTGCCCTGGTTGATGATGTCCGAATACACTTTGAAAAACGTGCGTTCCGAAGAGTTGATCAAGATGACGCCTTGGTACACCCCATCGGAATCTCGGATGACTTTGCCATAAGACAGCATGACATTGGAGCGGTTTTCCGTGTCGCCAAAGCGCATGATCCAGAATTCGATCTTGTTGTTGTAAAAGTTATCGACATACCAGTAATTGCTCTTGACCTCCTGGATGTCGCTGGTCAGTTCATTGTTCGACGCATACTGGAAACCATCGCGCATCAGAATCAAGGCTGACAATTCCAGATCGATGCTGTCAAAGTAGAAGTTGAAATCAGATACAATTTGATCTACTTTTTGCGTGATCATGGGATCATCCGAGTCGTCGATATTCAGCAAGTCTACCGTCGTGTTGTTGTAGATGGTGTCTGCCAGAGAAGTAGCCGCTTTGTTGATGATCTTGCTGCGCTCGGCTACTTGCTTGAGCAAATCGATCCGGGCCTCGCCAAGTACATCGATGAAGACATTGAGCGAAAACGCAACCAGACCCACTGCCACGAGGAGGAAGAGCAGGAAGGTCAGAAGGTAGTTCCACTGGAAAATGATGGTCTGCAGCTTTTTCATGTTTTAGTTACAACCACGTCTTTCCTTGAATGTCATCGAATCAATTCAGTCAGACAAGTACGCTTGATGACTATTTTATTTAGCAATTTTTCCTGTTCATCATAGCATTCCTGTTGACACAGCGAAAAGAACTTGTCCACTTCCCTCTTCAGATACGGTTCCAAGAGCGGTTCAATACCAAACCACATGCAACACCTGGGGTGTTAACCGGGGACACGTAAAAAGCCAGGAACTGCAACTTATCCAGCACCTGGCTTTGATCAAAGAGTCATAATTCGTTTGGGTTAAACTGCTCTTGGTACTCAAGGCTCGTGTATGTTTAGTCCGGCAATCCCTCATCCCTCCTGGAACAGCGGGGTCGAAAGGTAGCGCTCGCCATTATCAGGCAGCAGGACGACGATGGTCTTGCCGGCGTTTTCCGGGCGCAAGGCGATCTGAGTGGCGGCATAGGCAGCGGCACCGGAGGAGATGCCGACGAGGAGGCCTTCGGTACGGGCCAAGGAGCGGGCGGTCTCAAAGGCTTGGTCGTTACTGACCTGGAAGATCTCGTCGACGAAGGTGGCGCTGTAGTTTTTCGGCACGAAGCCGGCACCGATGCCCTGGATCTTGTGCGGACCCTTGGGGCCACCAGACAGGACCGCAGAATCGGTCGGTTCGACGGCGACGATCTGGACACCTGGCTTTTTAGCCTTGAGGACTTCGCCGACGCCGGAGATGGTGCCGCCAGTGCCGACGCCACCGACAAAGATGTCGATCTCGCCGTCGGTGTCGCGCCAGATTTCCTCAGCGGTGGTGCGGCGGTGGATCTCCGGATTGGCTGGGTTTTCAAACTGTTGCGGCACGTACGATCCGGGAATGTCTGCAGACAGCTCCTGGGCTTTTTTGATCGCACCGGTCATGCCTTCACTGCCTGGGGTGAGGACGAGCTCGGCGCCATAGGCTTTGAGCAGATTGCGGCGTTCGATGCTCATGGTGTCAGGCATGACCAGGATCAGGCGGTACCCCTTGGCTGCAGCAGCAAAAGCGAGTGCGATGCCGGTGTTGCCGCTGGTCGGTTCGATGATCGTGGTGCCTTCCGAGATCAGGCCGGCCTTTTCACCGGCGACAATCATGGCATTGCCGATGCGGCACTTGACGCTGCCGGACGGGTTGAAATACTCAACCTTAGCGATCAAACGGGCTGCGATGCCGTTTTTCTGATTGTAGTGAGTCAGTTCGACGAGTGGGGTGTTGCCGATCAGTTCGGTCATCGACTGGGCGATCTTGGCCATGGGATTTCCTCCTGTGCTGGGTTTCTATCGGGTGGTGGCTTAGGCAGCTAAGGCTGCGGGAGCGCGTCTGGAATTTAATTCCTACTATTTATATAGGTTATAAGGGTATAATAAGTCGGATGAACCTTTTTGTCAAGTTAAATTTGGGCGTGGTTGGGTGTGGTTGGACTGTTTGGGCCGGATCCGGGTCACACTGTAGATCGACCACAGTCCAGACCAGGGACGGGTCAGGGCCCAGTGGTCGATGAATCGGACGTCCTGGCTCCAACCATCGTGCACCAGCCAGAAAACGCGCTGTCGATTACTCGGTTGTTTTATTGTGTCGCGCCAGATCTGATAACCCACAATTGTGACGGTATGGCGGCGATAATGGCCAAAAGCAAGATTCATCAGGACGGGGCGCGCGTGATCCAGTTCATGGCAGATTTTCCGGGCGGACAGAAAGAGTGTGGATCCAGCCTGACCCTGCAGGTGATACAGGCGAAACAGGTGGCGGGCGATGCTGCCAATGCGCAAAGGATTGGTCCGGCCGCGTTTGGGCCGGTAGCCATGGTGGGAGGCGACGGATTCGATCTGGTCAAAAAGACTGTGTGTGATGAAAGGAATCATGGACGATGCCTCTTTTTGCTGAATCTGGCGAAAAATGGCAGTCAAGGCTGTGATCGTGCAGCAACCAATGCCAGGACGAAAATCATTCATCAGCAGCGGGCGATCGTTGGCTTGCAGGTTGACTTCATGCACCAGTTGCCATTCGCCGTCGTAGCGGGTTTTCAGGCAGGCTTCATCTGGCTTGGTCAGAACATAGCCGGCCAGCAGTCCCTGGCAGGGATTGGATCTGTGGTGACCTGCTTTTTCGTGTTTCATCAGAGAATCCCATGCCTCCAGCGAGTCGTGTGCGAAGGGTCGATCGACCATTCTCCCTACAGTATTCCATAGTCGCAAGCCGTCATCAAATGTCATAACCAACGAATTGACGTTTACTCACAAGAAGGCTAACCTGAAAGTGAGATCTTGATTTTTTTACATGAAAGGAGATTGAATATGACAAAATTAACGGAAATCGAAGGTATTGGCGACTCTTATGCAGCCACACTGGAGGCCAACGGGATCACGTCGATCGAAAACCTCCTGGACACCTGCAAATCAAGAAAAGGCCGTGATGGTCTGGCTGAGAAAACGGGCATTTCTGGTAAGTTGATTCTGAAATGGACCAACCGGGCAGACCTGGCTCGCGTCAAAGGCATCGGCGGGGAATATGCCGACCTCCTTGAGGCCGCTGGTGTGGACACTGTCCCTGAACTGGGCACGCGCAATGCCGCCAATCTGGCCGCCAAACTCCACGAAGTCAACGAGGAGAAGAAACTGGTTCGCAAACTGCCGACGGAAAGCCAGGTGGAAAGCTGGGTTGCCCAGGCCAAAGAGTTGCCTCGCGTCATCGAATATTGAGACCGTGAATTTTTAAAGGCCAAGGCCGTTTCCGAATACAATCGGAAACGGCCTTTTTATGCACTTTATCCAGCTAAGCAGCTGTCAGGGATTGCCCGGCTGTCAGGGGCTGACCGGCTGGCGCAACCGTTCAAGGTTAAGGTACAGGATCGATCCGAGGACTATCACAGCCCCCAGCCCAGCCAACCAGCCGGGCACTTCACCAAAGGCCAGGAAAACCCAGACCGGGTTGGCTATCGGTTCGAGCAGAGCCAGCAAATTGGCCGAAAGCGGGCGCGTCAGGCGGATGCCAATCCCAAACAGGAAATAGGCCAGGCCGAGCTGGAAAAATCCCAGGACGAGAATGGCCAGGATCGAAGGGGTCGTCACATCGCGGACTTGCAGCAGCATTGGCAGACCGATCAAAAACGTTGTCACTTGGCCAATGAAAATGGCTTGGGGCGTGTCACATTCCGGCCTGCTGTTCAACAGGAAAACCAAGCCAAAGGTCACGCCAGTGCCTGTGGCGATCAGATTACCCAGCAAACTGCCGGGTGATAGATCGTCGAGAAAGAACAGGATAATGCCCACCAAGGCGAGGGCCAGCGCAGTGGTTTCCCGCCGTGTCGGGCGGTAGTGGTAGAAAATTGCACCAAAAATGACCACAAACAGCGGCGATGCGTATTGGAGCATGATCGCATTGGCGGCGGTCGTCATCTTATTGGCGATGATAAACCCTGTCTGGGTCAACATCAGGGCCAGTCCGGAAATGAGCGTGGTCCAGTTGAATCGGTGCAGCAGGCGCTGACGGTAGGCGGCCACAAAAACCAGCGCAGCAAGTAGACTTCTGGCCGAAGCAATCGCCAGCGGATGCCAGGGGATGTATTTGACCAGCAAACCAGCCAGGCTCCAGAGCAGCGCCGCGGCCAGGATCAGGAACGGCCCGGCCTTGGCTGGGAGCGTTTTCGTGGGTGCCGGTTGTTTGGTGGTGATTTCAGACATGGCTCGGATCCTCATCAATTCGTGGTGAATTATCGCTGGTTTGCAGTCAAGGCACAGACCAGTCAGATATCTAACGGTCATCCTAGCCTTTTTGCCGGCGGCTGTCCAGACGCTGGCGCGAGGCGTCTGGCGAGGCGTCTGGCGAGGCGTCTGGCGAGGGGTGGACCCAATCCCGGCAATTGCCAGACTGTGGCTCGGTGCACCTGAGCGGCAACTATTTCACTGGCTGGCAAAGCCTACAGCGCCAGCGGGTTTGCGCTGGTCTCAACTATTGCCGTTTAGGAGCACCGACATAGAATCGGCAGTTTCCATTTCTAGGTCGGGGCCCCTGCAGGGAAATAGTCAGCCCCACCTCAGAAACGCCTATTTGCAGGCTCTGCAAGGTGGTAATTTTTTCTTCCGCCAGAGTGCACCGACCCCACACGCGGCAATTGCCGCAGACAGGTCCAGACTTGGCGCGAAGGGTGCCGCCTCCAGCTCGATCGCTCAGCGAAGACCCCTCCCCCCAGCTAAGGAAAAAGCCTGAAAACCGCACCCGGTTTCCAGGCCTTTGATTATTTTGATAATTTGTTTTTAGAAGCCTCGCACCTTGAACGCCAGGGCAAACAGCCCAACTAGGGCTCAGGACACCTTGGCAGCTTTTTTCACGACAGGGTGGGCTGCTTCGTAGGCGGCGATCTTGTCTTCCTTCAACATGGTCAGACCGATGTCATCATAGCCGTTCAGGAGCTTGGTGGTGTTGAATTCATCGAGTTCAAAGGTGTAGGACAGGCCGTCGGCGTCGCGCACGGTCTTGGCCGCGAGGTCGATTTCGAGCGTGTAGCCGGGCTTGGTTGCGACGCGCTGGAAGATCTCATCGACTTGCTCGGCGCTGAGGCGGATCGGCAGGATGCCGTTATTAAAGCAGTTGTTGTAGAAAATATCGGCGTAGCTGGGGGCGATGATGGCCCTGAAGCCGTAATCGAGCAAGGCCCAGGGAGCATGTTCGCGGGAGGAGCCGCAACCGAAGTTGGCACGGGAGACGAGGATGCTGGCGCCCTGGTAACGGGGCTTGTTCATCTCGAAGTCGGGCTTGAGGTTGCCGTCGTCATCGAAGCGCAGTTCGAAAAAGACATACTGGCCAAAACCGCTGCGCTCGATGCGCTTCAGAAACTGCTTGGGGATGATGGCATCGGTATCGACATTGTTCTGGTCGAGCGGGGCAACCAGGCCATTGAGTTTGACAAAGGGTTCCATGGTATTCCTCCTGAAGCTTCTCGCTTAAAATGTCCGCACGTCGACGAAATGGCCGGCGATGGCAGCGGCGGCAGCCATTTCCGGGGAGACAAGGTGGGTGCGGCCACCGCGGCCCTGGCGGCCTTCGAAGTTGCGGTTCGAGGTCGAAGCGCAACGCTGGCCGGGCTGGAGGACGTCGGGATTCATGGCCAGGCACATGCTGCAACCGGGTTGGCGCCATTCAAAGCCGGCTTCGATAAAGATCTGGTCGAGGCCTTCTGCTTCGGCTTGCTTTTTGACCTGGACAGAACCTGGGACAACCAGGGCCGTGACGTTGGGGCTGACCTTGTGGCCTTTGGCGATTGCGGCAGCGGCGCGCAGGTCTTCGATCCGGCCATTGGTGCAGGAGCCAATGAAGGCGTAATCAATCGCGATGTCTTTCATCGGGGTGCCAGCGACAAGGCCCATGTAGTCGAGGGCACGCTGGGCGGCTTTCTGCTTGTCCGGGTCAGCAAATTTATCCGGATAGGGGACGATGTCTTCGATCGAGGCACCCATGCTGGGGGAAGTGCCCCAGGTAACCTGCGGAGCGAGGGCAGCGGCGTCGAATTCGACGACCTTGTCAAATACGGCATCGGCATCGGTGTAGAGTTTCTTCCACTCAGCGACGGCCAGCTCGAAAGCCTCGCCCTGCGGGGCATAGAGACGGCCCTTGAGGTAGTCGAAAGTCGTCTGGTCGGGGGCAATCAGGCCGGAACGGGCGCCCGCTTCGATCGCCATGTTGCAGACGGTCATGCGTTCTTCCATGGTCAGCTTGCGAATGGCTGCGCCGGTGAATTCCATGACATAACCTGTACCGAAGTCAGTGCCGTTCTGGCTGATGACGCCGAGGATGATGTCTTTTGCGGTGACGCCTTTACCGAGGGAACCGTTGATCTTGACATTCATAGTCTTGGATTTTTTCTGGGGCAGGCACTGGGTGGCCAGGACGTGTTCAACTTCACTCGTGCCGATACCAAAGGCCAGGGCGCCGAAAGCACCATGAGTGGCGGTGTGGCTGTCGCCGCAGACAATCGTGTTGCCCGGCAGGGTCAGGCCGAGCTCGGGGCCCATGACGTGGACGACGCCCTGGTATTCACTGTCCATGCCGAACAGCGTGACGCCGGTTTCAGCGCAGTTGTTGGCCAGGGTCTCCATCTGGAGCTTGGAAATCGGATCCTTGACGTTGTTGCGGTCGAGCGTCGGGATGTTGTGGTCCATGGTCGCATACGACAGATCGGGGCGGCGGACCTTGCGGCCGGCCAGCTTGAGGCCTTCGAAGGCCTGCGGTGAGGTAACCTCGTGCAGCAGGTGCAAGTCGATGTAGATCAGATTCTGACCTTCACTGGAGTCAACCAGATGCTGGTCCCAGATTTTTTCATAAAGTGTTTTTCCTGACATAATAGGATCTCCTTGCTGATCGGATGTTGCTGTTTTCGGGCAAAAAGTGTTTCAGCAGTTGCAAACGTTTTTCTTATGATTCATTCTAAAATTATAGGTTCGCCCCCTATTCCCGGCAAGTCAAAGGACCGGTGGAAAAACCAACGATTACTGACTTGCATGGCATAAAAGGACCAGTAGTCCGTCTGTTTTGCCTCATTTTTACCAAAGATTGATCTACGGAGGTGCTGCATGGGTGTTTTCTTCTTTGTCTTTGCCCTCTTCGTCGGACTCATTGTCCTGGTGGCCAACAGGTCCCAGGCGCGGCGCCACGAGATAGAGTCACTGAAAGCGTCGCTTCAGGCACTGGCAGCTCTGACAGAATCGCTGCGCCAGGACATGAATGAACTGAAGCAAAAAGTGTCTGTTTCCGGGGGATATGCTGCAACCGAGCCAGAAAAAGAGCTGTCAGCCAGGGCAGAGGCAGCACCGGTTGCTGAAATGTTCCAACAGCCATCTGGTCCTTTGGAGCAGATGGCGATGCCTCTGGATTCACAACCTCAAACGTATGTCCGCCAGGACAAACCACCTCACCCAGCCACAGAAGCGATCTCCCAGCCAAAGCCGCAGCCTGGAAGAGCCGTTCCGACTCACACTCTGGAATCGATCCTGGGCAAAAATGTCCTCAGCCTGGCTGCCGCTGTGTTGATTTTTGCCGGGCTGGTTTTTCTAGGCACGCTGGTCTACCGCTACCTGACGGATACCGTCAAAATCGTGGCCTTGTTCGCGATCAGTGTTGTTTTGACCGGACTCGGCCTGGCCTTGATCGAGAGGCGCCTGAGTGCTTTTTCCCAGAGCATGCTCGGTACTGGCTGTGGTTCCTTTTTCATCTCGATCGTGCTCACACACCTGTATTTCAACCGGCTCAGCGACGTTGCGGCCTACGCTATGCTGGTCGTCTGGCTGACCGGCTGCCTGTATCTGGCCCGACGCTACCGGGCACTGACACTGAGCGTTGTGGCCCATATCGGCATGGCGGTGTCGATCGTGATGGCTTATGGCTGGGGTTTGTCAGACCAGAAACTGCTCCTGCTCCTGATCTACCAGGCCGTGGCCATGGCTGTTGTCGTGGTGGGCAATTTGCTGGTGTTCCCGCTGACGCAAAGGGCCAGTCTGCTTGCCTCCCTGCTTCTGGTCCTTATTACCAGCACGATCATGGCAAGGACCTTCATGTCGTCACCACTGGCTGGTTCATTAGCACCTTTTGCGACGACCTTGCCTACTGGGGCGATCGCAGCAGCGTTCGGTTTCCAGTTTTTGGGGGCGACGGGATTGGCCATCCTGGTGTCCCGCTACAGACAGCTTGCGGAAAATGGAGTCCTGAGGGCTGTCCAGATTTTTGCCGGGCAGGTGTTGTGGCTGGCACTGCTGGCGATCGACGTCCTGGTGCCGGTTTACCGGCTGGCGGTCTATCACAGAGGATCGGCTGAAATGGCTGGCTGGAGGTACTTGCCTGAGGCGATTCAGTTGGCTGCCCTGGCCACGGCAATCCTGACCGGAATCTTGCTCCTCCTTGCCTTTGCCAGCTGGTTTTACATCAGGAGCCGCAGCCAGACCCCGTATGGTGACCTGGCCAGCTTTTCTGTACTTTTCCTGACCGGATCGGCGGCTCTGCTGCTCATCCTCTACTGGACAGAAGCAGTCGCGTCCGGCCTCGTTCCAGTACGCCTGACCGGACTGGTCCTGCTGGCTGTGATGCTGTATGGCGCGCGATTTTTCAGCTCTCGCAGGGTGTACCAGATCGGGGCCAACACACTCCTGGGGCTGGATCTTGCTTTCATGCTGTTCGATGGATTTCCGTCTCTGGTTTTACATGCAAACATTGCCTGGGCCTTTGTGTATCTGGCGGCATTGATCGGGCTAGTCTGGGGCCAGTGGCTGTTATTTGACCGCCCCTCCCAACGCCGTTTTGAAAACTGGATCCGCCTGGCGGTCTGGCTGGGACTGGATTTTTCCCTGATCTCCATCGTGCTGGCTACAAACTGGACCCACAAGGTGCCGATCGTGCTGATGATCCTGACAGGACTATCGATCGTGCTCCAATTTTCCAGCTACGACCGGCCGCACTCTGGTCGTGTCTTTTTGCCCACCTGCATGACCGTGGCCAATCACCTGCTACTGGCGGTCTCGTCTATTGCCATTGCTTTCAGCGGCAAAGACCGCACGGCTGCGCTGCTTTACGGCCTGCTCTCCCTGCTTTCCTTCGTTTTGGCTTTTGGCCGGATCCGCGAGTCGTTGTCTTTGCATGGCAAAGGCCTGTCCGGGATCCTGGTCGGAATCAAACTGACCCTTCTAGTCCTGGCAACAGTCCAGGGCCAGACGAACTGGTTCGACCAGGCTTACCTCCTGAGTGTGATCAGCATGCTGACGGCTCTGGTGAGTGTAGTCCTGGGCTTTTTGGGCCAGCATAAGCTCCTGCGTTTCTATGGCCTGCTGCTCACACTGGCCTGCGTGCTCAAACTGGTGACGATCGATGTCAATAACCTCAACACGGCACTGCGTGTGGTCGCCCTGATCGGAGGCGGTTTGATCTGTTTTGTCATCAGTGCGATGTACACCTATGCTGCCAGAAAAATCGACGCTCAAGCCAGAATCCGCCTGAACCGGTAAGTCCAGTAAGGCAAGTCTGCCTGCAAGCGTTGCTCCAGCTGGCTGCGCAAGTACATCAGGTTTGCCAGAGCCTGCTCATCAGGCTCCATCTGGCCATAGAGCAGTTGGTTGACCGGCCACAGGACATCAGGCAAATGTACTTGTCCCAAGTGGACATGGCCCTCGGCGCGCAGGGCAAACTGGACCAGGGTTTCGCCCGGCTCAGGCATCACTCTGATGCAGGCCAGTTGAGCCAAGATGTCCTGGTAGAGGAAGAGCAGGCGTTCGGTCGGGTCTGGAACATGCTTGCTGAGCCAGACAGACGAAAAGGTCCTCTGATGGCGATACCTGGCAAATTTCAAAAACACGCCGCCGATAGCGAGCAGCAGGGGGATGATCAGAAGGCTCCAGAGCCAGCGGTATGATTGACTGTTGCCCTGATGGTCAGCATCTGTTCCTGCTTCTGCCGCACCATCAGATGCTGGCTCCAGCTTTTCGGGCAAGATTTCTGTATCGCGTGGGGGTGCCTCGGGAGCCGCCGGCGTGGCGTCGAAGGCCAGCCAGCCGATGCCGGCAAAATAGAGCTCCGCCCAGGCATGGGCAGCCTGGCCGGTCGCCAGGAACTGGGCGGAATCGCTGCCTGGTGAAATGGCAACGCCTTCGACAAAGCGGGCCGGGATGCCGATGGAACGAGCCAGTACGACCATGGCGGAGGCATAGTGGACGCAATAGCCGCGCCGGTTTGCGAGAAAATCAGCGACAAAGTCGCTGCCCTCAGGGGGTGTAGAGGTGTCCTGGACATAGGTACCAAAGGACTGCAGGTAGCGTTCGATGGCAGTGGCCTTGGCATAGGTAGAATCGGTCGAGCCTGTCAGGGAACGGGCCAACTCTGGCACCACTTGCGGCAAGGTCACCGGCAGCTGCAGATATTGCGACTGGATATCCGTCCAATAGGGGTCATCTTCGAGTTCAAAGGTCTGTTCATAAGCCAGTAGTGCCTGTTCGAAACCTTCGCGCCGCCGGTCGAGGTAGAGGCTCTGGATGGTATAGGCCTCTCCCTGGGCCTGTGTTTCCACCGTGAACAGATCACCGTCGCGGGTGAAAAACGGCACCGTCCGGACGGGATCGCTGAGCCTGACAGCTTGCACCAGACCGGTCTGGAACACGGTCATCTGCGTGCTGCGATGCTGGATCTTGACTTCAATGCTGCCGCGCCAGTAGCTGGCAAACTGGCGGCCCGCCTGGCTTCTGGCCAGTGGATCGGCGAATGATGCACGCTGCTGGGCGCGCCAGACTGGGCTGTCAAAACGGTAGCTGTCCTGCAGGGGGCGCTGCCAGCTCGAGCCGGTGTAAATCGAACGGGTGCTGCCTTTTAAAAGCAGCGAGCGGGTGCTCACAGCCATCAGGATTGGCTGGCGGCCGGGGTTCACCGGGCCACCCAGCTGGGTGTCCGGGTTGTCGTAACCATAATAAACCAGGTTGTAAGTCGGCCAGCCGCGACCGGCCAGTCCCAGGTTTTGCCAGAGGTCTTGGATATCCTGGGCCCAATAGGCCAGAGCGGGCAAGCGCCAGCTCTTGGTGTAGTCGGGAATCAGAGCATTAGCTGACAGTAAAACCAGGGCTGTCAGGGCAATGGCAAGTAGCTGCATTGCGCCGCGTGGCAAAACAGGCTCGCCTGGGTGTTCGCGCGCGACCAGCAGGACCAGGCGGCGGGGCAT
>JAQUEY010000053.1 GCA_028684955.1 Eubacteriales bacterium
CAGCCACGGTCGACTGGAAACCTGAACCGGCCGCTATGGTAAAGGCCAGGCCTCCGATACCGGCCAGGAAACCCGAGATCGCGACCCCGGTGTAGCGCAGGCGGTAGACATTGATCCCGACCGAATCCGCCGCATGGGGATGCTCGCCGCAAGCCCTCAGGCGCAGGCCAAAGCGCGTCTTGTAGATGATGAAGACCGTCAGGGCCAGAATCACCAGGGCAACGGGCGTGGTCAGGTACGTGCTCTTGAAGAGCAAGGCATCCCAAAATCCGGGATCGGGGTTTGGAGCAAGGCCAAGGGTCTCGCGGGTGATCTTGATCCAAGTCGGGATGTTGATGGTTGTCTGGCCCTGGCCCTGGATAGCCCAGGTCAGGACAATCGCAAAGGCAGGTGCAAACAGGTTGAGCGCGGTGCCGCCGATGGTCTGGTCAGCTTTCAGGCTGACCGAGGCGACCGCCAGCAAGAGCGAGAAAATCATGCCTGCCACCGCTCCGATGGTCATGGCGCCCAGCATGGCCAGCTGGGGATGGTCCAGACCCCAGCCGCCCTTGTCGGCCGCGCGCAAGAACAGGCTGCTGAACAAAGCGCCGATGATCATGATGCCCTCGAGCGCGATATTAATCGTCCCACTGCGTTCGCTGAACATACCACCGAGGGCTACCAGCAGCAGAGGAATCGCAAAAATGATGGTTGCGCTGATGATGTCAGCCAGGATGATCATGGTTCTACCTCCCCTTTGCTGCTGGTTATGGCCTCCACCCGCACCAGTTTTTTCAACTGCTTGCGGATGACCCCTTTAAGCAGCAGGGAGAAGGCGCTCAGGTAGATGATCACGGAAATGATGATGTCGATGATTTCTTTGGCGTATTCCGGCTGCATCGCTTCGCCACCGACCTGGATGTAAGAGACAAACAGGGCGCTGAAAATGATGCCCAGGGGATTGGACGTCGCCAGCAAGGCGACTGGGATGCCGTTGAAGCCCATGGCGGGAAGGATTTTCTCGATGGTGTACTGGGCCGTACCGCTCAGATAATAGATCCCGCCGCCCAGTCCGGCAAAGGATCCGGCAATGATCATCGACAGGACTATGTTGCGCCGGGCATTGATCCCAGCATAGATGCTGGCGTTGCGGTTGTACCCACAGGCTTTGAGTTCATAGCCGAAAATCGTCCGGTTCAGGACGAAATAGGCAATCACAGCGACGATGACGGCGATGAAAAAGGAAATATTTATGTACGATGAACCGAAAATCTGGTCCAGCCCCCATTTGGGGATGATGGCCGCAGGGTTGGCCGCTGCCATGTTGGCCGTTCGGTCCGGATTGGATGCGCCATAGAAATCGGCCAGGACTCTGGGGATATTGGCCAGGAGGACGTTGACCGCAAAGAGGCCGATCCAATTGAACATGATCGATGTGATGACCTCGTTGACATTGAAGAAAGCTTTGAACAAACCTGGCATGGCACCCCAGATGGCACCGCCCACCATCGCGGCCAGCAAGGCAGCCCACCATGGGAATTGCCAGACGATGCCCGTGTAGAGGGCAAAGAAGGTGCCGAGCATGTATTGGCCTGTGGCACCGATATTGAACAAACCGGTCTTGAAGGCAAAGCCCACGGCAAGTCCGGTCATGATCAGGGGTGCAGCCTGGTAGAGGACTTTGGAGAATTTGCCCGTCGAGCTGACCCCTGCAAACAAGATTTGTCCGAAACCGTAGAGGGATTTACCGGGATTGAACACAATCAGCAGGATCAGGCCAAAGACCAGGCCAATTCCAATGGCTGCAATCGAGGCCACCAAGCTGTCAAAACCGGGTTTCTGGATGAGTTTCCTGATTCTGGCCATCATGAATGCTGTCCTTTCCGGGCGGTTCCTGATTTTTCCTGGTTTTCAGACACGCCCGCTTGCTGGCTGCGCCGGGCACCAGCCATGTAAAGGCCCAGTTGCTCGACTGTGGTATCCCTGGGGGCAAACTCACCGACAATTTCACCCTCATACAGGACCAGGATCCGGTCGGACACATTCATGACCTCATCAAGTTCCAGTGAAACCAGAAGAACGGCCTTGCCGGCATCCCGCTGGGCTACCAGCTGGGCGTGGATGTATTCGATCGCCCCAACATCCAGGCCACGGGTTGGCTGGATCGCCACCAGCAGCTCTGGGTTTTTGTCAATCTCCCTGGCAATGATCGCTTTTTGCTGATTGCCGCCTGACATGCTGCGGGCAATCGTCTGGGATCCTTGTCCAGCTCGGATGTCATACTGGCTGATCAGTGTGTCTGCGTAGGACCGGACCTGCTCTTGCCTGATGAAGCCATTGTGCTGGAAAGCAGGCTCCCAGTAGCGCTGCAGGACCAGGTTGTCCGCCAGATTGTAATCGAGAATCAGGCCGTATTTGTGGCGATCTTCCGGAATGTGGCTGATGCCGAGCTGAGAACGCTGGCGAATGCTGGCGCGGGTGATCTCATGACCCTGGAGCCGGACCGACCCTGAGGTGATCTTCTCGATGCCAGTCAGGGCATAGACCAATTCACTCTGGCCATTGCCTTCGATCCCCGCCAGACAGACAATCTCACCGGCCCGGACTTGGAAAGTCACCCCTTTGACGGCATTGTTCTTGTGCAATTTGGACGGGACAACGAGATTTTCAACTTCGAGGACCATCGCACCCGGTTTGAGATCCCCTTTTTCGACCTTGAATTGGATCGGGCGACCCACCATCATGCGGGATAGGTCTTCAACGGTCGTATCCTTGATGTCGACGGTACCCATGCACTGGCCTTTGCGCAAAACCGTGCAGCGGTCCGAAACCTCCATGATCTCATTGAGCTTGTGACTGATGAAAAGGATCGATTTGCCCTCATCTCGGAGGCCGCGGATGATTGCCATCAGCTCCCTGATCTCCTGAGGAGTCAGAACGGCTGTCGGCTCATCAAATATCAGGATCTCATTGTCACGATAGAGCATTTTGAGGATTTCCACTCGCTGCTGCATCCCGACGGTGATGTCCTCGATCCGGGCATCTGGTTCGACACTGAGGCCATATTTCTGGCTCAGCTCCAGGACGCGCTGGCGAGCTTCCTGGTATTTGAGCACACCCAGACGAACCGGTTCGACGCCCAGGAAGATGTTCTCGAGTACGGTGAAGACCTCGACCAGTTTGAAATGCTGGTGGACCATGCCGATCTGCAGATCGTTGGCATCGTTGGGATTGTGGATCTGGACGACTTGGCCGTTTTTCCTGATGACACCGCTGTCTGGCTGGTAAAGTCCAAAAAGGATGCTCATCAAGGTGCTTTTACCCGCTCCGTTTTCGCCGAGCAGAGCATGGACCTCACCACGCCGCAGCTGCAAAGTCACATGGTCATTGGCCAGGACACCAGGGAATTCCTTGGTGATGTTTTCCATTTCTATGATGTAGTCGCTCATGGTCACCTCAGATGTTCCTTGTGCGAAAAGGCTAGACAGTGTCTAGCCTTTTCGTATCTGGAGCCAATTAGACGATCCGGTCAGCCCTGATAGTCGACCGTAGAGATGCTGACTGCGGGAGGTGTGTCGATGACATTGGACACCGACAGGGTGCCAGCTTGCATGTCAGTGAAAAGTTTGTTGTAGTCATCGACCGTGAATTTGGCAAGACGCCAGCTATTGGCTGCGGTGGGCAGGCCAACGCAATTTTCCGCTGCACCGAGAACTGCTGTTTTACCAGCATGCTCGGCATCCCAAGTGCCTTTGTTGGCATAGAGGGAGCCCAGGGCGAGCTTGACTGACTCGGTCAGGCCCTTCATGGCCGAAGTGATGATGGTCGGGGATTCGGCAGACTGGTCAACGTCGACACCGATGACTTTGCCGCCAGCAGCGTCAGCCGCAGCGGTGGCACTCAGATAGATACCGCCACCGCAGGCAAAGACAACCTCCGTGCCTTCGGTGTACCAGCCAGACATTTTTGTCTTGATGTCATCATTGGGGGCGAACACGCCGGAGTACCAGTATTTGATTTCGACGGAGCCAGGTGCGAGACCCATTTCCTGGGCAGCGGCTTCCGCGCCCTGGACATAGCCATAACCATAGCGGACAACTGCCGGGACAGCCATGCCACCCAGGAAGCCCAGCTTGGTGTATCCATCCATGACGGCGGCAAAACCGGCCAGGTAGCCGGCCTGCTCCTCTCGGTAGAGAATGTTGTGCACGTTGGGTGATGTTTTATAGGTGGAATAATCGGGGGTATGGGGTTCGCCGTCAAGGAGCAGGAAATTGACTTTGGGGAACTGGTCCTGGACCTCATAGATGGCTTCTTCGAAAAGATATCCAGGACAGACAACAACCTTGGCGCCCTTGTCGATGGCGGTCTTGATCGTCTCAACGCGGGCAGCGGTGGAATCTTCACTGGGCCGGTAATAGGCGTAGGTGATCTTGTTGGCCTCGGCGTATTCCTTGACGCCGTTCCAGGAGCCTTCGTTGAAGGACTTGTCGTCGATGTTGCCGACGTCCGTGACGAGTGCGATCTCATAGGTGTCTTTGGGTTTGCAGGCAGACAGCAGTGTAGCGGTGGACAGGATCAGGGACAGGACAAGAACCAGAGCCCAGAACTTTCTCATGTTGTAACCCTCCGAAAAATGCTGATATTCTGATGTACTGGGGGAATAACCCTCTCTATTATTCTAGCACAACTTTCAAACGGCGACGCGCAAGTCTGTTGGTGATCCTGCCCAATTTCGAGGTCAGTCCGAACCTGAGAGATCAATGATCCAGGCTTCCCTGATCTGGCTGTCGATGATGGCCCGGGCCAAGTTAAACCAGCTGCGGCATCGGTCCAGGACAATGGAATCACCCGAGACAACCCCTTCCTGATCCTTAAGGCTGGCATCTGCATTGCTGACAAGCGAAACCTCGGCTGGCGTTGTGTAAAGGCGGGCGCGTTCCAGGATGCGTGTTTTCAGTCGTCCGGAATTGGATACCGGCGCATCCAGGAAAAAGTGGACTGACGCTGCCAGGCCCCGGTCGAGCACCTCGAAGACGAGGTCAATCGCATCGTCTGTCTGCGGAATCAGGTGGTAGGTTCCACGCAGACCAGCCAAGTCACGGAAAACCCCATCACGAGCCAGAAAAACGGGGCTCGATGAAAGGGCAACTTCAAGCAGTATGATCAGGTTAAGCCCATCGATCCGAACAGGACAGTCCTTGAGCGATGGGAGCTCCAGCTGCCGTTTCGTGCGGGTCTGGCACCGGGCAGAAGGGTCAGTGCAGCGCTGCAGCGCCAAACTCTGCCTTGAAACAAGCTGATGGTGGCGGCTGACCAGATCCAGAGCTCCCGTCTTGGCGTAGCCGCGGTCCAGCAACCATTGCAAATCATCCTGAGCCTCCAAAAGGCGGGTCAGCCCAGCTCCAGAAAACAGTAGCGGGTCAGCCGGGTCAAAGCCGCGGCGAGGGTGCGGGGCAGAGTCAGATAAATGGCCGTCCATCGTCATCAGTCTCCCATAGCGAAAGCTGTTTTCATCTTAGCACAGGATTCTCCGTTTTCCTGACATCTGCGCCGCTCGCTTCCGACCACTGAGCAATGTAAATCAACCACTCACCGAAAGCCTCTTTTCAGGATGAAATTTCTCTTTACAATGAAGACGTGAGGTAGCCGGATGCGTGTAAAAATCGAAACCGTAACCGAAGGCCAGCCCGAGGAAGTCGTGATCTACTGCAGGAGCATCACGACTGAGATCGAAGCCATGGCCAGGCATGTCCAGGAACTGGGCAGAGCCAAACCATCGATCGCCTTTTTCAAAGGCGACGAGCAGCACTACTTGTCTTTGCGTGAGCTGCTGTTTTTCGAAACCGACAGCGAACGGGTCTTTGCCCACCTGGCAGATGAGTCGTTCGAGGTCAAGCTCCGTCTCTACGAAGTTGAGGAACTATTGCCTGGCTATTTCGTCCGGATATCACGATCGACCCTGGTGAACGCGCTCCAGATCAAGTCCATCCAGAAAGGCCTGACCGGCGTCAGCCAAATCGCTTTCCGCAATTCCCGCAAAGAAGTTTATGGCTCGCGGATGTACTACCCCATCCTGACCCAGAAAATGGAAGAGAGGCATTTATATGAAATCATTTGAAAAAATCCTTTGGCCCACCCTGATCCTGGGCAGCGGCATCCTGCTCCTGCTCAAAGCTTTCGGTATTGGTGAAGAGTTTGGCACATTCCGCGTCATTGGCAGCCTGATCCTGCTTGGATTGTCCCTGGCCAGCCTGATCCGCTACCAGTTTTTCACCTTCCTGGTCCCACTGTCGCTGATCGCCTATCTGTGGCGAGTCCAGCTGGGGATCGCTGACATGGATGTCAAACTGCTTCTGGGCGCTGCTCTCCTGCTTTCCATCGGCCTGTCCCTGCTGTTTCGGAGAAAAACAAAACCTCACTGGCACAGCGATCATTCGGACACCTGGACGAAATCCGAGGAAATCCTCAACGAAAACGAAACCGTAACCATCGATGCCAGCTTTTCGGAACAGACAAAATACATTCATGCCAGCAATCTGAAAAAAGTCCAGATCAGCTGCAATTTTGCTTCCGCCAAAGTCTACTTCGATCAATGCCAGGTCAGCCCGGAAGGCCTTGAAATCAACTTGAATGTTCATTTTGCCGGTGTTGTCCTGATGATTCCAGCAAACTGGCGGATCCAGAGCCATGCGTCTGTTTTCGCGGCTGAGATCAATGATGAGACGAGGCAAGGTCCTGATGTTGTCTACCTGGTCCGCCTGACAGGCTCTGTCAATTTTGCGGAGGTCAAGATCCGCACCATCTGAGCTCATCCCGCGCCGGACAACATTTGTCAATTCTAACCATTTTTCGAACATAAACAAATGGCTTGCCGAGCAAGGAAAGGAGTATACTGGTAACAGGAACAAAGGAGAGGAGTGCAGAAAATGCAAGCGATCACTCTTTTCAATGAGCATGTCGGCAAAGCTGACTACACACTGGACGCCCGGATCGAAGATGGATCCTTACAGTTCATCGGTCATGACCAGGGAGCAGACATCATTAAGCTCTACGGATCTCCAGAGCATGAATTTTCATACACATTCACTCCGGAGCGGACACGATTCCTGCATTACCGGTTGCGGCAGGATTACCTGTCAGACGATAATTTGCTCACACTGGTCCGTAAATTGTTTGGAGGTCCGGAGGGCGAGAAAAAGCTGCGCCAGTACTGCCGCAGCCACAACATCCCATTCGAATTCCACGATTCTGTTGATTTGATTGACCAGTTTTTCTAACGATTTTCTTCGTTAAATCCGCGCAATCCAGTCTCAGTCAGGTTTTCCATGTAGCGCACGGATGCGTTGAAGTTCTCCTGCAATTTTTTCAGGAATTCGTTTTGGCTGTTCAAGACACTCTGGAACCGGGTCGCCATCGCTTCGCGCTGGAATTCAAAACGTTGCTGCTGATTTTTGATTTCATTTTCTAACGATGACTTCTCAACCATCAGCTTATTGACCATTTCTTGGCCGATCTGGTACTGGGCTTCCAGCAGCTGGTATTGGGAGCGGGACTGGGCGAGTGAATCGGTCAGGTTTGACAGCTGCATGCGCAGGGTGTCAAACTGCAGCTGGATCTCGGCAGACTGCTTGCGCAGCAAGGTCAATGCTTGTTCAGCGTTAAACAGCTCATCTGCCTTGGCCGACAGCTTCTCCTTCATTGCAGTCAATTCATATTGCTGAGCTTGGGTTTGTTGTTCTAATTGATCATTTGAATGTTTGAACTGGTTTAGATCTTTGCTGATTTCGTGCAAAGTCTGCTGCAAGTCATTGACGACGCCGTCTTTGAGCGCATGTTTTTCAACGGCCTGGTTTCGCTCACTGGTGAGATCTGTGATGATCTGATGTGCAATCTCATTTTTATTCAGCTGTTCTGCAAGTTGCGCTTGCACGTGTTCCAGAGTCTTTTCCAGGTTTTCAATCTCGGCAGCTTGTTTTTCGACCAAGTCCTGGCTGCGACTCAGTTCCATGTTGAGCAATGACTTGTCAGGTTGCTCCTGGATGTTGAGCTGCAATTGTTCAACCCTTAGTTCAAGTCGCTTTTTCTCAGCCAGCAGTTTCTCGTAATCAGTTGCTGCCACGCTGACCTGGCCCTTTTTCAAGAGCAACGCGTCAAGATCTTCAGCGGCAGCCAGTCGATTTTCCAATTGCCTGACTTGGGATATCTTTTCGTCCCGTTCCCGGGTCATGCCCAGCAGACTGGTTCTCATTTCCTCAAAGCGGTCCTGATAGACAGCTTCGGTTCCGGAAAGCTGGTCCTGGAGATGGGCAATGTAACGGTCCACTTCATTGGCTTTGTAAAATCCCAGACGACTGACCAGCGTATTCTCCACTGTCCCGGAGTCCCTGAGTTCATCGATGAAAGACTCATTGGCAGATGTTGGATCTGGTTTCATTGTTGTGTGCCTCCTGACGCTGATGGGGCAAGTTCAAGTTGATCACCGGGTCTGACCCGTCCCTCTGCAGACCCGGCAGGAACTTCCAGAACAGACTGAGCTTTGCGGACATAGGGACTGATTTGCCATGGATCGAGACGGCAGATCTGGATGACTCGGCGCTCACGATCCAGAAAAACCAGATCGATGGGGAAATTCATGAAAAGTCCGTGGACTTGGTTGCAGGGAGTTAAAACAAGCCCTTCACCTGGCATGAGAATCCGTCGCCCAAGGAGTCCGCGCAGTCGTGCCCACGGTGTGTCAGCCAACCTGACATTATCCCAGATTATACACCCTTGCAATGAGATCATCATCCGCAGACCTCAGCCAAATTGCTCGACCAGTGAAATGACAGTTGGTCCCAGCAGAACAATGAACACCACCGGGAATATGAACAGGACCATCGGCACGACCATCCGGACAGGTGCTTTCATGCCTTTTTCCTGGGCTTGCTGGCGTCTGGCCAGTCTCAGCTGAATTGCCTGGTTGCGTAAAACATTCTTGATCGGCGTACCGTACTGGTCAGACTGGATGACTGCTGTTGCAAACGTCTGGAGTTCAGGCACAGAACTGCGTTCAACCAGACCGTTCATGGCCTCCCGGCGGGGCTTGCCCATCTGGATTTCCCGGTACAGCTGGGAAAGCTCATCGATCAGGGGACCGTCATACCGTTCAATCACTTTCAAAATGGCCGCATCAAATCCGAGACCTGCCTCGATGCTGACGCTGAGGATATCCATGACGGTCGGTAGCTGGTTCTGGATCTTTTCCTGGCGACTGTTGACCATGGAGCGCAACACAAAGGTGGGCGAGACCAGGCCTATGGTCATGCCGACCAGAATAATCAAAAACTGAATGTCAACCTCCCTGGTAATCAGCCCGGCACCCAGAAATCCTGCCAGCAGAAATCCAAAGGCTGTGAGGATTCGCACCATGAAAAATTCCTGTGCACTGATTCTCAGGCCAGCCAGGCGCAAACTTTTTTCCAGTTCAGAGTGGGCGCCCTGGGGGGATCGTCTGGTCTTCCGGCGCGATTTGTTCATTTTGGCCAGTTGGGCTGAGATCTTGCGCCAGGTTGGCTTGATCAACCGGTCCAGCAAATTGAGTTCCAGTTCAGCATCAAGGTAGCGGGTCTTGCCCTTGACCTGGTCCAGGCGCCGGGATTTGACCCATTCCCGGACCAGCTGGCTGCGGAAGGCAACCAGGGTCAGGAGAAAAGCCAGGATTGCTGAATTGATGGCCAGTGCAATCATTCTGTCACGCTCCTAATATTTGATGGTGACAACTTTTTTGATCAGGAGGAACCCGATTGTCTCCATCACGACACCAGTAATCACCATGCCGATCCCCATGCGGGTGGCAAAAAAGGCTTGGATGAATTCGGGATTGATCATCATCAGCACCGCAGCCAGTGCGATGGGCAGGGAACCGATGATCATGCCGCTGGCCCGTCCGGTAGCCGTCATGACCCGGATTTCATTTTTGACTTTGATCCGGTCCTTGATGGTCTCAGAGATATTCTCCAGCAGGTCAAGCAAATTGCCGCCAACTTGGCGCTGGATCTGGATCGCCGACACAGCCAGGCTCAAATCCGTACTTTTGACACGTTCAGCCAGATTGGACAAAGCTAGGTCCACATTGCTGCCCAGGTTGATTTCACGCACGACACGGCTGAATTCACGTCCGATCGGATCAGGCATTTCCCTGGCGATATTGCCCATGGCTTGCTGGAAGGTCAGTCCGGAACGCAGGCAATTGCCAACCATGACCAAGGCCTCGGAAAGTTGAGCTTCAAACTGGATCAGGCGTTTGATTTTTTTGCGATTGATGAAATACGGTGGCAAAGCCGCACCGATCAAAGCTGCACCCAGTACAGTGATGACATGAGCACTGAGCAAGACCATCAGGCTGGCTGGAATCAGTGCTGCCAGGATCCAGACGACAATGAATTCCTCCGGGCGCATGCGGATATCCGCCGAAACCAGTTCATTGGCAAAAGCCCGTGAAACAGGGATTTTCTGCTGCTGGACTTTGCGGATCTTGACTGGTTTGATGGTATCGAGATCTTCCCGGATCAGCTCTTTCAAGCGTTGCTCCACCCGCCTGCGGTCCTTGGCCAGCATGGACAGGATCGCAACCGAAAACAAGAACAGGTACAGTCCCGTCGACACGGCCAGGATGATCTGCATCATGGTCTCTTCCCTCCCTGCTTCTTCAGACCTGCCTGCATAAACTCAGGTGAACCAGTCCTCGTGGATCGCCACACCATTGTTGCGGATTTTCTCCAGGCATTGCGGCCGGATACCGGTTGCCTTGTATCTGCCCCGGAAACGGCCATGTTCGTCCAGCTGGCCCTGCGTCTCAAACACAAAGACGTCCTGCATGCTGACCACATCACCTTCCATGCCGGTGATTTCCGTGATGTTGGTGACTCGACGCGACCCGTCACGCAGGCGCGACTGCTGGACAATGATGTCGACAGCCGAAGCGATCTGGGACCGGATTGCCAGTAAAGGCAGATCCATGCCAGCCATCATGACCATGGTTTCAACACGGGCGATGGAGTCGCGGGGTGTGTTGGCATGGGTGGTCGTCAGCGAACCATCATGACCGGTGTTCATGGCCTGGAGCATGTCAAGGGCTTCTGCAGAACGGACCTCGCCAACGATGATCCGGTCCGGTCGCATGCGCAGGGCGTTGCGGACCAGGTCACGGATCGAGACTTGACCACGCCCTTCGGTGTTGGCTGGCCGGCTTTCGAGTGATATGACATGGTCCTGGTTGAGCTGGACTTCGGCAGCATCTTCGATCGTGATGATGCGTTCGTCATCAGGGATGAAACTGGACAGGACGTTGAGCAAGGTGGTCTTGCCGCTGCCTGTGCCGCCTGAGACGATGATGTTGAGCCGTCCCCGGACGCAGGCCTCGAGAAAGGCAACCATTTTCGGGGAAATCGAGCCAAACTCAACCAGCTTGCCGGCAGTAAAAGGGATTTTGGAGAATTTCCGGATGGTCAGGACGGGTCCAACCAGGGACAGGGGCGGCAGGATGACATTGACACGCGAGCCATCGCGCAGGCGGGCATCGACCATTGGGCTCGCTTCGTCGACATGGCGGCCAACCGAAGAGACGATGCGGTCGATGATGGTCATCAGGTGCTCCTGGTTGCGGAAGACAAAATCTGCCGGGCGCAGGCGGCCATTGGCCTCGATGAAAATATTCTGCGGGCCATTGACCATGACTTCCGTGATGGCAGGGTCTGCGAGTACGGATTCCAAAGGTCCGTAACCTGTAATGTCGTTGAGAATTTCATCGACGATGCGGTTTCGTTCACCGCGGGGGATTTCAGAGCCTTCGGTCTGGATCAGTTCTTCCAGTTTTTCCCGGATCTGCTGGTCTGTCGGATCTTTAACGTCATTGAGCGCTGCAATGGTCATGTTTCGGACCCGTTCTTTCGCTTTGCTCAAAGCATCTGTGATGACGGGCTTGGCTACTGTTTCTACAACCGGCTGGGGTTGCCCTTGGGCTGCAGTCACTGCAAAATCGCCTTTTTTTTCTTCCAGTCTGCGCAAAAGGCTCATGATTACGCTCCTGTTTTCTTTTTGGCAAACAATCCGGGTTTGTCGGAAACCTTGGCTTTCTTATCTGGTCCGGACGGTTGAGTGGATTTGTCTTTTTGTTTTTTACCTGCTGTGCGCCGATTTCCAGAACCAGTTTTGCCAGTCGGTTGTGGCTGGCCTGGCTGGATCAGCTCTTTTCTGGCGGAGCGATCGACGAGGAACTGGGCCAGCCGGTTGATTTCATGAGCCAGGCTGGTCCGGGGAAATCCGATGACCAGCGGTATGCCGCGTTCCTGGCTGAGCTGGGCACTGCGGTTATCCTCCGGGAGGATGTAGTCAACCGGCAAATTGAGAATGCGGTCAAAGTCCTTGGTATTGACGATGCCCGGACGGTCTGAATTGATGATCAGATGGAGTTTGTCTTGTTGCTGGAGAGTCGTCATGACCGTGATCAAAACTTTGGTTGCCCTCAGGCTGGAGATGTCTTTTTTGGCCACGATGTAGACATCATCGCTGTTTTCGAGCGCTGTCAAGGTGGTATCGGCGATGTCGTTGGGCAAATCAAGCACAATGAAGTCATAATAGGGTCGCATGGTGGTCAAGAGCATTTCCACATGCCGGGCTGTGATGTATTCGGCAAATTCAGGGCTGGCAGGCGCGCACAGGAGACTGAGGCCACTGGAATGCTGCATCGAAAAGCCCTTGATGTCTTCAATCGTGAAAGAAGTTTTTTCCTGGGCCAGTTCAGCCAGAGTGTCCTTGGCATTGATATTCAGGAGTAGCGGAGCGTCGCCGAGGTTGAGGTTAAGATCAACCAGGGCCGTACGCCGGCCAGCCGTAGCCAGGGCGGTCGCCAGATTGACAGCCAGCGTGGTGCGGCCGACGCCGCCCTTGCCGCTGTAGATGGCGATGATCCTCGGTTCACCGCCCGCCTCGATGGCACGGCCTTGCTCAAACAAGGCCGCCTGGACCAGCTGATCGTTGATGGACGCCAGGCTTTCTTCGCTGATCACCTGGCGAACACCGGATTGCATGGCACTTTTAACCAGTTCCATGTCCAGTTCGGGAACCAGAAGTGCGATGGCACAGCCAGGAAATCCCTGGTAGATCCTCTGGGCCAGCTCCATGATCCCGGCATCACCCTGTTCCTGGACCAGAAGGACCACATGGGGCGCGTAGCCTTTGATCTTGGACATGATGTCCGCGTCCACCGCAGCAAACCCGACCAGAGCCAGGTCATCTGCAATGGCCAGCCGCTGGCGGATCATCAGGCGCTTTTCTTCGTTGTTGGCAACTACAAGGACTTTGAATTTTGCCATGCTTGTTCAGCCTGCCTTTCCCCGGTCCCGCTTATCCAGCGGCCGGAGCGGTTGTCGATTCAGGGAAAACAGTGGGATACCAGGTTTCGCCCGTGATGGTTTCATCCAGGACCGGGCGCAGAATGAGGCGGATGCCCGACCGGCTGGCGTAATTGATCTTGATCGCATCTTCCGCCGTGGCAGACAACGTCACTGAGAAATAGTCCTGGGGAGTGGTCGATTCGGTGCTGGTCACTGTCTTTTTCCCCGTCGCCAGGACGAGCAGGTTTTCAACGATCAAAAAGGATACGTCGTTATCTTCTTCGAATTCCGCGTTGCGCATGGTGACCACCAGATCAACATAATCCCCTTTGGTGATGTTCCCAGCGACGCCTGATATTTCGTCGACCGCCACGGTTATCGCCCGGAAACCTGGTTCCAGTACGTAAGACAGGCGACCTTCTGCCGCTTCGCCACGTTTTTGGACCCGGGTCGTGAAAACCTGTTCATTTGCTTCGATGGGCAACTGGGTAATGGCACCGACAACCTCGTCGAGTTTGCGGGCAGCCAGCTGGTTGATCGCCTCAACCGGCCAGTCAGCCAGATAAAGCATATCCGGCGTGATTTCCGTGTTGGCAGGGATGAACCGTGTCGCCAGGACCACATTGCCTTTGACGATCTGGTTTTTCTCCAGGGCCTGGCGCTGCAGAGAATCCGCAAAGAAGTAGACGGAAAGCCCCACAACCAGTGCCATGAGCAGAGAGAGCAGGTATATCTTTTTCAAAATCCATCCTCCTTAAGTCATTCGACCAGCCGGGTCCTGAACAGGCCGAAATCGTAAGTCATGTCAGTCAATTGCTGGGTTTTGCCAACATTCAC
>JAQUEY010000213.1 GCA_028684955.1 Eubacteriales bacterium
GGTCCTGCTCAGGCAGATTCAAGCGGAATTACTCTCGCGTGGTGTGGCGCAATCGCAGATCATTGAGTTGAACTTTGAAGATCTTGCCTTTTCATTCATCAAAAATGAAATCGACTTGTACCAGTACGTTCAACAGCAGATCAATCATAACCAAAAATCCTATTTGTTTTTTGATGAGATTCAAAATGTGGATGGCTTTGAAAAGGCGGTCAATTCTTTCCAGGCAACTTTGAATTGCAGCATTTTTTTAACGGGATCGAACGGCAAACTGTTGTCGGGCGAATTGGCTACCCACTTATCCGGACGATATGTCAGCTTCCGCCTGATGCCGTTTTCATTCAAGGAGATGTGTGAGGTCAAAGGTCTGACCAGGGAAACTTTGCGAGATGAAGATTTTTTCGACTACCTGAATTTTGGCGGCATGCCCCAGCGTTTCCTGATGCCATCGGAAAATGAAACAAAAGTCTACTTGCGTGATCTGTATCATTCGATTGTCCTCAAAGACATCATCCAGCGAAGCAAGGCCAAGGATGTCGATCTTCTTAACCGCATCGTCGAATACATGGTCATGACCACGTCGCAAACCTTTTCTGCCCAATCCATTTCACGGTATTTCGAAAATGAAAACAGGAAAGTATCAACCGAGACGATTTACGGTTATCTGGATCTCATCACCACTTCCCTGATCATGAATAAAGCCGTCCGTTATGATGTACGAGGCAAGCGCCTCCTGACTCGCCAGGACAAATACTATTTGACGGATCTGGGCCTGAGTAAAATCAATCAGACAGGATTCAAAACAGACATCGGTCCGCTGATCGAAACGGTCGTTTATAATGAACTGATCTTGCGCGGTTTCGATGTATTTGTCGGAAAAACGACCAAGGGCGAAATTGATTTTATTGCCATGGATGGTGAGTCTCGCAGTTATTACCAGGTGGCTTACCTGATGCCCGATGAAAACGTCGTGCAAAGAGAGTTTGGTGCCTATGCGGGGATCGCTGATCATTACCCCAAATATGTGATCTCCATGGACAAATTTGATTTTTCCAGAGATGGCATCCGGCATGTAAACCTGATTGATTTCCTGTTGGAAAGATGACGCCATGACCAAACCTGGGCACAAACTGGTTCGAACCGCTGCCTTGAGGCCTCGCTGGAGCTTGCTCCTGGTTTTGCTTGTGCTGCTGGTGCTTCTTTCCCTGCTGGCCGGACGCTTTCCGATCGACTGGAGACTCCTGTTGCCGGGCCAGCGTCCAATATCCGACCCGCCCAGCGCCAGTCAGGCTGCCATGGCCCATTCCGTTCTGTTCAACCTGCGCTTGCCCCGGACCTTTGTCGCCTTCTACGGTGGCTTTGGCTTGGCGCTGGTGGGCTCTGTCCTGCAAACCATTTTCAAGAATCCCCTGGCCTCGCCCGATATCATGGGTGTCTCCAGTGGGGCCAGTGTCGGGGCAGCAGCAGCGATCTTGTTTCTCGGCAGCGGTGTCCTGCCGGTGACCCTGGGCGCTTTTACCGGTGGATTGCTGGCCGTTGCCTTGGCGGTTTTCCTGGCTCAGAGTGGCAGCCAGCGCCAACTGGCGACCTTTGTCGTCTCTGGACTGGCCGTCAATGCGCTGGCCCAGGCGTTGCTGATGCTCCTGAAACGAGTCGCTGATCCGCACAATACCTTGGCGGCGATCGAGTTCTGGATCATGGGTGGACTGGGCACTATCACTCTGGGTAAAGCCGCCGGACTCTTGCTCGCCACTCTCCCGGCCCTCATTCTTCTCATCCTTTTGAGCCGCCAGATCTCACTCTTGGCCCTGTCCGACTCCGAAGCCATAGCCCTGGGCGTCAATCTGCATCTTGTCCGCCCCTTGCTTCTGGGCCTGTCCACGCTGGTCGTTGCCGGGACGGTGGCAGTGACCGGGCTGATTTCCTTCATTGGCTTGATTGCGCCGCACATCGCCCGGCTCGTGTACCGGCGCAATGATCGCACCGTCTGGCTGTTTGGTGGTCTGGTCGGCGCCGTTTTGCTGTTGGCAGCGGACATCCTGGCCCGTTCCGTGACCACCTCGGAGATACCCGTCAGCATCTTGACCTCGCTGATCGGTGTACCGGTCCTGATCTCCCTGGTCCATCGCGGAGGCCGACTGCCATGAGCCTGATCATCCGGGATTTCCAGGCTGGGTATGATGCAGAAACCCTGCTGACTACGGATCTGCCTGCTCGCCGCAAATCCTTCGCCCTCACGCCTGTTTCACTGGAAGTTCCTGCCGGTCGCCTGGTCGCTTTGCTGGGCCCCAATGGATCTGGGAAAAGCACCCTGCTCAAGGGTTTGATGGCTCTGATCCCCCACCGCGGGCTGGTCCAGGTCAATCACATCGATCTCTCGCAGACCACGAGCAGGGAAAGGGCTCGCCACCTGGCCTATCTGCCGCAGCGCCAGCAATTTGCCTTCCCGATCCAGGTCGAAGAAATTGTCCTGATGGGTTTCAATCCGCTGATGGGCTTGTTTAGCTCGTATTCGAAACAACAGCGGGCAAAGGCCCGGGCGGTCCTGCAGCGTCTCGGACTTGCGGGCTTCGCTGCAGCAGACTACACCCATCTCTCCGAAGGCCAGCGCCAGCGCGTTCTTCTGGCTCGCAGCCTGGTCCAGCAGGCGGATGTCCTGCTTCTCGATGAGCCGGACACGGCACTGGATCTTCGTGTCCGCTTCGAAACGCTGCGGACCATTCGCACCATTTTGCAGGAGGACCAACGCAGTGGCCTTCTGATCCTGCATGATCCGAGCTTGGCCCTTGACATGTGCGACCGCATCGAGCTGATGCAAAATGGCCAGATCATGGCCCAGGTTGACCCGGCCGTGGAATCACCTGACCAGATCGCAGCCAAACTCAGCTTGCTCTATGGCCCGCTCACGATCCATGTGCTTCCCGATGGACGGCGGTTGGTCAGCCTGGAGCCCAGTCATTCCGGACCGGGGGACGTTGATCCTGGCGCTTTTGCGGCAGCAGCTAAAATGGAGGAAGAAGCCTGATGCACATCACCCTCACCGGCAGCCGCGGCAGCGGCAAATCGACCCTGGCCCAACGTGTGATATCGGACCTGGATCTGCAGCCGTCCGGTTTTCTTACGTTGCCCTACACCATCGCAGGCCAGCGTCGCGGCCATTATCTGCATAGCCTGGTGGACTGTCCGGACCAGCTCAATGACTTGCCGATCTCGGTCCTGCAGGCACCCGGCCAGAGCATCGGCATTCCGGATACATTCGCAACCCTCGGGGTGGCCTGCCTGAACCAGTCTCTGATGGCACCCTCCGACTGCATGCTGCTCGATGAAATCGGCCGCTTTGAAGCATCGGTTGATCCGTTTCTCACGTTGCTTC
>JAQUEY010000214.1 GCA_028684955.1 Eubacteriales bacterium
AGCAGAGCCCCTCTTCCATTAACTTGAACTGTCGCAAAATAGACGACAGTTCAGTCATTGAATGCTCTCGGCGGTCTATCGGCTGAATTTCAACTCTTATTAATTTTATCGACACTTAATTTTAATAAAACTACATATTCCAGCAATTAACTCTATAATATTTTATATGTAATATGTAGTTTAAAACGATTTTTAAGAATTTTGGGACCATTGTTTAATCGATTCCCACGAAAGGCTTTGTGAATTCCAGTTCATTTGCGTTCTTTCGCCTCTGATGATTGCTTCATAAACTGGTGAAAGGAATCTTTCGATCTGTTCTACTACCCATTCAAAGTGAAGGTTTTCATCACCAATTGTTTTTTGAAAATAGCGCCATTTTACCTTCATGTCTTGATCAAATTTCAATTCAATCAAGCGAGCGAAGCTCATTTCGTCATGCGGAGTCTTCCTGGCATGCAATGTTTCTTGAATGGCTTTTCGAAGATTTTCTCCTATAAAATTGAACGTATGTGCCAAGTAATAAATATCATAAAAATCCTTCATCCGTCCCGTCAGTTCAAATCGTTGCAGAATCGCATCAAATTTTTCTGCAATTGTACTTTCTAAGGAATAGGTCATCAAATCTGGAGATTCATAATCAGGAAGTTGAGTCTTTACATGTCGTTTTTCTGCAGAGGGAATAATGACATCGCCAACTCCGATATCTATATTAAAAGGGACACGTACATTATTTGTCCGTCCGATTATTTGCGTGCTGACCCCTTGATATTGTCTATGCGGAGTGATTGTTTCGGTTTTTCTAGCTTCAAGGATAACGACATGATTATAACCAGTGGGTGTGGCCAAAATTTCGGCTATGACTTCATCTATATGATCAGGGGCGCTGTCTATTTTTCGAAGTAAAAAATCAATATCGACCGTTGCCCTGCTTTCAAATCCAGTCAGGGTATAGATAAACAGACCACCTTTCAGAACAAAATTCTCCACAAAACGGGATTTTGACAACCGCCGCAGAAACTCTTCCTGAAAAAAGAGTTGAAGGCAATGCTGATAACTTATGCCAGAAGCTTTTGCCTTATTCTTAAGCTTGGTAAGGATCGATGTCCCCTGATTCATTTATAACCACACTCCAATCAGACTTTTAACCCTCGACTGAACGCGAAGTGTTTTTGCGTATTCAATGAGTCGAGAAATGTTCTTTTGGGAATCATCGACATAACGGCGAATGGCTTTGGTGAAGATCTCCTTGTCCATCTTGTTCATGTATCTGAGACAGTCACAGATCGTTCGTTCCCGATCGTAGATCTTGACAGGATTGCCATCAATTTCACCCGATGTAAGGCCAAGATCGAGCAATGCTGGCTCAACGTAGTAGGGTTTGACAAACGGATAATCGATCTTGAAACGAGATTTGGGTGAGTCTTTGCTCACTGCCAGTGTCCAGCGCAGTGGCGTGCGATCACTATATCCGTAATAAAGCAGCGCAGAATCCATGCAGATGATCGCATCGGGGAAAAGTTGTTTGATGATGACTATTTCGCTCAGATTATCCTGATCGACCCATTGATAGTAACCCGTCCGGATTTTTTCAATCAATCCCTTTTCAATGAGCACTTGAATGTCTTTGTAATAGATTCTAGCGCGGGTAAGATCAGCTGTACGCAGCATCCCGCCGTGGCTGGAAAAGATTTTCCTAATTTCCTCAATTGGTTTCATTTTTTAACCTTCATTATTAAAACAACTCAAACTCATACAACAAGCGGATGATTTAATAACTATTCTGACAGGATCTGCATATGAAATCAATATCAAAGTTGCTTATAACCGTCTGACAAGCGGATACTTTTATAATTTTGCCAATATTTACTTTGATTCTATATGCAATTCACAAGTGCAGATGTGCATCTTGCCAGTTGAAACAGGCTTGAAGGATCCTGTGGAACTTGGCAAAGGTGATCCTGGCCGGAACAGCCAGTCTGCGCCAAATAACTTGATCGCCACAGGGGAGCTGTACCAACAACACAAAAGCCCTTTCGCCTGGTACCTTGGTTTTTGAAAGTTCTTCGGATGATAGAATTGGCAGCTTATTTTCCTTGAACTGAAAAAAAGCAGAAAGCAAGAGTTCACGCGGATAGATATATTCCTTGCCGACTTTTTGCAAGTAGGTTCCAAGCTTCAAATTCAAATCGGTTTGTATGATTTGATCTTCAGAAAAATATTCTGAATAGAACGGCAAAATCCGTCCGGTGTAATTGATCTGGGCGGTGATGGATTTATTGGTCGTTTTGCCATAAGAAATTGGACCTGCCTGATTGAGATAGCGATCGATCGTTGCTTGATCGATACCCTCGGCCAGCAGAACCTCAGTCAAGGCTTTTTTAAACAATTGGTCCAGTTTTTTGAAGTCCGCTGCTTTCAAGTTGTAAAGGACCAGCGAATAGCGGAACAGGTTGTTCGTGAAGACAACGGTGTTGTGTCGATTGATCAGCAAACAGCTACCATGCCAGTCGAAAAAATCACTTGATTCAGTCACAGTTGTTGCAGGTACTTTCAGTTTTTCCAGTAATTTTTGCGTGCATTGAATATTCAAGACATTTCACCTCCGAAAGGAAATCAAATTATCTTCCACAGCATTTTTTGTATTTTTTACCGCTGCCGCAAGGGCATGGATCATTCCGACCGATATGCTCGATGTTTGCCCGGACAAGCGTTTCCTGGTTCATATTTATTAACATGGAATGATCTAACAATGGCTTGATTTCCCTTTTCAGTTCTTCGGCTTTCTGAAAATCATCTATTGCCAAATAGATATCCAATGCTCGTTCCAGTACATCTAACCTGTCTCGTATATCAGGAATCGTCAAAGCTGGCCGAATGATCTGCTCAGCTTTCATATGATCAATTTTGTTTGAATAATCGCCAAATTGATAACAATCCGACCAGCCAATGTAACCCCAACCCCAGGCGGGATCTTCGTCCAGCCATTTACGATAGAGCCGATCACATTCTTCGGGTTTGCCAGTTGCAAAAAAAGAATCTGCCAGGGAACGGCGGGTATTCTCGATCAGGAGACTGTCCATCCCCTCACTGCGTTCGAGCAATTCAAAACAATAAGTGATTCGTTTTTCGAAGTACGCCGGATTATCCAGCCCAGCATTGTGCAACTCCTGTTCGAAATCCTGCACCCAATTCGTGACAAAATCTGACCAGGGGTAAGCCGCCTGCAATTCATCTAGGTTTATTAAAGAGCGTTGCTGCATCAATTCCTTCAACGATTCCCAGACGTCGAGGAACACATCACAGGCTTCGCCTAGTTGCCCTGTTTCCAGCAAGCTATATGCTTGTTCGGCTTTGCTCTCAATC
>JAQUEY010000054.1 GCA_028684955.1 Eubacteriales bacterium
TTTTTGAAATGAATCTGGAAAGCACTGTGGCTGTAGTCTATTCGGGATTTCCATAGTACCAGCCGATAATCAGCGGACCTGGCACTGATGCCGGCAACTGGATCCGGCTCGGTCGCGGACCTGGCACTGATGCCGGCAACTGGCGCAACCAGCTTGTATGATCTCAAATCATTTCATCCACCGACGCCACGAGCTTGAAGCCCAAGGTGTTCTGCAGGTACTGGATCGCCCACTGGTGGTTGTCGGCGTTAAAGGAGGCAACACAACCTGGGCAAAGACGGAACTGGACGGGCAAGCCCTGGTTGGCGGCGTGGTTGTAAAGTCCAATGGCGTTTTGCAGGACGCAGATGTCCGTCACGACACCGCACAGCTCGATCACATCGTATTCGCGGACGAGCCAGTCGATATCGGTCGCCTCCAGCATGTAGGAGGTCTTGGTCAGGGTTTCGAGATCGAGGTCTTTCAGGCCGCCGTAGAGGGTCCAGCCAGGGGTCCCTTCTTCACAGTGGATCTGGAAGGCGGAGGATTCGGGGTGGCCCTTTTTCCAGCCCTGAGTTGTGTGCGTGTCCTGGGTGCAGATCACATCGCCGCCCGCTGCCTGGAAAGCTGTGATCCTCTTCAGGATTGAAGGTTCGATCAGCTGAGCGGGCCGTCCAGCGGTGAGCTTGCCGTCGTCGGCTACAAAGTCATATTGGTAATCGATGACCAGGAGTAGTTTTTTCATAGGGGTCGCCTCCTTGGATGACGAGCGATGGGCACGGATGCTGGGTCAGGCTTGAAAATGTCGTTGCAACATGGAATCTGCAGTGCTCAGCCAAGATCTTTCAAATAGCGTTTCAATGCGTCCTGCCAGGTGGGCAGGCGGGCAAATCCAGCCGCATCGAGACTGGCCTTGGACAGGCGGGAGTTTTTAGGGCGCTCGGCTTTGACCGGGTACTGGTCCGAAGTCACGGGATGGACCTGGCATGGGAGACCGGCCTCCTGCATGATCGCGGCAGTGAACTCATACCAGCTGCACGTGCCTTCGTTGGAGGCATGGTAGGTACCGTATTTCTCGGTCTGGAGCATGTCGCAGAGCAGGACGGCGAGGTCGGCCGTGTAGGTCGGTGAGCCAATCTGGTCGGCGACGACGTTGAGGTCAGTCTTTTCCTTGCCGAGGCGCAGCATGGTTTTGACGAAATTATGGCCATTGACGCCGAAGACCCAGGAAATGCGCACGATGAAATGATGGTCTACCCATTCGCGAACTTTATCTTCACCGAGGGCCTTCGTCAGGCCATAATAGCTGGTCGCGCCGCGCGGGGCGTCAATTTCAAATGGCTGGTCACCCTCGCCATCGAATACATAGTCAGTGGAAAAATACATCATCCGGGCGCCGATCGCCTGGCAAGTCTTGGCGATGTTCTCCGTGCCGGTGACATTGACCGCGTAGCATAGGTCGCGATCGTCTTCGGCACGGTCAACGGCGGTGAAGGCAGCGCAATGGACGACGGTGTCCGGAGCGTAAGACCGGATATAGGCATCGACCGCCTCGGCCTGGGTCAGGTCGAAATCCTGGATATCGACGCCGCGGCACTCGATGCCGAGGGACTCGAGGCGCCGGACGACATCAAAGCCGAGCTGGCCATTGTAGCCTGTGACTAAAACACGCATGTTTGCTTCCCTTCCCTCTCGATCAGCGATTGGCGTACATCTGGGCGTAGTAGTTCTGGTAATCGCCGCTGAGGATGTGCTCCCACCAGGAACGGTTGTCGAGGTACCACTGGATGGTCTTCTTGATCCCGTCGTCGAATTTCGTTGCCGGGGTCCAGCCGAGTTCGCTGGAGATTTTCGCCGGGTCGATCGCATAGCGCTGATCATGACCAGGGCGGTCGGTGACGTAGTTGATCAGCGACTCAGGCTTGCCAAGCTCGCGCAAGATCGTTTGGACGACCTCGAGATTGGTCCGCTCGTTGTGGCCGCCGATGTTGTAGACCTCGCCGACACGGCCTTTTCTAATGATCAGGTCGATCGCCGAGCAATGGTCCTCGACATAGAGCCAGTCGCGGACATTTTCGCCCTTGCCGTAGACCGGCAGGGACTGGTCGGCCAAGGCGCGGGCAATCATCAGGGGGATCAGTTTTTCCGGGAAATGGTAGGGGCCGTAGTTATTGGAGCAACGGGAGATCGTCACCGGCAGCTTGAACGTGCGGTGGTAGGCCTGGACGAGAAGGTCAGCCGAGGCCTTGGAGGCGGAATAGGGCGACGAGGTGTGGATCGGGGTCTCCTCAGTGAAAAACAGGTCCGGGCGGTCCAAAGGAAGGTCGCCGTAGACCTCGTCGGTCGAGACCTGGTGGTAGCGGCTGACCTGGTACTTACGGCTGCAATCCATCAGCACCTGAGTGCCCATGATGTTGGTCTTAAGGAAGATCTCCGGGTTTTCGATCGAGCGGTCGACATGAGATTCGGCGGCAAAATTGACCACGACATCAAATGTTTCGGCTGCGAACAGCTCATCCATCGCAGCCCGGTCAGCAATGTCGGCTTTGACGAATTTGAACTGGGGATTTTTCATCGCCTCAGCGAGCGTCTCGAGGTTGCCGGCATAGGTCAGGGCATCGACGCAGACGATCTGGTCTTCCGGGTGGTTCTGGAGCTGGAAATAGACGAAATTGGCACCGATGAAGCCGGCACCGCCGGTGACTAGGATTTTCATGGACAAAGATCCTCCGCTTTTATATGTCGTGCTGGCCGGGTGCTTTGGGTGAGTCGGCCCGGCCGGGGTTGTCTTGATGGAGCTCGGTCAGGGTCAGAAGGTGAAGTTAAAGTCGCAGTCCTTGAGCAAGGGAGCTTTGAGGTCCTTGTCCGAGAGGACGGGCTCAGCTTCGGTGCCCCAGTCGATGCCGATCTCGGGGTCATCGTAGCGGATGCTGCGGTCGCATTCGGGGGCATAATATTCGTCGACTTTATATTGGACCTCGACATCCTCGGTCAGGGTCATGAAGCCGTGGGCAAAGCCTTTCGGGATCAGGAGCTGCTTTTTGTTGTCGGCCGAAAGCTCGACCGCGATCCATTGGCCAAAATGGGGTGAGCCACGGCGGATGTCAACGGCGACATCGAGGATGCGGCCGCGGGTGCAGCGGACGAGTTTCGTCTGGGCCTTGGGGTCATTCTGGAAATGCAGGCCACGCAGAGTGCCTTTGCTGGCCGAAAACGACTGGTTGTCCTGGACAAAATCGGCTTCGATGCCAACAGCGGCGAGGGTGCGCTTTGAGTAAACTTCCGAAAACCAGCCGCGGTGATCGCCAAAGACTTTTGGTTCGAGGACGAGGACGCCGGGCAGGCTTGTTTCAATGACTTGCATGGTGGGTATGAGCCTCCGAATGATTCAAAATCTGTTTCTGAAAAAGGTGTGACACGCACGGGCTCGAACCGGCGTGGTTGGGTTTTCTATCATGGTTCAAGGCAAGGAGCGGACGATGTTTTTCTCGACTTTGCGCAAGTACTCGCCGTAGGGGGATTTGCCATAGCGTTTGGCGGCGGCATGGAGATCTTCCTTGCTGATCCAGCCTTTGCGGTAGGCGATTTCCTCCGGAGCGGAAATTTTGATGCCCTGGCGTTTTTCGATCATGCGGATGAATTCGGCCGCCTCGAGCAGGCTGTCGATCGTGCCCGTATCGAGCCAGGCGTAGCCGCGGCCCATCAGCTTGACATCGAGCTGATCCTGCTCGAGGTACATGCGGTTGAGATCGGTGATCTCGAGTTCACCGCGGGCGCTGGGCTTGAGGTTTTTGGCGATTTCGACGACACGGTTGTCGTAAAAATACAGGCCGGTGATCGCGTAGTTGGATTTCGGATGCTGGGGCTTCTCTTCGACGGAGAGAACCTTGCCCTGGTCGTCGAATTCGACGACGCCAAAGCGTTCCGGATCTTCGACATAGTAGCCGAAAACCGTAGCCCGGCCGGGGTTGTGAGCGGCTTCTTCCAGCAGTTTGGTAAAACCGTTGCCATAGAAAATGTTGTCGCCGAGGACCATGGCGACCGAGTCGTCACCGATGAATTCTTCACCAATGATGAAAGCCTGGGCCAAGCCATCCGGAGACGGCTGGACCGCGTAGTTCAGACGCACGCCATACTGGCTGCCGTCACCGAGCAAATTGACAAAACGGGGCGTATCCTCAGGCGTGGAAATGATCAGGATATCCTGGATACCAGCGAGCATCAGAGTCGACAATGGGTAGAAAATCATCGGTTTGTCATAAATCGGCAGCAGTTGCTTACTGGTGACCAGCGTCAGGGGGTAAAGCCTCGTCCCTGCTCCGCCAGCCAGAATGATTCCTTTCATAAAAGGCCTCCCGTTGCGTATGTGATTCTGTTGTTTGGGCCAGGTTGCGCTGGCCAGGTTAGTTAGGCCGCCGATGGAAAATGAGCGCATGTAGACGCGAATGGCCGCCCGCGGCCAAGTTGGGTCACGCGTATTTGCGGCAGCTGACCTCATCGATATTATATCAGACCTGAATCAGGAATGGCGCCCGGATGGCAAGGTTTCCTGGCGGATCTTGCGAAATTGTGCGAGAGCGGAACCGGACGCGGCCGGCAGGCCGGGGGCGGGGCAGCGCGAGGGGTGGGGTAGCGCGAGGGGTGGTTCCGTGAGCGGAAATTGCCGTTTCTATGTCGGTGCATGTTTAGGGAAATTCTGGGGTGTCCCTGTAGATCGCCTAGTTGCAGGCTTCTTGGGGTTCAAATTTTTCCTTCCTTTTAGGTGCACCGACCCTTTTGGTGGCAATTGCCGGGCTGGTAGCCAGACGTGGGCCGGGATCTTGTACTTCTGCCGGAACGAGGGTCAGACGTGCACCATAACCCTGACCCTCAGCGTTGGTCGAAGCGGGCGTGGTTCTGGTTGAAGTTGGGGTTGTAATAGGGATCGGGCTGGGCGATGGTTTTTTGCCAGCTGGAATGGAACAGGTCGTGGTCTGCAGGATTGACCAAGCGACGGGCAAGTCGCTCAACGGTCAGCTGGCGCGTGTCGTGGATGGCAGCTGTTGCGTAGGGGGTGAAGACGTGGCGCAGGCCTTGCTGGCTCAGGCGAAAGGCCAGGTCGAGGTCAAACAGGTCGGTCTGGTAGCGTTCGTCAAAGCCCTCGACCGAGAGGAAATGGGCCCGGGAAACAGCCATCATGGTTTGGTCGGCGGCTGAAATGTTGTTGACAAAAGACAGACGGGCCATGTACCCGGGCTCACCATCGACACGTCCGGCATGATAACCAGACAGGGTGCCGACGATGCCGGTAGCCAGACCGGCCTGGCAGATCAGACCGCGCCGGGTGATTTTGCCGGTGGCCAGGCCGATTTCGGGGCGCAGAGCTTGCTGGGCGAGTTCAGCCAGCAAGCCGGGCGACAGGGACTGGACCGTTCCGCTCAGGAAAACAAGCAGGGGTTCCACGGCGGCACGAGCGATCTGGTTGATTGTTCTGCTTATGGACTCGCCGGGTTGGATGGAAACGAGCGTCCCGTCAAGACCGGCTGCCTCCAGCGCTGCCTCCATTCGAGCCTGGTCTGCGGGTTTTGCCAGCAAGCCAGCCGAGACCAGGAACACCCAGCGAGGCTGGATGCTGTCAGACTGAGCGCCAATCCGCTGCCAATGGCGCAGGTCGCGCAGGTCGCGCGGATGGCGGATGTGCACGAAAACCAGCGCGCGCAGATCAGCGGCCAGAGGATATCGGATCCGGTAGGTCGACAGGATCGTGTTGTTTTCGACCTGTCCGGGCTGGCAGGTGCGCCGGAGATGGTTGGACAATGCCAGGCGAGCTGCATCGAGGCAGTAGGGCTTGACAGAGATGTCGCTGGCGACAGACCCGCTGTGAATCCGCCAATAGTAGAGGATCTGCGGGATGTGGACGATTTTTTTAGCCTGCTCGGACAGGCGCAGGATGTAGTCGTAGTCCTGGCTGCCGTCGCAGGCGGGATCAAAACCACCGATTTGCTCTGACAGGGCGCGGGAAAACACCGTCAAATGGCAAATATAGTTGTTGCTGCGCAGATTGTCCAGGGCAAAATCGGGCTTGAAATGAATCAGGCTGACCTGGGAGATGTCGCCGGCAAAATTCATTTCATCGCTGTAGATTAGATCCGCTCCCTGGTTGACGATGGCGCGGTTGACTTCGGTGAGGGCCTGGGGGGCGAGCAAATCGTCGTGGTCCAATAGGGCAATGTAATCTCCGCTGGCTATGGCGAGGGCGGCATTGGTGTTGCCGGATATGCCCTGGTTCTGGGCCAGTCGCTGGTAGGTGATTCGGCTGTCCTGGGCAGCCAGGTGAGCGACTTGCAGCTGGACGCGGTCCTGGTCACTGCCATCAGCGAGGCAGAGCTGCCAATGGGGGTATGTCTGGGCCTGTACTGAAGCTATCATGGCAGCCAGATGGTCGGGCTGGGTGTTGTAGAGTGGCACGATGATTGAAAAAACCAGTGGTGCTGCGGTCATCCGGTCCCCTGCCGCTGCCACCTGTTCCGGCCGCTGCAAACTGGCGGCGAATACACGCGGGTAATCGAGGCGCTGCCAGCGGTTCACAAGTTTTATGCAAAGGATCCGTGGACCTTGGCGGGCCAGGATCGACAAGATGTGCTGCAAAGCAACTATGAAGTTGAGGATTTTGCCGGGAAAACTTGACGAATTCATCGCAAGGACCGCCTGACTTGCCAGAATTCACGCAGGGCTCGCCAGCCGATCGGAACAATTTTGCTGAGGCGGATCGAGTTTTTTCCCGCCTGGCGGGGATGAAACGTGATCGGTACATAGCGGACTGGCAGCTGATGACGGGCCAGGAGGACCGACATCAGGGCATTGGTCAGGAAAAAGCCCTCCGGAATCTGTTTCAGGCAGGTTGACAGGGCGTCGCGCCGGATCAGGCGGAAGGGTGTGTTGGCATCGGTGACAGACACACCAAACAGGAGCAAGATCAAGGTCCTGAGCACGAAAGCGACGAGGACCCGGGCAGGGCCATCGCCGCGGTGAACGCGGTGGCCGATCAGGGCCGCGAAATGCTCGCGTTCACGCCAGAGACAGGCGAATTCACCCGGTTCCGTCTGGCCATCCGAATCGGTCTGGAAAATGTAATCGGCTCCTTGCTCAAGGGCCAGGGCATACCCCATGCGGATGGTGGAACCATGGCCGCTGTTGGGTTTTGTGATGACCAGCAGCTGGGGCAGCTCGTTCTGCAAACCTTGAAGGATGGCTGCGGTCTGGTCTTTGCTGCCATCGTCCAGGATCATGAGCCGGGAATCCGGACCGCCCTGCTGGACCAGGACGGCATGCCATTCGCGCGCAACCGCGGCGATCGTGGCCTCTTCATTGTAGGCCGGCAGGACCATGTAAAGCGTTTCCCGGGCATCAAGAACCATGTGACATCCTCCGCAATTTCTGGATCGTGGACAAGCGCACCAGGCAGCGGCCCGCCAAGGCCAGACCCAGTTGGATGCGCCAAGCCAGGACTTGGCCGAGCGCGCGCGGGGTCAGGGCGCTTTGGTTGTCGCCATGGCGCCGGTAGCCGGTCAGACGGTCGGGGATAAATCGCACCTGGCCGGAGAGTTCGGCCAACAGACCCATCCACATGTCATGCATCGGTACAGTTGCCGGCAGAGGCAGGGCGATTTCGAGAAGCTCGCGCCGGAAGGCCAGTGTGCAACCCTGGTACGTATTGCGCCAGAAATTGGCCCAGAATCCGGGACGGCTGTGGCGCAAGGCATAAAACGACGGAGCAGTCACCTGTCCATCAGCATCGATCAGTTCGGCATCGCTCTGGACGAGCCAGGGCTTTTGTGGGCCAGACAACGCTTCGCTCAGGCGGGTGACCTTGCCCGGGTACCACAGATCGTCCTGGTCAGACAGGAAAATGATCTCGCCGCGGCAATGCTGGAGAGCGTGGTCAAAATTGCCGATGATGCCTGGGCGGCCTTCGTTTCTGAGCAATCGAACCCGCGGATCCTGGTGGGCCAGGTCTGTTAAAAAGGCCCAGGTGCCATCCGACGAGCCATCGTCGGAAATGACCAGCTCATCCTGGTCCGAGAGCTGGTCCAGGATCGAGGCCACCTGCGCAGGCAGAAAGGCAAGGCCGTTGTAGGTGATCATGGCCACGGAAATCATGCGAGCTTGAAACCCCATTTGCGAAAATAGAGCCAGAGGGAATGGAAATGGATCCGGAACAGTTTGAAGCTGCGGTAGGAGCCACGCGACCAGGCGTGTTCGACCACGGAAGCTGGATCATAGAGGACTGCAAATCCGCGTGACCGGACGGTGCGCGAGAGGTCGGCGTCTTCGGCGTAGAGGAAATAGCGTGGGTCAAAACCGCCGACGGCACGGCAATCGGCGGTGCGCATGGCCATCAGGCAGCCGGAGGCAAACTCGATCGTGAAAGGCCGGTCATAGTCCTGGTCCTGGTACGTGTGATGACGTTCGCGCCGGGCCAACAGGCGACCAGGCAGATAACGCAGGCCCAGGTCGAGAATGGTCAGGTCACGCCGGGCCAGGTGCTGGACCTGTCCGTCTGGATCGACGATTTTCGGCATGACCAGCCCCGTCTGTGGGTCGTTGTCGAGGCGCTGGACCAGAGCGCGGACCGAGTCTGCATTCAACAGATTGATGTCGGGATTCATCAGCAAATGGATCCGGGAATCCAGATGGGGCAGGACCTGGTTGTGGGCAGCGCCATAGCCGCAATTGCCTTGGGCTGAATGGATCAGAGTGACAGGAAGCGTTTCGCCGTGTGAGGCTGAAGCGGCCTGTTCAACCAAGGCCAGGGTCTGGTCAGTCGAGCCGTTGTCGACCACATAAATATGGCCGCTCAGTTCGGGCGGCCAATGCTGGCGCAGGGCCTGCAAGGTGCTGGCAATCGTGCGCGCACTGTTGTAAGTGACAATACCAACCGAACAGTCGATCATGCCTTTTTCCCGGACAGGGCGTCTTGTTCGCTGCGTTCGCGCCGGATGTTCCGGCGTGTCAGAGCGATGTCAAGTGACACCATCAGGAGGTTGAACACATAGAGGTAAATGACCAGGTCGCGGGAATAAATCAGCTTGTGCAGAATGCCGGCAACATAGCCTATCCAGATCGCTGCCATGAAAAGGAGACTCTTGCCGGCAGCGCGGCCAGTCTTGTAGCTTTTGTAGGCGGCAATCGGCCAGGACAGGCCAAAGCAGCTGAGCATGATGATCTCGAAGATACTCATGGGGCATAGTTCCTTTTTGTGATGATCGGGTCCAACAGCTGGCAGGCCTTGGCATACTGGTAGCGGCCAAGAAAGGTCTGGACTTGGAGCAGGATTTGCCTGTCTGTCTCCACGACCGTTTGTTCCAGGAGCTGGCCGAGAAACTTGCGGCTGTTTTTCGGGTCATGGACATCGAGACTGTTGTGAAGCTGCTGCCAGATCTGTTCGATGTCAGTCTGGGCAGCTAACGCGGGATCGGCGACTGTCTTCACAACTGGCAATCCGGTCTGGGCAGGAGTCGCAACAGGAGATCCAGATACTTGAGCGAGCGCGGCCAGATGGGTTTTTGCCAAGTCCATCAGGCGGAGCATGTTCTGGACCAGGTCTTTAAGGTCAGCCTTCTCTGCAGTGGTCAATGGTCCAGTCGCTGATTTCAGCTGCATTTCGCAGGCTTTGGCCTGCTGCTGGACCTCCTGGCTGCCCACGTGTCCAATGCTTGACTTTGCCGTGTGACAGAAACGGACCAGCTCCGGGCGATCATTGTGGTCAATCAGCCGGCCGATCCGGTCCGCCAGATGCTGGTGATACTCAATGAAACTGCGCAGAAGGTTCTGGTAAATAGCCTGATTGTCCATAACCAGGGCAAGTCCAGCCGCAGGGTCGAAAAAACCGCTGGCCATCAGAGAGCCGGGTAGTAGCCCTTGAGGGTGTGGCAGTCCAGAATGTGACCGTCCATGGCCTTGTGCAACTCGTTGAAATAAAAACCCGGCTTGAGATCGAGCATGCGGTCGAGTGCGTAAACATGGATTTCATACAGGTGGCCGGTGTCCGGCGGGCTCATGCCACCATAGACGCTCGCTGCCAGACGGTCGAGACCGCCCAATTTGCCAGACCAGCTATTGGTCCCCTGGATGTAGTCCGTCGCCGTGACGCTCTCATTGGGCAGGAGCTCGGTGCGCTGGAGATTGGCCACCAGCCAGTGGAGCCAGGAAAAACCACAAACCGGTACAGCGTCCTTGTCTTCGATGACGACGGCATAGCTGACGGTGCCAGCGGGGGATTCGGAAATCGATAAAGGCAGGGAGTAGGTCACCATCTGGCCAGGCTTGTCGCGGTGGCCGCGATGGCCGTACACATCAGCGATGATGCCATCCTGAATGCCCACACTGGTTACTTTCATTGGACGTGATTCTCCTTCGCTTGTTTTGCGAGACAGTCCCGGCACTGGCCATACAGGGTCAGACGTTGCTCAGTGACCCGGTGACCGGATGCCTCCAGAGTTTTGACGGCATCAGCTGGGCCGATGCCCTCCAAATCAAAGATCTGGCCACAGGACCGGCAGACAAAATGAGCATGGCTGTCGGTTCGGGCGTCGTAGATCTCTTTCTGGCTGCTGTGTCCGACAATCTGCACCTGGCCGGATTGGGTCAGGATGCCAAGATTGCGGTAGACCGTGGCGACGGAAATGTCCGGGTGCTGCTCCCGGACCCGGTTGTAAATGTCAAGGGCACTGAGATGGCCCTCGGCCTTAAGCGTGTCCAGCACCCACTGGCGCTGGTTGGTATGGCGTCTTTCGACCATAAACATCACTTCTTTGCTCTAAATTCAACCGACTTGCCAGGATCTGTTCATCATACCTGTCAGATGCAAGTCGATTCATGGGGAAATTTTATGCGGCTCTTTGCCAACTGTCAAATGCTATTGTTACTAAATAAACACCCAGAAATGACATTCAACTGAATCTGACCCTCGCCAGATGCGTCAGATTCATGTGGGAACACCCGCGAGATTGGCTGCAGCCTGCTCCTTGATGAACTGCAGGTAGCTGCGGCGCGCAATCGCCCGCCTTTTCTGGGCGATCGGTATGACCATGCCATCGAGCATCTGGCAGCGTCCCTTGGCCAGGCTCGTGATGTAGTGCATGTTCACCAGATAGCTCTGGTGGATCCGGATGAAAGTATCCGGCACGAGCTGCTCAACCTCGTCGAGCTGGGCATAGAACTGGTGCTCATTGGCCGTGCGGTGGACAATGATGATCCTCCGCTCGCTCTCGAGGTACATGATGTCCTTGTATGGGACATTGAGGTGGTGGCCGCGGCTGTTGATCCGGAGGAAGGATGCTTTCTGTGAGCTGATGCGGCGCAGCGCCAAATCCCAGGCCCGGCTCAGGCGGTCACTGGAAATCGGTTTATTGAGAAAATAGACAGCCTCCAGGTCGAAAACCTCGAGGGAATAGTCAATATCGGCTGAAATGAAAACGGTCTGGATGAAAGGATAGCGCTCTCGGATCATCTGGCCGAACTCGAGGCCGTTGGTGGTGCCGCCCAGCATGATATCCAGAAACAGGATATCCACATGACTCTGGTTCTGCTTTAAATAATGCATTAAAGGTTCGCCAGCCTGGAACTCGACAAACTCGACAAACTGTCCGGATGAACGAGCGATCTGGTCGATCAACTGCTCCAGTAACTTGAGAAAGATCGGATCGTCATCACATATCGCGACTTTTATCATGGGCAAGCCCTTCCCTTTCTGGTGCGTTCTTAAGAATCATTATATACGATTTGAACACTTGTGAACGAGGCTATGCATTAAATTTGTCATCTGGTTTAGCGGAATCGACAGATTGGCTAGAAAAATTGACACATTCTCTGGACAGGTCTATCATTTTGACATCTAGATCCGGGCCTTGAACCTGGATCAGGACCCGGTCTTTGCGAGGAAACCATGAACTTCCACGATCTATCGAACCTTGTCAATTACGAAAGCTACGCCCGCGGCCTCGGCCACAACCTTATTCCGCTCGACGAAGTAGCCGGATTCAAAGTCCGCCCGGGCTTTTTTCTGGAAAATGGCTCGGTTGTTCTGCCGGGCGGGGTCAGTTTCACCGTTCACTCGCAAAATGCGACTTCCATTTCCCTGGTCCTTTTTCATCGCGAACAATGCCAGCCCTTTGCCGTCATCCCTTATCCGGAAAATTACCGCATCGGCTATGTCTATTCCATGATCGTCTTCGGCCTCGATATTGAGGAATTCGAATACGCCTTCAGTGTCGATGGCAAATACAGTCCCAGCACCGGCCTCCTGTTCGATCCGACCCGCCTCCTGATCGACCCATACTCCAAAGCAGTGACCGGACAAAGCAAATGGGGCGAACGTTCACTCGGGAGCTGCCATTACAAGTCCCGTGTGGTTGCCAACGATTTTGACTGGGGCCACAGCCCTAATCCCCAGATCCCGATGCAGGACTTGATCATCTATGAGCTCCATGTGCGTGGGTTCACCCGGCATGAATCATCCGGAGTCACCCATCCGGGCACCTTTTCCGGCCTGAGCGAAAAAATCCCCTACCTCAGGGAGCTCGGGATCAACGCCGTCGAGCTGATGCCGATTTTCGAATTTGACGAGATGCGCGATGTGCGCGATTACAAAGGCAACAAACTGTTTGATTACTGGGGCTACAACCCGGTCAGCTTTTTTGCCCCCAATACCGGTTACACCGCCAGCCTCGAATACAACCGCGAAGGCATCGAGTTGAAAAACCTGGTCCGTCAATTTCATGAACATGGCATCGAGGTCATCCTGGATGTCGTGTTCAACCACACGGCCGAAGGCAACGAAAACGGCCCTGTGATCTCATTCAAGGGTTTTGACAACAACATCTACTACATGCTCAGCCCCGATGGTCGCTATTACAATTTCAGTGGCTGCGGTAATACCTTGAACTGTAACCACCCGGTCGTCCAGCAGATGATCATCGAATGCCTGCGCTACTGGGTTACAGAATATCGCGTCGATGGGTTCCGCTTCGACCTGGCCTCGATCCTCGGCCGCAACGAAGACGGCTCGCCGATGAGCAAGCCGCCGCTGTTGCAAATGCTGGCCTATGACCCGATCCTGGCCAATGTCAAGCTGATCGCCGAAGCCTGGGATGCCGGCGGCCTGTACCAGGTCGGCAGCTTCCCGCACTGGAGCCGCTGGTCAGAGTGGAATGGACGCTATCGCGATGACCTGCGCTGCTTTTTGAAAGGCGACAGTGGTCTGGCGGCCATCGTCGCCGATCGCCTGGCCGGTTCACACGATCTCTACGACCCCCTCCACCGCGGCAAAAACGCCTCGGTCAATTTCATCACTTGCCACGATGGTTTCACCCTCCGCGATCTTTACAGCTACAATGAAAAACACAATGAAGCCAATGGCTGGGGCAATTCCGACGGCGAAAACCACAACAACAGCTGGAATTGCGGCGCCGAAGGCGAGACGGACAACCCGGAGATCAACCGGCTGCGCGAGCGCCTGGTCCGCAATGCCCTGACCGTCCTGCTGTGCAGCCGCGGCACACCGATGCTGCTCGCCGGAGACGAATTCGGCAACACGCAGCACGGCAACAACAACCCCTACTGCCAGGACAACTCCATCAGCTGGCTCGACTGGGACGACCTGGCCAAAAACCAGAGTCTGTTCCATTTCGTCCAGAAACTGATCGCCCTGCGCAAAAGACATCCGGCCTTGCGCAATGGCACCGAAGCCGCGCGCTGTGGTCTGCCTGCCTTCAGCAAGCATGGCAGCAAGGCCTGGTATCTCGACCCCTCCCCTGACAACCGCACCGTCGCCGTCATGTTCACCGGTCTGGACACCGAGCACGACTGCGATGACATCGTCTATGTCGCCATCAACGCCCATTGGGAACCTGTAACGGTGCAAGTCCCCCGCCTGCCCGGCCGCCTGCGCTGGCACCTGGCCATCGACACCAGCCTGCCCCCGGGCGAAGACATCATCGATGAACCCGTTCTGATGAAAGTCACCGGATCCCAGTTGAAAATGACTCCACGCTCGGTCGTGGTCCTGTTCGGACGGTAAGCTGACAGGCGCGGTGGGCGGATCCGGGCCTTGCCGGGAGGCAGGGGACGGAGCCGA
>JAQUEY010000215.1 GCA_028684955.1 Eubacteriales bacterium
CCCTCGATCAGGCAGAAGAAGTCTTCTACTATCTTTGCCCCATCTGCGGCAACATTGAAAAAGTCCGCCCCGGCAAATGCAGCATCTGCGGCGTTCCCGGCGAAAAGTTCATCCAGTACTGATTGAATTTGACTCGAATGAGACTATGAAAAGACCCATCCGGCAAAAACGTCCGGATGGGTCTTTTTTGTAAAGGTGGATCATGGCAAGGGTTGCCCGATTGTAAGGTTAGATCGCAGACGATCCTGCTTCTTGTTGCAGGACTTTGGTATCGAGTCCGTTTTCCCAGCGGGATACAACAACACCAGTGACGATCGCGTCATTGACATTGAGGGCGGTACGACCCATGTCGATCAGGAATTCGACCGAGACCAGGATGGCGACCAGCTCGATCGGCAGTCCCAGGAGGGACAGCACGAGGATGGTGGCATTGGTCGCGCCGCCGCCCACGCCGGCAATACCGATCGAACTGACTGTGATGTAGAGGATGAGCGGCAGGATGAAGGAGAGGCTCCAGATATTGATGCCCAGGGATGAGGCGACGAGGGTCGCGACAACCGCGGGGTAGACACCGGCACAGCCGTTCTGGCCGATCGTCGTGGCAAAGGAGCCGGCCAGGTCGGCATGGATCGGGCTGACCCCGAGCTTATCCGTCTGGGTTTTGATCGTCAGGGGCAAGGTGGCGGCACTGCTGCGGGAGGTAAAGGCAAAGAGCAGTGGATCGGCAGCCTTTTTCAGATAGGCCAGGGGAGGGATGCCTGCAAATGCCACGATGATCAGATGGATGATGAAAACGGCAATCAGGGCAACGAAGGTGGCCAGAACGAATTGGAGCAAGGTCAGGACGCTTCTGAAATCATTGGCAGCCGTCACCCGGGTGATCAGGGCCAGGACGCCATAGGGTGTCAGGCTGATCACCAGATCGGTGACGGTCATCACGACCGTCCGGGCGGCATCGACGCCGTCGGCCAGGCGCTGGCCCAGGACGGCATTCTCGCGCTTGATCAGCAGGAAGGCAAAACCGAGCAGGACGGCAATCAGGACAATCGGCAGGGCATTATTCGTTGTCAGGGCTGCAAACAGGTTATTGGGAATGATATTGAGCAGGGAAGTGGGGATATCGGTCGGCACCTTGTCGGTTTTCTCCACTGCTTTGACCAGGGTGCTGGCATCCAGCCTGAACAGGGGCACGACCAGAAAACCGATGACCGCCGAGAGGGCGGTGGTGCCGAGCAGGACGGCGATCACCTTGATGCTGGTCCGGGCTGCCCTTACGCTGCCTTCGACCTTGCTGATGGCGCCGAGGATCGAGACCAGAACGAGTGGGACGATCAGGAACTGGAGCAATTTGGTAAAGCCATAGGCGACAATGGACAGCCAGTCCTTGACCAGCACGGTCACTTCGCCGGCGCTGCCAAACAGCAGCTGGATCACTGCCCCGAATCCAAGGCCGAGACCGAGGGCGATGGTGACCCGGGTGGTGAAACCAACCTGCTTTTTAGCCAGTCTGGCCAGAAAAGCGGCCAGAAGGGTGAAAATGAAAAGAATCAGGACGACAGATAAAATAATCATGGAAACCTCTCTCATGGTGTTCGTAAACTGTGACAATCAGGCGAATGGGACCTGAATGGTCAACATCGCGAGGTATTGTCTTGTTGTGCTGTGAGGTGAAGCATGAGAACTCCTTTAATTCCTAGTATTCAGATGTGAATTAATGGTAATGGTAAAGGTTTTCAGATGAGCTGTCAATGGCTAAAATGAAATGACAGATCTTTTTCCCAGGAGGGCTTTTGAATGGCCAATCATTGTCTGGAATGCGAGCATCATGTCTGTACGGGTAGGGTGCCGATTTTCGCTGGTCTGACACCTGAAGAACAGCTTGAGATCATCCGCCTGATCCAGCATATCCCCTATGCCAAGGGTCAGGTCGTTTATCATGAGGGGGACCGCGCCGACAAGCTCTTGATCGTGACCCGGGGTTCGATCCGTCTGTTCAAAACGACCATTGAAGGTAAGGAGCAGAACCTGGACATCCTGCAAACCGGTGATTTTTCCGGGGAACTTGACTTGATGGGGGATACAGCCTATAGCCATGAAGCGGTCGCCCAGGAGGCCACAGTCTTATGTGTGATTTCCCAGGACCAGATGCGGGAGCTGATCCTGAAAAATCCACTGATCGGATTTAAAATCATGCAGGCCATGAACCGGAAGCTGACGAATCTGCGCAGCCTGGTCCAAAGCCTGGCAACCCATGAAGGTTTGCCGCGCCTGGCCCATCTGCTCTTGCAGCTGTTTGAAAAAAGCGGCAGCAAAGCCCGGTTTGACCTGAGCCTATCGCGGGAAGACATCGCCAATTTCACCGGTCTGACTCGCGAAACGGTCAGCCGCAAGCTGGCCCAGCTGCAGGATGAGGGGATTATCCGGCTCGGCAAATCGCGGGAGATTGAAATCCTCGATCTCGAGGCCTTGCAGAATTATTCCGCCTGAGCCCGCTGGCCCAGAATGTGATTTGAATCAAAGACTTTACATCGTCCGGCCGGTATCCTTAGGATCATGAACCACATCACACAGCCATCGTGCTTGATGGATATGATCCAGGAGGAAAACCATGAAAAACACATTGATCACTTCGGACATGCTGCTCGGCGACGTCGTTTCGCTATTCCCGCCGGCGACCCGCACCTTCAATTCGCTCGACATCGACTATTGCTGCCAGGGCCAGCGCCCACTGGCAGCGGCACTGGCCGAGAAGGACCTGGACGCTGACACCTTTACAGCCGGACTCAATCAGGCTTATGCTGATTACAGGGCTCGCACGGACAACCCTGTCGATCCATCGACCTTGTCCAACGAAGACCTGATCCAGCTGATCCTCGACCTGCACCATGCACCGGAGCGCTTGCTGCTGCACGACCTCGATGAACTGATCAATAAGATCCTGGTGGTCCATTTCGAGCATGATGAACGACTCCTGAAGGACCTGCACCGCCAGTTTGCCCTGCTCAAGATGGACCTCGAAGAACATTTCGCTGACGAGGAACGGGTCTTGTTCCCGGCCATCCTGTCCGGTGAGAACAAGACCGCGATCAAGGCGCTGATCGATGATCTCGAAAAAGAGCATGATGCCGCCGGAGATCTCCTCAAGTCGATCAAAGCCCTGACCCATGGCTACCAGGCACCCGATTATGCCTGCCCGACCTTTGTGGTGACCTATAAAAAGCTCCAGACTTTGACCGAAGACATCTTCTTGCATATTCACAAGGAAAACAGTGTCCTGTTCCCGCGCTTTGCCTGATGGAACAGCTGGACGCGCCATTGAAAGGAGACTCCCATGACAAAA
>JAQUEY010000216.1 GCA_028684955.1 Eubacteriales bacterium
TCGCCGGCAACGGCAAACACATCCTGGCCGAAGGCAATTTCATGGCCACGCGCAGCCCAGGCGGTGTCGTTTTTCAGGGCAAACGACACCGTCACGGCATATTCACCTGCCTCTGTCGGGCGGGCAAAGGGCAGCGGGTAGTCGGCGGCAGACAGGGGCGCGACGTTGGTGGCCACCGGATATTGCGTGATCGGCTGGCCGTCTTTCATCAATTCAACGGTGCAGTCGAATGCGTCCGTCGCGGTGAAGAGATGTTTGTTGACCACCGTGAACGTGTCCCCGGAAAAAGTCACCGCGATGTTCTGGTAATTGAATTTGACCTCAGCCATTTTCGGCGATGGCTCACGGGTATCGGCATAGACGATGCCATTGCCGCAGAAATTGCCATCGTTCGGCCGGTCGCCAAAATCACCGCCGTAGGCCAGGTGCCGTTCGCCGCGGCCATTGGGCCATAGCAGGGCCTGGTCGATGTAGTCCCAGATAAACCCACCCTGGTAGAGCGGATCGGTGTCAGTCAGATCCGTGTATTTGTGCATCGCGCCGCAGGAATTGCCCATCGCATGGGCGTATTCGCAACAGATGTAGGGCTTCGTCCGGTTTTCGGCCAGAAAAGCCTCAATCTCGGTGACCGGCGGGTACATGCGGCTGATCATGTCGGTGGTGTCCGGGAAGCGGGGATCCCAATGCACGCCTTCATAGTGGACGGGGCGTGTCGGGTCGAGCGTCCGGAACAACTGGGCCATCTCGAAAATGACCTGGCCACCAAAGGATTCGTTGCCACAGGACCAGATCAGGACAGACGGGTGGTTCTTGTCACGCTGGAACATCGAGTTGACCCGATCGAGCAGCAAGTCTTGCCACTCGAGATGGTTACCCGGCAGGATCGACTCAATCCCTTTGCCAGAGAGTCGACCCATATCCCAGGAGCCATGGGATTCCATATTCGTCTCATCGATGACATAGAGGCCGTACTGATCGCAGAGCCGGTAGAGGCGTGAATCATTGGGGTAATGGCTGGTCCGGATCGCATTGATGTTGTTGCGCTTCATGGTCAGGATGTCATGCAGCAGCTCGGCCTCCGAGACCGTCCGTCCGGTGTTGGCACTGAATTCATGGCGGTTGACGCCCTTGAACACGATCCGCCGGCCATTTAAAAGCATCAGGCTATCCTTGATCTCAAAGCGGCGGAAGCCGACCTTCTCAGATACAAACTCGACCACCTGGCCAGAGGCGTCGCACAGTTCGATCTCGAGTGCATAGAGGTAGGGATCTTCGGCACTCCAGAGGCGGGGATTTGCGACGGGCAGGGTAACGTGGACATCACCGGCGGCGGGCAGGGGCATTTCAGTCGCGGCAACAACCTGGTCACGTGACAGAAGTGCCAGCCGCACGCTGCCCTGGCCCCGCGTCTGGACCTGCAAATCCGCCACCAGTTCCGCAGACAGGAAATCCTCCGTCACCTGGGTCTGGATCTTGAGATCCGCCAGATGGGCCTCCGGGATTGTGAAAAGATACACGTCGCGGAAAATGCCCGAGAGCCGGAAGAAATCCTGGTCCTCGACCCAGCTGGCCGCGGTCCATTTGAAGACCTGGACGGCCAGCTTGTTCTCGCCTGTGGTCAGGTATGGGGTCAAGTCGAATTCAGCCGGGGTAAAGCCATCGGTGCTGTAGCCAACATAGGTGCCATTGAGCCAGAGCGCAAAGGCACTCTCCACACCCTGGAACGAGATGAAAAGCGGTTTTCCGGCCAAATGAGACGGCACGGTAAAAAAGCTGACATATTGGCCGACCGGGTTGAAACGCTTTGGCGACTGGCCAGGCTGGATCGTCTCCTTGCCATCCCAGGGATACTGGACATTGACGTACTGCGGGATGTCGTACCCTTGCGTCTGGATCGATCCAGGCACTCGAATGTCCGCCCACTCGTGGCAATCAAAATCGAGTTGTTCAAACCCTGCCACGGCATCAGCCGGGCTGGTGGCATAGGCAAATTTCCACAGCCCGTTGAGAAAATGGCGGAAATCATCTGCACCGGCCAGGGCGGCCTGACGCGAAGGATAGGTATGGTGGTCGGAATGAGCCGGCAGGCGATTGTCGGCGAAAAAGCTGATGTCATTTATTTTCTGGATGTCGAATGCTGTCATGGAAACCTCCGGGGCTGGTGGGTTTGGTTGCATTTACTTGACCGAGCCAGTGATGCCTTCGGTGAAGCGCTTCTGCAAGGCGAAGAAAATGACGATGGTGGGAATCGTGGACAGGAGAACACCCAGCATGAGCATGCCGTAGTCGGTGACATAGCCTTCCTTGAGGTTGGCAACCATCATGGGCATGGTGATGCTCTTCTTGTCCGTCATGATGACCTTGGGCCAGAGGTAGCTGTTCCAGGCACTCATGAAGGTGATGACCATGGCCGCGGCATAAGTCGAACGCATCGTCGGCACGAACATCCGGTAAAAGATCTGGAATTCCTTGAGTCCATCGATCCGTGCTGCTTCGATGATGTCATGGGGAAATGCCCGGGCACTCTGGCGGAACATCATGATCAGGAAAGGCGTGGCGAGGGTGGGCAGCATGAATCCCATCGTACTGTTCAAAAGATGTGCCGTGGAAAACATCTTGAACAGCGGGATCATCGTGGCCGCAAACGGAATCATCATCGCCAGCAAAATGATGTTCAAAATCGTGTCCTTGGCTTTGTCATGGTAGATTTCAAAGCCGTAGCCTGCCAGTGAACTGACAAACAAAGAGAGTACGGTCAGCGTAACGGAATATTTGAAAGAATTGATCATTGCGCCGAGCACATCCTGGTTTTTCAGGAGATTCTGGAAATTGCTGATCAGCGCTGTACCGGGCAGCAAGACTCCGCGGGAGACATCGACGCTGAGGTTGGTTGCCGCGGAAAGCATCCAGTACAGAGGGAAGACGGAAACCAAGGCAGCAACCGTCAGGAATACATAGGTCAGGGCCTTTTTGAACTTCTCCTTAGTCACGACGGTCACCTGCTTTCATCTGGATAAAGGATAGCGATGCCACCAGTATCAGGATAATGTATGACATGGCTGCGGCTAAGCCAAAATTCGGCACATACTTGAAGGACAGGTTGTAGATGTAGTGCGACATGGTGATGGTGGCATTGGCCGGACCGCCGTTCGTCAGGTTGACGGATTCGTCGAACAGCTGCAGCGTACCGGTTGTGGACATGATGGCTGTCAAGAGGATCGTAGGTTTCAAAAGGGGTACCGTAATTTTCCAGAAGGTCTCGAACGGCGTAGCCCCATCGATCTTGGCTGCTTCGTAAACGGAGTACTCGATATTTTGCAGGCCGGCCAGATAGAAAA
>JAQUEY010000055.1 GCA_028684955.1 Eubacteriales bacterium
GAGTAATTTCAAGCCATTCACCCCTTTTCAAACGAAGTTATTATAGCATGCTGCCAGAAGACATTCGAGGTGAATGGTCAAAAACTCGTGTGTTTGACATGCGGGGCGCGAGGCGCGAGGGGCGAGGGGACCCCTGCCCCGGCAATTGCCACGCAGGTAGCCAGACTTAGCGCGAGCAGTGACCCCTGCCAATTAAAAAACCATCCCTTGGCTTTTCCTGGCCAAGGGATGGTTTATAAATACTTTGAATTGATTGCATCCGGCGCTCCATCTGATTTAGCACCGTTCAGGGTTACACTGGCAGCGGTTGTCCGGATCGCACCAGGCAGGTTCGGTATACCATCTTACCGGTTCGCACTTGGCAGATCCTGCACATTGAGACCAGTTTCAGCGGGCAGCGTAGGCTTGCTTGAGATAGTCCATGTGCTGGCCGGTCAGGTTGCCTTCGACCAGGGCGGTGTTGCGTGGGGCGACAACAAAGATGACGCTCGAGACTGGCATGACTTTGCCGTCGAGGGCGTAGGCGGAACCGGTGATGAAGTCGATGACACGCTGGGCGACCCTGGGATCCACCTTTTCAATGTTGCAGATGACGGTTTTGCCGGCGCGGATGTGGTCGCAGGCCTGCTGGGCGGCTTCGATATCGGATGGTTGCATGATGACCACCGACTGGTTGGCCGGGTGAGGTTTGATGTCGACCACTTTGCTGGCGGCCTGGCGGCGGGACGGTGCGGGCTTGTAATCCTCAACAGGTTCTGCTTTGTTCTCGATATAAGTGTCCTGCTCGGATTCTTCTTCGTAATCGAAATCTTCGTTGTAGCTGCCCAAGCGGCTGAACAGTCTGTTGAATAGATCGGCCATGGTCTACCTCCGTCTCAACCGGCATCCCTTTCTCCATCGACGGGGCCGGTCTGGTTTCCATTATAGGAACGCCTTGAGCACCCCGCAAGAAAGGCTGGTGAAGTGTAAGTGCGATGTAATCTGGCCGCAACACAGATGAGCTATTTGGGGCTTGTGTTACAATCACGCAACACAATTTCCTGCGAGCAAGGCCTTTTTCAGATTGATTTACACAAGAGGAGGGCGGGGACCGAAAATTGCCGTGCCGATGCGGACATGGGTGGCACCACAGGCGATGGCCTGGATATAATCCTGGCTCATGCCCATGGACAGGTTGTTGAAAAACGCCGTTCCGAGTGGGCCTTCTGCCAGAGAAGCAAACAATTCCTGGGTCTGGGCAAAGACAGGACGGGCCAATTCTGGATCTGCAAACAGTGGAGCCATGGTCATCAGGCCACGGATCCGGACACCGGACTGCTCGGAAAAGCTGGACGCACCGGTTATAAGCTCATCCGGATCAAAGCCATGTTTGGTTGCCTCATGGGCCGTGTTGACCTGTAACAGAACATCGGTCACAAGCCCGGCCTTGGTGCTGCGGCTGGCAATTTCCTGCAGCAAATCGGCTGAATCAACCGAATGAATCAAGGCGGTGCGGCCTAATAGATATTTGACTTTATTTTTCTGCAGGGTGCCAATCAGATGCCAGGCGGGATGCAGGCTGCGGGCAGTCAAGTCGTCCTGCTTGGCCAGCATTTCCTGGACCCTGTTTTCACCGAGATCCTGAAGCCCCAGGCACACAGCTGCTGCGGCCATGGATGCGGGCAAGAACTTGGACACACCGACCAGGGTGATTTCGGCTGGATCACGTCCTGCAGCCTGGGCTGCAGCCGCAACCGACAGTCGCACTTGCGCCAGCCGGCTGGACAGGGCCTCAACTTCAGCAACAGTCAAGCCTGCCACTCGGGCAATCTGTTCGTTATCCACCAATGAATTCCCCCTCTCCAATCGATTCCGGATTGGCCACAATGACCGCGGACAAGCTGGGCTTGAGGTCTTCTTCCCCAGCATCCGGACTGGAATCGATGATGGCATATTCGCGGTCGTAATCAATGATTTCAACAGGGACCAATCGCGTGTAGCCTCCCGTGACCATCAGGATGCTGGCGGTCCGGCTCGACGGGTCAAAGTCGATCAGGGACACCCGGGGAATGCGCATGCCTTCGGTTTCGGACACAGCCAATTCAGCGGCAAAGCTGCGCCGGTCAGAAAACCACTCAACCCTGCGGTCGGATCGGAAAATGGCAAAACTGCCTGGTCCTTGGCTTTCTGCCTGGACGAGGCGACAATTGGTGATCTCGATTCCTTCCGATGGCACATGGATTGTGTAGCGGCGATCTTCGGGCAGGTCTTCTGGCTGGACCCCCTCCAGATAAAGAGCCAGATAATGCTCCAGACTGGAGGTCACACGCAAGACGGGCTCACCTGAACCCACTTCCTGGGCGGCCATCTGAAATGTCTGGACCTTTTGCAAGGCATCCTGGTAGGTCGAGTAAGTCAGGCTCTCGACGACAGCTACGTCCAGGGATTCCTCGAATCCATCGAGGTGGAACGAGACAATTCCCGGCTGACTGCTGGTCAGCGTTCCCGACGCAAGGCCGAGGGACTGCTCCAGGCTCTGCTTTTGCATCAGGAGCTGGTCAAGCCTGGCATCGTGAAAGTCGACGGCGGCCAGTTTGCCGCTGCGCTGCTCCATGATCACCGTCATGGCAGCTTCATAGGCTGGCAGATTGCGCAGGGTCTGGTTGACGACATCCCCGCGAACCAGATTGATGATGGACGAGAGGGCGACCGCGCTTTCGTTGTAGATCGCCCGGGCCCCAGAGCCCTTGCCCTGGTTCATCAGTTCCAGCTGCAAGTCCACGATATCCTGCTCACATTTATCGAGCTCATCGAGCTGGCGTTCCAGCCCGGACGGGATCACGAGGGCCAGTTTCTGGCCGCGGGAAACACGCATGCCTTCGGTCACCAGCGGTTTGACCTGACCGGCAGAAGGGGCGTTGGCGACGCTGTCATCGCGCAAAATCAGGACATCCCCTTGGGCATAATGGGTCAATTTGCCTTTCTGGATGAAAAGGAACTGTGGATTGGGCTTGGTTTTCCGCATGACAACCAGGATCAGGACTGCCATGACCAGCATGATGAACAAGACCAGCACCGACAAAAAAATCGCGCGCGAACGGGCCTTGCGCTTCTCGATCCGCATCAATCGTTCAACCGGGTCAACCGGACGACGGCTCGAACTACGGCCAGTACGACGATCCGCACGACGCTCAGGGCGGCGTGTGGTCCGACGATCCGTGCTGCGGGGGGATGGGCTCACGGTCAGTCTCCAGCTTGGCCGCGGCTGGACTGTCTGCTGCCGCCCATGCGTTCAAAGGCGAGCAGGCAAGCCAGGCGGACGGTTTCGAAATTGAGCCCTCCCTGAAGGTAGGCCGGGAAGGGCTGTTTCAAAGGGCCATCGGCGGAAAGCTCGATCGACGAGCCTTGGACAAAGGCACCGGCAGCCATGATGACCGGGCTGTCATAGCCAGGCATGGCCCAAGGTTCCGGCCGGACAAAACTGTCGACAGGCGAGGCTGCCTGGATCGCCTGGCAAAAGGCAACCAGGTGGTCCGGATCGCCAAATTCGAGGGTCTGGACCAGATCGCCCCGGATGGCATCGGCAGCCGGATAGGTCTTGAAACCAGCCTGGCCAAAAAGGGCTGCGGCAAAAGCGGCCCCTTTGAGGCTTTCGGCAACAATCTGCGGTGCCAGATAAAAGCCCTGGGCGATCAGGCGGGAAAAACCGAGCGTCGGGCCGACATGGCTGCCCAGACCGGGAGCGGTCAGGCGAGTTGCAACTTTTTCCACGAGATCGGCACGTCCAGCCACATAACCACCTGAAGGGCAAAGGCCGCCGCCGGGATTTTTGATCAGGGAACCAGCCACCAGGTCAGCACCGACCATGCAAGGTTCGCGCTCCTCGACAAATTCGCCATAGCAGTTGTCCACCAGCACGATCGCCTGGGGCTGCTTCTGGCGGACTGCCTGGACGATCTGCTCAATATCATCGATCAGGAGTGAACGGCGGGTGGTGTAGCCGCGAGATTTCTGGATGAAAACGACCTTCGTCGGGGTCTCAAGGGCCTGGATGATACCCGACAGGTCAGGACTGCCATCAGGCAGGAGATCAAGTTCGCGGTAACAGACACCCATATCAGCCAGTGAACCTTCAGGCGCTGGTGCACCGTCATCGGTGATGCCGATGCTCGCCTGCAGTGTGTCATAGGGGCGACCAGTGACGGAGAGCAAGGTATCGCCAGGTCTAAGCAAACCATAAAGGCAAATCGCCAGTGCCTGTGTCCCTGCACTGATCTGGATGCGCACGAGCGCTTTTTCGGCACCAAACACTTGGGCATAGGCGGTCTCAATCTGGGCCCGGCCGGAATCATCATAGCCGTAGCCAGTCGAGCCGCCAAAGCTGCTTTCAGCCAGGCGCGCTTCATGAAACGCATGCAAGACCCGCAGCACGTTGATGCTGCGAGTCTGGTCGATGCGGGCAAAAACAGGGGCAAGGTCGCGAAGGATCTCCTCCGAGAGCAAGACTGTCTCCGGGGAGATCCCGAAAGGAGCAAAGGCCTGGGTGATCAAATGCCGTAGACCTCCTGGGTTGAGAGCACACGGATGGCTGATTTTTCCAGCTTTTCAAGGGCCAGCTGCGGATTCTGGACCCGGATGATGACCACGGCATCATCCGTGACCCGGCCTATGTAAGCATAGAGGTAATCGACTGAGATCGAGCCTTCGCTGAGGATCTCAAGAGCAACGTCGAGCTGACCGGGCAAATTGGGGATGGCGATTGCGATCACATGTGTCGAACTGACAGTAAAGCCCTGGTTTGTCAGGACCTCCTGGGCCTTGACTGGCTGGTCGACGATCATGCGCAGGATGCCGTATTCGGTTGTGTCAGCGATCACCAGAGCCCGGATATCCACCCCAGCTTCACGCAAGGTCCGGGTGACTTCTGCCAGGCGGCCGGATTTGTTTTCGAGAAATACAGAAATCTGGGTGACGAGCATCGCGATTCCTCCCATTCAAAGTCCGCACCAGACAGGCACGGATCAAAATTCACATGTGTATTTGATTATATCAGATCCGCTCTGGAATGCCTTGTGGTTGACGGCGCGAAGTTTTTCCGGGAAAACGAGATCGATCGCTTTTGCAAAAATGTCCGGATCGATCGCAGTCAGGCGTGACATGGCACCGAGCATGACGACATTGGTCGCCCGGTAGCTGCCCGCTTCGTCGGCCAGCTTCTGGGCATCGAAGGAAAAGACTTTGCTCTGGCCCAGAGCTTTCTCGTCGAGTTCACTGACAATGCCCTGCGGATACTTGGCCACGCCTGTGGACACAGTGGCTGGTGGGATCTGCAAATTGTTGACCAGCAACGCACCGCCCGCTTTGAGCAGATAGGCCCAGCGCAAGGCCTCCAACTCTTCGAAGGACAGGATGAAGTCGGCCTGGGCCGGTTCGATGATCGGTGAGGCCACCGTCTCGGCCATGCGGACATAGGTGATGACGCTGCCGCCGCGCTGCGACATGCCGTGGACTTCTGAGACTTTAACATCCAGACCGAGGAGGTTGGCAACGGTGCCGAGCAATTTCCCGGCAACCAGAGTTCCCTGGCCACCGACACCGACCAGGGCTATGTTTAAAGATAAAGGCTGGCTCATGCTTCATTGCCTCCTTTCAAAGCGCCGAAATTGCAGACTCGGGTGCAGAGATGGCAAGCATTGCAAATGTTCGGATCGATCTGCGGATAGCCGTCCGGACCGGCCAGCAGAGCCGGGCACATGATCTTGATACAGGCCTGGCAGCGGGTGCATTTGTCGCGATCGAGTTTGACGACCTCTTCCTTTTTGCCAATGCCAGGCGGAATCAGGGCACAGGGGCGTTTGGCGATGATCACGGTAACCTGCGGTTCTTCAACAGCTTGTTTGATGACTTTGACACAGGCCTTGATATCTGCCGGATCGACCTCGTAGATCGAGCGCACGCCGATGGCCCGGCACAGCTGTTCAAGGTCGAGCTCAGGTGCCGGCTGGTTGTGGATGTCGAGGCCGCTGGCAGCATTTTGCTGGTGGCCGGTCATGCCGGTGATCGAATTGTCAAGGATGATCACGGTGCTGGTGCTGCCGTTGTAGACACTGTTGATCAGGCTGGAGACACCCGTATGCAGAAAGGTCGAGTCGCCGATGACGGCGACGGATTTTCGAGCCAGTTCGTGGTCCGTCACCTGGTCGAGACCATGGGCCATACCAACCGATGCCCCCATGCACAGGCAGGCATCCATGGCATTGGTCGGAGCCAGGGCACCCAGCGTGTAGCAGCCGATATCGCCGGCCACCGTCAGTTTGAGCCGGTTTAACGCCATGAACAAACCCTTGTGCGGACAGCCGGCACACATGACCGGTGGACGACCCGGGGCAGGTGTCAAAGCCGATGTGTCATAAGCAGGATCGAGGACGGTTTCCGGATGGAAGACTTTGTTCAGGAGGGCCAGGCTGTATTCACCCTGCAAGGTGAACAAGGACTTGCCTTCACAGGCAATCCCGGCAGCTTTGATTTCGGTTTCGATAAAGGGATCGAGCTCCTCGACGATCACAAAGCGCTCGACAGAAGCGGCAAATGCGCGGATTTGTTCGATCGGCAGCGGATAAACCAGACCCAGCTTGAAAATCGAAGCATCCGGCAATGCCTCGCGTACATACTGGTAGGCCATGCCACTGGTCAGAATGCCGAGCTTTTCGGATTTTCGGGTGATCGTGAAGGCACCTGGCACCAGACCGCTATCCAGGTCCTTTTGCAGCTGGCTCTGGCGGCCTTCGATCACGACATGGCGCTTGATCGCCATGCCAGGCATCATGACATACTTCATCATGTCCTTGACATAGGCGCGTCTGGGCTGCTCGATCGGTTCGCCAACGGTGACCTGGGTCCGGGTGTGGGAAATGCGGGTGGTCAAGCGGAGCAGGACCGGGGTATCATACTGCTCGGACAGCGCGAAAGCCTGGCGGGTCATGTCAAGGCACTCCTGGCTATCCGCCGGTTCGAACATCATCAGCTTGGCCGCACGGGCGTAGTGACGACTGTCCTGCTCATTTTGCGAGCTGTGCATGCCAGGGTCATCAGCTACGACAATCACCAGGCCACCGTTGACACCCGTGTACGAAGAAGTGAACAAGGGATCCGCAGCCACATTGAGGCCGACATGCTTCATGCACGACATGGCTCGGCCACCGCCGAGGCTCGCACCATAGGCGACCTCCAGGCCGACTTTTTCGTTTGTCGCCCACTCCGTGTAAATACGTGGATATTTGGCAGCATTGACGGTGATTTCCGTGCTGGGCGTACCCGGGTATGAGGAGATCACCTTGACTCCAGCTTCGAAAGCCCCGCGGGCAATCGCTTCGTTACCAAGCAAGAGCTGCCGGTCCAGACCGGCAAAATTGGCAGGTTTGTCCATGTTTAATACAGTTCCTTTCTGTTCAGAAGGCTTTGGTGCGCAGGTCGATGACACGTTTGGCTTTGCCGGCGGTCCGTTCAAGGGTCTGGGGGCTCAAGAGTTTGACGCGGACGTCGATCTGGAGGACGGTACGGATTTTGTGGCGGATTTCATGAGTCAGATCTTCGAGTTCGCGGTAGCTTTCAAGGCGCGAGGCATCAACCAGTTCAACTTGGACCTCGATCTGGTCCATGAAATGTTCGGTGGTGACGATGATCTGGTAGTGTGGTCCGATGCCATGAATGGTCATCAGGACGGCTTCGATCTGAGACGGGAAAACATTGACACCGCGGATGACCATCATATCATCGGAGCGGCCACGGACCAGATCCATGCGCACCAAGGTCCGACCGCAGGAACACGGCTCGTAATTGAGGCGCGTAATGTCCTTGGTCCGGTAGCGCAGCATCGGGATCCCCTCCTTGGTCAGGGTCGTCAGGACCAGCTCCCCTTCCTCCCCTTCCGGCAGCGTCTCGCCGGTCACGGGATCGATGATTTCGGGGTAGAAGTGATCCTCGTTGATGTGCATGCCTTCAAAGGCCAGGCATTCATAGGAGACACCCGGGCCGGTAATTTCCGTCAGGCCGTAGTTTTGCGTGTCGGTGATCCCCAGGCGCATCTCGATCAGGCGGCGCATTTCCGGCGTGTGGCCTTCGCCGCCAAAAAGTCCGACGCGCAGTTTCAGGTCTTCCGGGGCGATCCCCTGCTCGGCCATGATCTCAGACAGGTGCAGCGCATAAGATGGCGTAGCAATCAGGACGGTCGTGCCCAGATCCTGCATGAACATCAACTGGCGTTCGGAATTGCCGCTCGAATGGGGGATGACAGCGGCCCCGAGGTGCTCGAGGCCATAGTGGAGGCCAAAACCACCTGTGAACATGCCATAGCCGAAAGCGACCTGGCAGACATCGTCCGCCGTGACACCGGCCGCTGCAGCCAGTCGGGCGCAACAATCCGTCCAGACCGCCATGTCATTTCGGGTATAGCCGACAATGATCGGCTTGCCCGTCGTGCCAGACGAAGCATGGTAGCGCACAATCGCCCGCGTATCTTCGGCAAACATCCCCGTCGGGTAATGGTCGCGCAGATCATTCTTGACTGTGAAAGGGATCTTCTCAATGTCTTTCAAAGACTTGATATCAGAAGGTTTGAGCCCGATCGCATCCATCCGGTCCCGGTAAAAAGCGACTCGTTCGTAAACCCGGCTCACTGTCTCCTGCAGCCGCGTAAGCTGCAGTGCTGCCATCTCCGAACGATTCATAGTCTCAGCAGGATTCCAGATCATGATCGGCACCTCATATCTATGGAATAAATAAAGAAACACGTCAAAACAACGAAACGACTAGGGAAAATGATAGCAATAGAAAAAAGGATTTGCAACGTTCACAACGCTTACCAAAAGTCAGATGTCAGCCTGTTTCCCCTGGAATAGCCTCATATTTGATAACATTCCAAACAGTGTCCCCAACAAATGAGAAAAGAAAAACCCCACAACCTTATAGGCTGTGGGGTGAATCTCTGGTGCGGTCAATGGGACTTGAACCCATACGGTTGCCCATACGCCCCTCAAACGTACGCGTCTGCCAGTTCCGCCATGACCGCACTGATCTGATCTTTGCCGTCACCGATCTTGCATCGTAGGATGCAACCAGCAACGAGAGGGTTTGCCGTTCAGGCACAAGCAATTATAATCAGCCCCTTGTGGCTTTGTCAACCACAATTTCTGTCAGGCTCTTTGCGGATCAATTGAAAACTTTAATTCCCGGATGGGCAGGAAATAAAGGTTATTTGCAGGATCGCAAGTGGTTATTCTTCATTAACGGAATGAATCGAAAGCGCTCTTTCTATCCCCAATTCTGTACCATTTCTTGCTAGATTATTCTGGTTAGACCATTCATAATAACAGTTATCAATAACTGTGGAGGAATTTATGCAATTCATCAAGCATTATCTGGTAGCCTTGGTTGTCTTTACGTTGATAGACCTGGTCTGGCTGCTGTTCATTTCCAGGAAACTTTACCAGGAAAAGATTGGCCATCTGATGGCCGAAAAGCCCAACCTACCGGCTGCTGCCATTTTCTACCTGCTGTTCATCGCAGCGATGGTCTTTTTTGTCATCAGCCCGGCGGTTGCCAGGCAGTCTATCCTGTATGCCCTCGGCGCCGGTGCGTTTTTTGGTCTCGTGACCTATGCCACCTATGACCTGACTAATCTGGCCACATTGCGTGATTGGCCGGTTTCGATCACCATCATTGACCTGATCTGGGGCACGTTTATCACCAGTTCTACCAGTGCCCTGGCGACCTGGATCAGCGGGAGGTTCCTGTGACCGATACCATCAGCAGCCAGACGCTGCACCGGGCGATTCTTAATGGCGCTGTCCGGACCAGAGAGAAAAAGGACGACCTCAACCGAATCAATGTCTTTCCGGTCGTTGACAATGATACGGGCAGTAACCTGGCTCACACCATGCAGTACATCCTGAACCACGCCAAAGCACAGGAAAATGTCCGTTCGACCCTCAAGGAAATTGCCCGGTCAGCTCTGATCGGAGCGCGCGGCAATTCCGGCGCCATTTTCTCCCAGTATTTCAACGGTTTGTACCAGGCCAGCTCGGAAAAGGCTTCCGTCACTCTCAATGAACTGGGAGCATATTTTCATGTGGCTTATGAAAAAGCATACAAGTCTCTGGAAACGCCGGTGGAAGGCACAGTTCTCACCCTGATGCGAGCCTGGGCAGTCAGTTTCCGTGAATCGCTCGAAACTCGTAAGACCGTGCAGGAATTGCTGTACGAGTCAATGGCCCAAGTCAAACAATCGCTCGACGACACCACCCATACCTTGAAGCGGCTCCAGTCGCTGGGGATCGTCGATGCAGGCGCGCTGGGTTTCTATTATTTCATGGAGGGGTTTGTCCAGGTGATGCTCGGGCATGATGTCACGATTGAGCAGACAAGCCTCGCACCTGAACTTGAAGAGCCGGCCCAGGACATTCATGTATTTGGTGAAGATGCAGACATTCCCTTCCGATATTGCACCGAAGTCCTGATCGAGTCCGACAACCTCAATCCAGACGCCTTGCGAGATGAGTTGCGGCCTTTAGGCGACTGTTTGTTGCTTTCCGCTGCAGACAACCTGGCCCGGGTCCATCTTCACACTGACCAACCCTGGGAAATGGTCAAACGAGCAGCCAGTCATGGGGCCATCCTCGAGCAGAAAGCAGACGACATGGTCTGGCAAAATCTCCTGGCAGGTCCACAAGAGGCCAAAATCGCCTGCGTGACTGATTCGATCGCCGATCTACCGCAGGAGTTTGTCTTCCAGCACCAGATCTTCCAGATCCCAATCAACATCATGATCGATGGGGTCAGCTATCTGGACAAAGTCACCATCGACAGTGATTTCCTGGGTGAACATTTGAAATCCGCCTCGACAGCCCAGCTCAACACAGCCCAGATCCAGGCCTTTCTCCAGCCAATCCTGAAGCATTATGACCAAGTCGTGATCTTGACTGTCTCGTCGCAGATGAGTGGCACGTACAGCCGGTTCCGCGAAGCCCTGGCTGAAATGCCTGCTGAGGAAAGAGAGCGCCTGGCCCTGATCGACACCAAAGTCAATTCCGGAGCCGAAGGCCTCCTTGTCCGTGAAACCGTGCGCCTGATCGAGGCCGGTCAGCCTTTCGAAACCATTGTCTCGACCATCGAAAACTTGCGCAGCCGGGCCAAAATCGTTGTCAGCGTCCTGGATATCGAACCGATGGCCCACTCCGGCCGCATCAGCGAACGCATCGGTGATCTACTGATCAAACTCAAATTCAAACCCTTGATCACGATCGACCCAGAAGGCAAGGGCACGATCAAAGGCATCGCGTTTTCTGAAAAACGGAATTGGAAAAACCTGATCAAGTCTTTGCGCGGCAAACCGATTGGCGACTATGTCATCGTCCATGCCAATGCACGGGAACGGGCCGAAGCCTTGAAGGTGGAACTACAGCGCCTGACCGGCAAAGCCCCTCTCTACATCACCGAAATTTCGTCCGCAGTCACCTTGTTTGCAGGCCGCGGTAGCATCGCCGCCGCTTACCTCGAAACAGAAAGGTCCTGAGCATGAACGACACATGGATCATTCTTCTCGCCCTGCTGGTCTTTTTCATGATCACGTTCATCATCGCCCAGAGCCAGAAAAACAATGGCCTGATCGACATCGCCTGGGGTCTGGGCTTTGTGTTCTCCGCCTGGTTTTCCTTCTGGTTCGGCAAACCGCAAGGCACGGTTCCTCTCGTCATGACGCTTCTGGTCACCGTCTGGGGCCTGCGCCTGACCTATTACCTCATGCGCCGCAACCTCGGTAAACCAGAAGATTTCCGCTATGCCAACATGCGCGCGACCTGGAATCCCTCCACCTTTTACCTGCGCATGTTCATCCAGATCTATCTGCTGCAGCTGGTTCTCAATTTCCTGATCAACTGGACCACCATCACCGCTAACTTGCAGGATCTGGCCGGCTGGAGTCCACTGGCCTCCGTCGGCGTCGCCGTCTGGCTGGTCGGTTTCTTTTTCGAATCAGTGGGCGACTGGCAGCTCAAGCATTTCAAGGCAGAACCGCAAAACAAGGGCCAGCTGATCGAAACCGGGCTCTGGCGCTACAGCCGTCACCCCAATTATTTCGGTGAAGCGGTCCAGTGGTGGGGGATCTATCTGTTGGCCATCAGCGGCGGACGCAATTTCTGGCTGGTCGTGAGCCCCCTCTTAATCACCGTGTTCCTGCTCTACATTTCCGGGGTGCCGATGCTGGAGAAAAAATACGCCGGCCGCCCGGACTGGGAGGATTACAAGCGCCGGACCAGCAAGTTTTTCCCCTGGTTTCCCAAAGCCTGAGCCAGTTCTATCTCCAGACCCGGTCAATCAGGATTTTTTCTTCGCAAAGGGCTGCTCTGTGCCCTTGATCAGCCGCTTGATATTCCCCCGGTGTGCAACTAAAACCAGGATCGCGTAAGCCGTCACAAAACCAGTGGCTACCAGCGGATCCTGGTTTTTAAATTGAGTCATCCCATACGTGGCAAATGGCAGGGCGATCGACCCGGCCACTGAGCCCAGAGACATCCGGCGTGACAGCAGGACCAGTGGCACGGTGATGACAGCAACGATCAGCAAGGCAAGCCAGTTGACCAGACAGAGGACGCCAATCAAAGGCATGACGCCTTTGCCACCGCGAAAACCGAAATAGACGGGGTAAATATGGCCAATCAAGGCCAGCAGTCCGGCCAGATAGCCGGGATCAAACCCGGGGTCATATCCGGACAGACGAAAGATCAGGCGGGCAACCAGCACTGCCAAGGCAGCTTTGCCAAAATCTCCCAGGACTGTCAAAAGTGCCGGAATCTTGCCGTAGACACGGTACATGTTGGTCACGCCAGCATTGCCGCTGCCAAACTGCCGGATGTCCTGGCCTTTAAGCCAGCGTGAAACCAGAATCGCGCTATTGATGCTGCCCAGTAGGTAGCCGCTGGCAGCAGTTAAAATCAGGGGCACAATTATCATAGTCATCGCTCGTCTTCCAATCGCTCTTTGGGGATTAGTTTAGCACAGCGATGCGCCCGTGACACCCGTGCATCGCCTCTTGCTCAAAGTCCCGACAGGCATTAGATGGTATAATCAGTTAAGCAAAGGCAGGCCGCGTCATGTCTAACAAGCCGGGACAACCACGCGAATCTCTTGCTTGCCAGCTTTGCTGGAGATATCTCATGGACGAGCTGAGACAAGCTGCACCACCGAGCCCCCTTCACCTGGTTGTAGAAGGAGTGGACCGGATCAATTACGCACTCAACCAGAACCGGATCCCGGTGATTCAAACAGTAACTCTGGTCAACCAGGGCGAAATCCCTATGGAAACTATCGTCCTGACGATCAAGGCCAATCCATCCTTCGCCTTGCCACTGGAGAAAGTGATCCAACAGATCCCAGCAGGTCAGACTCTGGTGCTCAACGAGATCGGGCTGGTTCTGGATACCGCTTTCCTGGGCGATTTGACCGAGCGCCTTATCGGCACCCTGCAGATTGACGTACACCAAGGTGGACTATGCCTTGTTTCGGCGACTCGTGAGGTCAGCATCCTGGCTTTTGATGAATGGCAAGGCACTGGATACTATCCTGAATTGCTGGCAGCCTTTGTCACGCCCAATCACCCCCTCCTGGCAAAAATCCTGGTCCGTGCTGCAGACCTGCTCGGCCAGTGGACCGGCAATCCAGCGCTGAACGCCTATCAGAGCCAGAGTGCCAATCGTGTCCGGCTCCAGGCTGCGGCGATCTTTGGCGCTCTGCAAGAACAAAACATCATCTACTCCGTCCCGCCGGCCAGTTTTGAAGAAGCTGGGCAGCGAATCCGGCTCTGCCATACGGTTCTCGAGCAGCATCTGGGGACCTGCCTGGACCTGACCCTGCTCTATGCTGC
>JAQUEY010000217.1 GCA_028684955.1 Eubacteriales bacterium
CCCGGCTTGCGGAGCGAATACGGGCAACGCCAACTGTCCGGATGCCGCTGCCGGACAGACCGAGTGCCTGATGGACAGCAATCAGTCGGAGTTCTGCTGGGGCCAGGGGAATCCCGCCAATCTGGTGGACCTGACCGGCGGCAACCACGACGCCGCCAACGTCACCGAGCAGTCGCAATGCCGCAACAACCGCTCCTGCTGGGATCAGGTGGTGTGGTCGTGGCCCAATACCATCCTCGCGCCTGCCGGCGCGCCCGATCCGGCCGCGAACGGCGCCGTCGTCAACCCGACGCAGTTCGTGACGACCAACGACACGGTGCGGGTGGTCCTGGTGCTTGACGAATCCGGCAGTATGAACGCCGAGACCCCCAAACGCATCGAACGCCTCAAGGTCGCCGCCAAAAACTTTGTTTCCCTGGCCGAGAACGGCGCCGAACTGGGGATCGTTTCCTATGCCACCGACGCCGCCGTCGCCAGCGGCCGCGTCGAGGTGGCGATCGCCCCGCTGGGCGCGAACCGCGCCGCCTGGAACAACGCCATCGACGGCCTCGGACCGAGCACGCGGACGAACATCGGCGCCGGCCTACAGAAAGCCCGCGATCTGATCACCGCCGCCGGCGGGGTGACCGCCAACACCTATATCGTGCTGATGAGCGATGGCCTGAACAACGAGCCGTCGCCGCAGGCCAACGCCGACGCGGACCTGAACGCTAAAATCGCCATGTTGCTGGCGGACGGCATCCCCGTTTACGTCACCTGCACCGGCAGCGATCTGGGGCTGGCTTCGCAGTGTTCGGAAATCGGGGCTGGCACCGGCGGCCACTACGTCGATTCCGCCAATGCCGCGCAGTTGCCGGAAGCGTTCGCCGACTTCCACGAGCGGATCATCGCCCATGAACCTGTCCATTCCGTCACCGGCGATTTGGGGAAAGTGACGCCGAAAGACCCTGTGGCCACCACTTTCGTCGAAGAGGGTTCGCAGTCCGCGTCATTCGTCTTGCAGTGGGCCAACCCTGAATCCGGGGCGACTATGGTCGTACAGGATCCAAAAGGCGATTACCACGACGCCCAGCAGATGACCATGGGGCGGTTCCTGCGCGTCGCCAATCCTGCCCCCGGTGACTGGCGGATATTTGTCAACCCGCGCGGCGCGGCCAGCCCCTTTGTGGCCCGTGCCTACGTGCGCAATCCATCCAATCATTTGGCGGTTGGGGTGCGCTACCCGAGCATCATCCCCCAGGGCGATATTTATGTCTACGCCTACCCCAAAAACATGGGACTGGCAGTGACCTCCACCGAGCCGATCCTAGCGAAAGTGACTCGTCCGGACGGTGGCCACGACACCCTCGAACTGTTTGACCGCGGCCGCGACGCCGCCGGCCATGGCGACGACGTCCCCGGCGACGGCGTCTTCACCGGCGTCTACAAAGCGACCGCCGAGACCGGGCCCTACCAGTTCCTCGTGCAGGCGAACATCAAGGACTGGAAGGTCAGCGCCGACGCCCACGAATACAAGCAGGAGGGGCCAAGCACCCGGTTCGTGCGCGAAGCGCGCCTTTCCACTGCGGTCGATGACCCCAAAACTATTGAGACGACGCCAGAGGATGATCGGCCTGTCGTCGTTGAGGGGTGGCAGTGCGAACGTTATCTATGTGTTATTCTGGTGATGATCGTTATTCTGGCAGTGCTGATGCTGCTGCTGTTGCTCAACCTGTGGTTGACGTGTCGACGGCACGCGAGAAGCAAGGACAAAGGGCTCGGCTGAGAGATGCGGTGAGTTGAGCCAACGCTGCGGTGGTCTCAAGCCCCTGCGTAATTTCTTCGGGGATGAGGCTCCCGGTAGAGGGGAGGTGTGAGGATTCCTTCGTCAATGCGCAAGATTGCTCTGGAAGGCATCGATCTTGCGCATTTCACTGGTTACTCTTGCCCAGGTTCAACCATGACCGCGACGGCCTAAAGAACGACTTGGAGGTAATGGCCCAAAGCACAATAATTCCGTTCCTAAATCAAGCAAAGCATGATGCACCGAGCAAAACTTTGTCGACGAAGGTGTGTCATCTCGACCAAAGGGAGAGATCTCGGGATGTTGCGAGATTTCTCCTCGTTGTGTTCGTCGAAATGAAAAACAGACGCGCACAGACGCGTTTCACTTTTGAAGTAGAAATGGAATTAGCTCCCACCTTAGCAGAGATATCTCCTGGCAATGAAGAAAGTAGACCGCACCACGGAGAACTGATCTCTTTATTTAAAAATTTCGCTGGCCCGCTTTTAACTTTGACGTCCACTTTTCTGTACCAGGTCATCTTGTTGCGACCGGATCATCTGCTGCAGGATCGCCACCAACGCAGCAGCGCTCATGCCGAGCATCATTACCCCATTGATCGCTTCGAGTGGGCCGAGCATTTTCCAAGGCTTGCTCATGACGATGTCGCCGTAGCCGAGCGAGGCAAAATTGACTGTGGAGTGATAGACAGCCTCGTACAGTTCGGTGAATTCACCTAGCCAGAGGAAGAGGCAGCCCCACGCCACAACCTGGAAAAAGGTGCCAAACATCATCGCCACCATGGTGACCAGCAAGGGACGGATGCCGGAATCCGATGGCACTCGATTGGCCTGCCGAATGTAGTAGCGGACGCACCAGAAGGTAACGGAGGCCTGCAGGGCGAGACACAGCAGCATTACCGGAAGGCCGACGAGGAAGTTGGTAATGATCACGAGATGTTCTCCTCTGTTTGACATTGAAAGGATTGCGCCTTCGACCTTGCGGCCTGCCAGCGTTCGAGCAACCACACCATGCCCCAGGCATAGAGCGCGATGCCGACAAAGAGGCAGGTGCGCATGACGGCGCCCGCAAGGACGCTCTTGCCGCTGGCGCTGTCCTCGATAGCCGGACCGAGCAGGATCAGAGCCGTAATCAGCGCATTGCTCCAGAACGATGGCCGGAATCGGGTCCGGCGGACACCGAAAAGGGCGGACCCCGCCCACAGGGCGGCCGCCATCATCCACAGCACCAGCATCCACAGGCTTGGCCACAGCGATAAACCCATCCAGACGGCAAGGCCGAGCGCAGCTCCGGTCAACGTCGACCCGACGAGTTCGCGGCCTGCTGAGCGGGCATCGTTCTCACCGGCCTGCTGCCCCAGCGCCACAGTCTTCATAATCGCGGCCAGGTAAAAAGATGGATCGGTCAGGGCGAGCACATAGACAGGCATGACGATCAGCGTAGCGCGCAGAGCAATCAATCGTGCTTCGTCGGGTGCTGGCGGCAAGAGGGCTGCAGATCGACCTTGCGCTGCTG
>JAQUEY010000218.1 GCA_028684955.1 Eubacteriales bacterium
ACCGAACAGGATGCTGGCTACATGATCGAATACTGCAACCACCCGGGCGGCACGGCCTGGAGCGAGCGGCGCAAGACGCACGGCTATGAGCAGCCGCATGACATCAAAGTCTGGTGCCTGGGCAATGAGATGGATGGCGACTGGCAGATCTGCCAGCTGGATGCCGATGCCTACGGCAAGAAGGCCCGCCAGACGGCCAAGATCATGAAATGGGTCGATCCGTCGGTCCAGCTGGTCGCCTGTGGCAGTGCGACGACCCTGCAGAAAACCTACCCGGAATGGGACCGGATCGTGCTCGAACATGTCTTCAACGAAGTTGATTTCCTCTCGCTGCACCGCTACTACGAAAACGAAGGCAATCTCAACGATTTTTTAGCTTCGTCGACGGACATGCATGATTTCATCCATACCATCACCTCGATCTGTGACTACGTCAAGGCCATGAAACGCAGCAAAAAGCAGATCATGCTCTCGTTTGACGAATGGAATGTCTGGTACCAGAAGGCTCAGGTCGAGCACGGCTGGGAAGTCGCGCCGGCCTTGATCGAAGATCGTTACTCAATGCTCGACGCCCTCGTTTTCGGTTCGATGATGATCACGCTTCTGAACAATGCCGACCGGGTCAAGATGGCCTGCCTGGCCCAGCTGGTCAATGTCATCGCCCCGATTGTGACGGAAAAAGGCGGCGCGGCCCTGCGCCAGACCACCTTCTACCCCTTCCGCGACATGTCCAACCTGGCCCGGGGCCAGGCGCTGCGCCAGCTGGTCAAATGCGAGACATTCGAGTCGGAAAAATATGGGGCGGCAGCCACCGTGCAGACAGCCGTGTCCTTCGATGAGACGACCGGCGAGCTGACGCTGTTTGCCGTCAACCTCGACCAGGCGGACGAACAGGAATTGACGATTGATCTGCGCTCCTTCGGATCCGTCACCATGACCGGCCGCTCGGTTTTACACCATGAAGACATCTATGCTATAAATACGTTTGAAGAACCTTTCCGTGTAGTGCCTGTCGCAGCCGAAACGGTCCAGCCGCTGAGCAAAAACCAGTTTTGCCTGACAGTCCCTGCCATGTCCTGGAACGTGATGAAATTCAAGTGTACCGACTAAGACCCTTCCATCTATCTCGCTTGTTGCCACACTTGAGAAGAGTGGTGCGTCCGGGTCAGAAGCGAATCAGCATTCGTTCGCTTCTGACCTTTCTTTTTCTCACGATTTCGATCGTACCGACCCTCCTGATCGGATACCTGTTTTACAACCAGTCGGCTTCGACCATGTTCGAACGCATCAACAATTATTCGGGTCAGATTGTTGAGATGTCTGCCGAGCGGATCGGCAACAAACTGGCAGATATCGAAGCGTACAGCATCGAGACTGCCTATGCCGAGCGGGTTCAGACCTTTCTGGAGCGGCCGGTGGACATGAGCAGCTGGGAACACAGCCAGCTGTTGTCCAGGATTCGCCAGGATTTTGGCATCAAGATTTCGCGTCAGAACGAGGATTTTGTTGTCGCGATCATTTACCCGGACCAAAGTCAGACCATCATCTACGGTGACCCCGCTTTGCCATTTGCCCTGAAATCAGACCAGCAGGTTAAGCTCTACGAACAGGCGGTCGAGAAAAATGGTGCGACTTATTTGCTGCCGGTTTCCGAAAGCATGCATCTGGAAAACATCTGGTTCCAACGCGTACGCCAGACTGGCAACACGAGTGCACTCGTCCTGGCGCGTTCGATCAAGACGCTCTACCGGGGTGAAGTCAACGGGGTCCTGGCCATCCGGATCAGCGAACGGTTCATCAACCAGTTGTATGGTGCAGTCAATCTTGGAGCCGGCTCACATAGCTTCCTGATCGACTCAGCCGGTCTGGTCCATGCTTCGGGCGATGACTATTTCAGCCTGTCAGACCAAGGGAATCCTTCCCTGGTCCAGGTGGTCCTTGACAAAGCTTCTGACGGATCAGACCGCGGTCCGTCCGGAGAAAACCAGTCTGCCAGCCACACTCAGACTTGGTCCGACGGCCAGACCGACTTCCTGGTTTTTTCGGCCCCAATCCCCGATTTTGACCTCTATTTTGTCAGCATGCTGCCCGTGGCCTATGTCAATGCCGAACTCAACCGGACCACGATCGGGATCATCGGGATCATGATCGTCATTGCGGGTGCCATGGTGGTCTTGTCGACCACCTTCGCCTGGGTGATGGCTAATCCACTGATGAAATTGATCAAAGGGATGCATGCCGCGCGCAAAGGCAATCTGGCTGTATCCGTCAGCACGAGCTCGATCCGGGAGGTCGAGGAGGTCTCGACCAATTTCAATGAAATGATGGACGAAATCAATCGTCTGATGATCAACGTCAAGGACAAGGAAAAACAAAAGCGCATCGCTGAGATCAAGGCTTTGCAGGCACAGATCAATCCCCATTTTTTAGCTAACACGCTCAATACTGCGCGCTGGATGGCCACGATCCAGGGGGCCCACAACATCGAAGACCTGGTCGGGTCTTTGATCCAGCTGATCAATGCCTCGATCGGTGCCCGGGATAACCAGATCCCGATCCAGGAAGAGCTGGAGAACATCAAGGCCTTCCTGCGCATCCAGGAATACCGCTATTTTGACAAGTTCAAAGTCCAGTACCAGATCGATCCCCAGATCCTGGATTGCCTGATCCCGCGCCTGCTGCTGCAGCCGCTGGTGGAAAACGCCCTGGTCCATGGGATCGCTCCGGTCGAAGGCCAGGGCACACTGGTCATCCGCGGCCTGATCGAGGACGAGACGATCCGTCTGCAAGTGACGGACAATGGCGCGGGCATCTCTGCAGAACGCCTGGCCGAGATCGAACAGGGCTTGAAGCCGACCAACCAGCACGGGATCGGCATCAGCAATGTCCGGGACCGGATCCGGCTCAATTTCGGGGACCGGTATGGTCTGTCGATCAAGAGCGTGTCTGGTCTCTATACGACCTGTGAAATCACCCTGCCCCGGATCAAGCCGGACCCGTCAGCTGCGGAGGAGGAATCATGATCAAAGTCATGTTGATTGATGATGAAACGCCCTACCGCACCATGCTCAAGGAATTGATCAACTGGCGCCAGCATGGGTTTGAAATCATAGGCGAGGCGGCCAACGGCAAGGCCGCCCTGGAGCTGATTGCCACTATCCAGCCAGATCTCCTGATCGTCGATATGAACATGCCCTTGATGAGTGGGGCTGAATTGATCGAAACGGTCGCCAGTCGCTGGCCGCGGATCAAGTCCATCGGGCTGAGCAGTTACGATGATTATGATTATTT
>JAQUEY010000219.1 GCA_028684955.1 Eubacteriales bacterium
GCCACAATCCCCTGGCCAGGCTCATTGACAAAGATCTCCAGCTGGTACTTCTCAGCCAGGCCCAGGATGCGCTCATTGGGTGTAGAGGTCGAAAGCACCACGTTGCTGGGGGAGGTCTGCTTGAGCAGCGACTGGATGGTTTCTTCGATGAAAGGCGCATTCTTGTGCGCCATGATGACAAATGTATGATTTACAGACTGATCAACAAGTGATTGCATGTCTCTTATCTGTTCCTTCCACGAACTCAGGTCCTTATTTTCGGGATAGATCCCAGGCTTGTCAAGGTTTTCAGTCTTCGCTGGCACCCTGGAGCATGTAGAAAATCCAGCCGATGAACAACAGGAGGATCAGTTCGATTCCGATAACGCGGAAAAATAACTGGACCGTGTGATTCATGAGCAGCGCTTCCACCCAAAGAACCAGCGCGGCAAGCAAGACTCCGATCACAAGCCGTCCAATGTATTGACCCGCAAATCCAGACAGAACTGCCAGCACAAGAGACCCCTGCCTTGACTTTTTGCCTCTTCGTGACGAGGTCGATTTTTTCCTAGGATTGTTCCTGGTTGACTGTGCCGATGACTGTCCTGCCATATATATCCTCAAATCGTATGATATCATCCTCACCGAAATAGTCACCCAATTGCACTTCGGCAATCATCAGGGACGTTTCGTTCGTGGTATTGATGACGCGATGCTTGCAGCCACGAGGGATGAAGATGAAACTGCCTGCTTCAACTTTTTTCACGGACTCACCGATCGTGACCTCGCCTTGTCCGACAATGACGACCCAGTATTCCTCGCGATGATTATGAGCCTGAAGGCTCAGCTTGGCCCGGGGATTGATTTTCATGATTTTGGACTGGGCGAAAGGATTGATAAAAGTGGTCTTGTAGTACCCCCAGGGCCGATTGTAGATCTCATGGTCAATCACCGTGTCGTCCATGTTTAAAAAGTCATAATGGCAGTCAAAAGGCCGGTCCTCCAGCAGCAACGTCTGCAGATTGTTGCGGGTGATGATGTTGATCAAATGGCCATGTCCGTCCAGAATCGGCAGAAACTTGATCTTGCCATTCTTGAACAGCTCTACGCTGATGCCAATGTCATCGTTCTCATCAATTTTAGCAAAGGTCTGGTTGAAGCATTCAGAAATCGGGGCTTGGACGGGATGACCTGCAATGAAAGCGCGGCGGATATCCCCATCCGTCAGCGTACCCACGACGGTCAGCTCCTGATCGACGACAACTAGAAATCCTTTGCGATTCTGGTCAATTTTAGTCAGCGCATTCAAGACCGTTTCATGGTGGAAAATCATGAACTGATCGATTTGCATGTCCGATATCCTCATATTCCTGGGGGTAAAAGATCGGTCATCACTTGATACTACCAGCAAAGTCCCTGATCTTGGCGTATTGATCCTGTTCAGTGTACACTGAACAGGATCAATCGAAAAGAGGACGCCTATGCCCCTGGACGGGATTTCGGCCAAATGCCTGGCCATCGAACTGAACACACAGCTCAAAGACGCCCGGATCGACCGCATCTACCAGCCGGACCGGACCGACATCCTGCTGCTTTTACGCGCCGGACGGGAGAACCTGCGCCTGGTCCTCTCTGCCAATCCGTCTGCACCCCGGATCCATCTCACCACAGAAGCACGTGAGAATCCGTCTGAGCCACCGATGTTCTGCATGCTCCTGAGAAAACACCTGCTCGGCGCTCGCGTGCTGTCCGTCGAAACGCCCGGATACGAGCGCATTTTCATCATCCGCCTGGCCACCCAGAATGAACTGGGCGACTCGCTGGAGAAAAAACTGGTCATCGAAATCATGGGCCGGCACAGCAACATCATCCTCCTGAACCAGGACAACCGGATCCATGATGCGATCCTGCACATCGACCAGTCGATCAGCCGTTTGCGCGAGATCATGCCAGCCCGCACCTACGACCTGCCACAAAACCAGAATAAACCAGCTCCAGACCAAGTCCTGCAGGCCATCCAGAACGGTTTGCCGTACATCACACCCGAAGCACAGGCCAAGGCCGTAGATAAGGCCTTGCTCGAGAGCATCCAGGGCTTTTCACCCCAGCTCTGCCAGGCAGTGGCCCAGCTGGCCGGGATCGATCCACGTGTCCGCTCCAATCACCTTAGCTTAGTTGAGCAGGCAACCTTGAATCTGCAGCTGCAGCACATGCTGGAGACGATCCTGGACCAGACATTCAGCCCGACAACGTTCTATCTCGATGCCCGGGATACCATTCCCTTTGACTTTCACGCCCTGGTTCTGCCCAATCTGGCCTATCCTCGGCCAGAAGCCTCGCTCTCAGCGGCCATGGATCGCTACTACCTCGAGCGCAACCGCCAAAACCGTCTGGCCCAGCAAAAGCAGTCGCTGCAGAAGCGGGTCGAAACCGAGCTGGATCACGCAGCCCGCAAATTGCAGCTGCATCAGGATGAACTCACTGAGGGGGAGAAACGCGACTTCTACCGCACCTGCGGCGAGCTGCTGGCAGCCCAGCAACACCTGATCCAGGACGGTCTGAGCTTCGTCGAGGTGCAAAACTACTACGACCCCGAACTTGGCATGATCCGGATCGACCTGCAGCCAGCCCTCTCGCCGAGCCAAAATGTCCAGCGCTATTTCAAGCTCTACCAGAAAGCGCGCGGCAAATTCGAGACCAACACCCGCCTGGTCCAGGAAGACCTGGCCGATCTGGAATGGCTCGGCAGCCTCAAAAGTGCCGTGCAGAAAGCCAGCGATGAATCTGATATCCAGGCCATCCGTGAAGAAATTACCGCCACCGGTTTATCTGCCGCCGAAAGACGACAGAAAGCACACGATCTCAATGGATCGTCCGATCAGGACAAGAAACCAAAGAACCCCTCCAGCCAGTTGCGCGATTTTGCCCCGGGTAAACCCGGGTCCAAAGCCAGGCGCCAGGCCAAAACCAAACAATCCTCCGGAACCAAAGGAAAAGCCAAGGCTAACGCCAAGAATCCACCGCCCCTTCCACCGCGCTCATATCTGAGCAGCGACGGGTTGCTGATCCAGGCGGGACGCAACAATCTGCAGAATGACCGTCTGACCTTGCGCACCGCCCAAAAGGACGACCTCTGGTTTCATGCCCAGAAAATCCCGGGCACCCATGTGATCATCCGCTGCGGCAAACAGCCTGTCCCAGCGCGTGCGATCGAAGAAGCAGCCCAGATCGCAGCCTGGTTTTCCCAGGCAGCGGCTTCCCTGCTGCAAGGAGCGCTTGCCAGCACTGATGCGCATAAAGTTGCCGTTG
>JAQUEY010000220.1 GCA_028684955.1 Eubacteriales bacterium
TCACCGGTGGCCAGCTCAATCGCGAGACCTTGACCCTGACCGGCTTCAACGCCACCGAATATGTCAAATCCCTCAACATTGATTATGCTTTCATGGCCGCCAGCGCCTTTTCGCCGGACAGCGGCTTCTCCTGTGGTGACTATTACGAGGCTGAGCTCAAGCGCCTGATTATCAGGAAAGCTCAGCATGTCGTTCTCCTGATGGACACCAGTAAGATGAACAACCGTCTCCCCTACACGTTTGCCCGTCTTGGCAACATCCAGACCCTGATCACCGATACCCCCCTCTCCGAGGAAATCGAGAAACTCGCTCAGCAAGCACACGTCCGGTTGTTGTGATACCCGGACCATGCCAGCAAAACGACCCCGCAAGCATTCGCTTGCGGGGTCGTTTTCAAATGAATGGGTATGAACCCGATACGAGAGCTAAACCCCCTCAATCGGTCAGAAAGGTCGTCAGCCGCCCAAGAGCGACAGGAAATTGAACTTGCTGTAGATGGAGACAGTGATCAAAGAGATGGTGGACATGATCTTGATCAGGATGTCCAATGACGGACCAACCGTATCCTTCAAAGGATCCCCGACGGTGTCACCAATGACGGTCGCACTGTGCGTGACACTGCCCTTTGGATGGCCTTCGATACCACCAGATTCAATGTATTTTTTGGCATTGTCCCAAGCACCGCCACTGTTAGCCGTGAAAATGGCCAGCATGACAGCAGACATCGTCGCACCGATCAAAAGGCCGCCTACGAACTTCGCCCCGAAGATAAAGCCGGACAGAACAGGCAGGACCACAGCAATGACGACCGGCAGCTTCATCTCGCGGATGGCACCCGCTGCTGAGATCGTGATGCAGCGCTTGTAATCCGGTTTTGTCTCACCAGTCAGGATCCCCGGCATTTCCTTGAACTGGCGCCGCACCTCATCGACCATGTCGCCGGCACTCTTGGCAACGGCATCAATCAGCAGTGATGAAAACAGGAACGGCATCGCAGCACCGACAAAGGCGCCGGCCAGGACATAGGAATTGATGATGTCGAGCGAGACATCCATGACTTTGTCATTGAGGCCCATCTGGGCATACATGAAAGAAACCAGCAATGAGAGTGAGGCCAGTGCGGCCGAGCCGATCGCAAACCCTTTACCAATGGCCGCGGTGGTATTGCCAACCGAGTCGAGCTTGTCGGTGATTTTGCGCACAGCCGGGTCGAGCTTACTCATTTCGGAAATACCGCCGGCATTATCCGCAATCGGGCCGTAGGTATCGACCGAGACGGTGGCTGCAACAAACGACAGCATGCCGATGGCCGCCATGGCGACCCCATAGACACCGGAAACCGCATTGGCAAAAATGACAGCAGCCGCCAGGGTCACAACCGGCAGGAACACCGAGTGCATGCCCACGGCCAGGCCGTTGGTGATGGTCAGAGCCGTACCGGAAATCGAGGCACGGGCGATTTTTTTCGTGGGATCATAGTCATAGCTGGTATAGATTTCAGCAAAAAAGCCAATCCCCATGCCGGCAACAATACCGATTACAGCTGCAATCCAGGGAGAAAGTGCGCCCGCTTTGAAGTCAACGGCGGATACGTCCATGCCGGCGAAATAGTATTGGGTGAACAGAAAGCCACCAACAATTATGATCGCAGCCGATGTATAGAGCGAGATGTTCAGTTCCTGATGTGGATTTTCATTCGGTTTTCTGGCAATGACAAAGAAAATACCCAGGATGCAGCCAACAAGGCCAATGGCTGCAAACAAGACTGGGAAGGTGATCAGTTTGCCCAAAAGTTCTGAACTGATGGCATTCGCCTGGCTCAAACGAGTGAAATACATATAGGCTGCCAGAATAATCGCCGAAATAATGGCACCAATGTAGCTTTCGAGCAGGTCGCTGCCCAGGCCCGCGACGTCACCGACGTTATCGCCAACATTGTCCGCGATGGTAGCCGGGTTTCTGGCGTCGTCCTCTGGGATGCCGGCCTCGGTCTTGCCAACCAGGTCCGCGCCCATGTCAGCCGCCTTGGTGTAGATGCCGCCGCCAACGCGGTCAAACAACGCCACCACCGAGCAACCGAGCGAATATCCTGTGACAGACATCGTGAATGGGATATAGGAAATCCCCAGCCAGTTCTCGACAATCACCATGCTGGTGGAATCAGCCTGTTTCAGGATCAGGCCAAAAACCAGATAGACCAGAAGCAGGCCCAAAAGGCCGAACCCCGCCACCGATAGACCCATGACACTGCCACCCTTGAAGGCAACCTTCATGGTCTTGCCCAGGCTTTTGCTGATCCGGGCTTCATTCGATACACGGACATTGGCCAGCGTGGCAATTTTCATGCCGATGTAGCCAGCCAGGCCGCTCATAAGGGTCCCCAGGATGAAGGTCAGTCCTACATACCAGTCGATCAGGATCACCAGTGCAACTCCGATGATCCCGGAAATCACGGCGATGATCTTGTACTCGTGATGAATGAAGGCCAGCGCACCTTCCTGGATCACGTCGGCCAGTTCCCGCATGGTATCTGTACCCACGGGCAGTTTCTTGACAGAGTGGTAATTGATTGCAGCAAAGACCAGGGTGATGATGACTGCAACTGCAGTCGGCAGAATAAAGGCTGTCAGCATAATGTCCCCCTTGCAAGATAAAAAATTTCGACAGCTTACTTTATATCGATCGGTTTGACAACAATCAAGAAGAAAATGGAATTTCGACAGAATACGATCATGATTCTCAATTATTTTGTACACTTCATCTAAGAATTCTCGCAATCTGAGTTCAATTCCGCACAGATGCGCAAAAAAATACCAATATCCACGAAATTGCGTGAGACGTCCGGGGAACTTCCGCTATACTCAAAACCATGGAAAATGAAATGATTCAAACCTTGATCCATCTTGCCCTGGGCAATGGTGCGACATTTGCCGCGACCATGGACCCGGCCCAGATCCCCTACGCCCCGGAGCTGCGCGGCGCCTGCGCCCAGAACTACTGTGGCCGTTTTGCCACGTGCTGGGTCGGTCCGCCAGCAATCGGCGAAGTGGAAGACCTGATGGCCCAGGTCCAGACCTACCGCGTGGCCCTGGTCATCCAGACCGTCGGCCAGCTGGAAGATTCCTACGATTACGAAGGCATGATGGTGGCTAAGGACGAGCACATTGCCATCTACCAGAAAACGCTGGCAGAAGTCCGAGCTGCCTGGCCTGGCGAACGCCTGCTGGCACTCGATGCTGGCTGCTGCG
>JAQUEY010000221.1 GCA_028684955.1 Eubacteriales bacterium
ACAGCGGCTGTCATGACTTCCAAGGAAGCATTCGACAAGCTGACTGATGAACAACGTCAAATCATTGAGGAAGAATTTGCAGCCGGTGCCGTGCTCAACAACCAATTGTCCACTGAGGCAGAAAATGGCGCCGTGGCCAAAATGGAAGCTGAGGGTGTCGTATTCAACGATGTCGACCTCACTCCATTCCGGGAAAAAGCCAAGTCTGTCTTTGACAATAACAAAACCCTTTCACCTGGAGTCTATGATAAAATCCAAGAAGAATTGGCAAAAATCAGAGGCTAGATTCGTTCTCAATATCTGTTATGGTTCCTGCCTGGGCACAAATCAGGAATTTGTGCCCAGGCAGCATCATCTATGGTTGTGGATCAGCCCACCTAAAAACACCATCACATCATCATGAAAGGGGGCAACCGGTTTGATCAAGTTCCTCAAGCACATTGATGAAATTATCGGTAGTCTACTTGTTGTTGTCTTTGTCGGTCTGGTGGCTTTGAATGTCGTGGCCAGATACGTGCTCAAGTCACCGATCAGCTGGACAGAAGAGGTCGTCCTGATCGCCTTTATCTGGTCTGTCTATATTGGAACCGTCACTGGTTTTCGTGAGGAACGACATATTGCCATTGATGTCATTTTCAATTTGTTCCCCGTTCCGGTTCGGAAAGCCCTGGATCTCTTCACCAATTTCCTGGTCTTGATTTTAAATGGCTACATGACCTGGGCTGCCATTACGCTGATCATGAACCTAGGCAAAAAGCAGACATTCGTCTTGAAACTGCCCTATGCGGTGCTCGATTGGGCCCTCGTCATCTGTTTTGGCTCCATGACCATTATCGGAGCTTACAAATTGGGATTGAAGCTCATGGGGAAATATGTACCGCCCCCGGATTCTCTCACCAAAATCATGAACGAAGAGTATTTGCAATGAATTTGAAGGGATAAAACAGTCATGGATGGAATTAGCTTTCTAAGCTTTACACCAATGATTCTCCTATTGATCTTGTTTATCATTCGTGTGCCGATCGGGACATCCCTGATCCTCACTTCAATGTATTACTTTGTTTTCATCAACACGGCCATGCCTCCGGACCTGGCTCTGCAAAACATGGTCAGTAGCCTTGAGGTCTTTACCTTGCTGGCCGTACCATTTTTCGTCATGGTTGGCGTAGTCATGAATGCTTCAGGCATCAGTAAACGCCTGTATTCCTTTGCAGATTTGCTGGTCGGTCACATGAATGGCGGGCTTGGTCAAGTCAATGTGGTGATCAGCACGCTCATGGGCGGTATCTCGGGTTCAAGCAATGCGGATACCGCGATGGACTGCAAGATGCTGGTTCCGGAAATGGAACGGCGGGGTTATGACAAGGCCTTCAGCGGTGCTTTATCCGCTTCTTCCTCGATTATCCCCGCCATGATTCCGCCGGGCATCGTCATGATTATCTATGCCATGGTGGCGAAGGTTTCGATCGGCCGGATGTTCCTGGCGGGTTATGTGCCTGGATTCATGCTCTGCATCGGCTTGATGCTCGCGGTCCACATCATTTCGAAAAAAAGGGGCTATGGCCGCTCTAGAGATAAAATTGCCTCGCTGCGAGAAATCCTCGTCGGAGCGATGAGTGCGATTTTCGCCTTGCTCATGCCCTTTGGCTTCCTGCTGGGGATCCGGTTTGGTCTTTTCACCCCGACTGAAGGTGGCGCCATCGCTGTTGTTTTCTGTTTGCTGGTCGGCGTTTTCGTCTACAAGGAAATCAAATGGTCTCAGTTCTACCAGATCATCAAAGAGACCTTCACATCGACAGCTGAAGTGCTATACATCGTCGTTGGCGCCAGCTTGTTCGGCTACTACCTGAGCTGGGAAAGAATTCCCGTCATGCTGTCCAATGTCATTCTTCAATTTGCTGACAACAAATTTGTTTTTTTGCTGGTCATCAATGTTATCCTGCTATTCCTGGGCATGTTCATCGAAGCCGGTCCCGCCATCATCATTCTTGTCCCGCTTCTGATGGCTCCTCTCCAAGCCCTCGGTATCGATCCAATCCATTTCGGCATCATCATGACCTTGAATCTGGTCATCGGGGGCATCACTCCGCCTTTTGGTTCTATGATGTTCATCTCCTGTTCCTTGCTGAAACTGCCGATGCAAAACTTTGTCAAAGCCAATATGCCTTTTCTGGGAGTCGCTGTTTTAGTTCTGTTAATCATCACTTATGTCCCGGGCCTGGTCATGTTCATCCCCAATCTGGTCATGCCCTGACAGAGTGAGTTCCAATCGACTGTTTAATCCCTTCGATATGAAGTCAGGGCTGTTGGCATTGAGCCAACAGCCCTGTTAATGTATATCCATGGACTTCGGATCGGACCTACCCTCTCTTCACCTTCCAGCGCCGCTCCCACAACGCAAAGCCCGTGTCTGCAATCAGCGCCATGATCACAGGTAAGACAGCACCGAGCACCACCACCTGCCAGCGGCTGATATTGTTGCCAGCGATGATCAGGTTGCCCAGGCCACCGCCGCCGACGAAGGCAGCCAGGATGGCAGAGCCGATATTGATGGTCACGGCGGTCCGGATGCCGGAGATGATCAGCGGGAAAGCCAGCGGCAGTTCGATCTTGTAGAGGATCCGGCGCGGGTTCATGCCCATGCCATGGGCAGCTTCGATGATCGAACGGTCGAGCTCATTAATGCCGGTCAGGGTATTGTTGAGAATGGGCAATAGGGAATAGATCCAGAGGGCGAGGATGGCTGTCAAGGCGCCAACGCCCAGAAAGCCGACCGACAGAGCAACCACCGCCAGGCTCGGCACCGCCTGGCCGATATTGACCAGGCCAATGATCTTCGGCGCCCATTTTTTCAAGCGCGAGCGGGTGAGCAGGATCCCGGCCGGCACAGCGGTGACGATGGCCAGCAGGCAGGAGATCCCAACAATCGTCAGATGCTGGCCTAATAAAGCGGCGATTTTGGGATAGGACACGAGGCGCGAGACCAGGCTGTCCTGCGGGTTTTCCACGACATAGATGCTCAGGAAAAATCCCAGGGCGATCAGCCCGGCCAATTTGAGGATCTGGGCCAGATTTTTCAGGGACCGCCTAGCTGTTGCGCCCATAGTCACTCACACTTTCCAGCAGGGATTCGAGCCGGATCAAGCCCTGGACATTTTTCGCATCGTCGAGCACCAGCACGGTTGATTTGCCCGTCCGGAACATTTCA
>JAQUEY010000222.1 GCA_028684955.1 Eubacteriales bacterium
AAGTGTCGAGGTGTCATTCGATTAATTGATAATGTCGCAAGGCATTGGCGATGCCGTGCTCGGCTGGTGAATCTGTCAGGTGGCTGGAGAGTTCGATCAGGCGGCTGCGGCTGCCGCCCATGGCGATACCAAAATCGGCTGCCTTGAGCATGTCGAGGTCATTAAGGCTGTCACCAAAAGCAAATACCTTGGCATCGGTTTGACCGAGGAATGCTTTGACCTGATCCATGCCGGTTGCTTTGCTAAAGCCCTTGGGGATGACCTCGCCATGGTCATCGCGATGGATGATCAGGTCAAAATGGCTTCTGAGGATCGGTTCGACCCGGTCAAACTGGCTGTGCCGGTTGATCAGGTAGCTAAATTTGTTGACCCTAAGTGGCGAGGCATCGCGAAAATCAGCAAACAGACCAGGCCAGCCGGGATATTCAGCCAGGAATTTACGGTAGAAGGCTGGGTGGGTGACAGAGTCGAGATAGACATGGTCAGGGCCTTCCAGCCAGAAATCAATCCGGTTTTCAATCAGAAGATCGATGATCGACCTGAGCTGGTCCTCCGGGATCAGGATGTTTTCAAGGGTCTGGTCGCCTACCGTGATGTGGGTGCCACAGGAAGCAACAATACCGTCAAATCCGATGGACTGGATATCGTCGCTGACCATGGCCATGCAGCGACCGGTGTTGATAAAGGCCAGGTGCCCGTTGTCCCTGAGGCGGGTTATGGCCTCGACAGCCGATGCCGGGGCTTGCTGCTGGCGATCCAGCAGGGTGCCGTCTATATCAAAAAAAACCAAAGCTTTGCGGGTTTCCATGGAATTTTCCACCTCTTCACACCTCATATAGACACGATGCGGCTCGTTTGTCCTGTTCGCAGGATACAGTCTTTGCTAAAATCTTCACCAGAACAACCCTGCCGGAGGTATTGTACATGACACCACGCGTGGATGAAAACCGCTGCATTGGCTGTGGCCTCTGTGTCCAATTGTGTCCTGACCTATTTACCATCGATCCACGTCAGATAGCCATCGTCATGGGCGCGGCTACCTCTTCTGAGTCGGTCGAACGGCTGGAAGCCGCCTTGGACTATTGTCCAGTCCAGGCTATCTCCATTTAGATCGGCTGGCAGTGTGGACAGTAGACCGTTGTCCGGCCCGCCAGCCTGGTTTTTGCGAGGGGCGTTCCACACTGTGTGCACGGTTGGCCACTCCGGCCGTAAACTTGCAGCTGATATTGGAAAGATCCGCGGACATTCAGGGCATCGACATAATCCTTGACCGACGTGCCGCGTGCATTCACCGCTGCCTGCAGGATTTTCTGCATACAAGACAGCAAGTGCGCAGCTTCGCCAGGGCTGAGCGATCCTGCCAGACGTTGTGGGTTGATGCCAGACAGGAACAGGCTTTCGTCCACATAGATGTTACCCAGCCCGGCTATGACCGTCTGGGATAGCAAGGCAGCTTTGAGATTGGTACGACTGTGGCGCGACAGGCGCAGCCGCAGGGTTTCACTGTCCAGCTGGGGATCCAGTGGCTCTGGGCCGAGCGAAGCCAGCCCGGCAATCTGACAGGTCTGATCAGGTCGCAGCAGCCAGATGCGGCCAAACCGGCGCGTATCGTGAAAAACCAGCCAGACCTTACCTGTTCCGGGTTTTTCCAGGCTGATGACGATGTGATCGTGCTTTTGCCACACTGGTGGCTGTGCTTCGTATTTGAATTGGCCCGTCATGCGCAGATGGGCGATCAGGAGCAGATCCGGCCCCAAATCCAGCAGCAGGTATTTGCCGCGGCGCCTCAGTCCGGTCACGGTCCTGCCGCTGGCAGCTTCAGGTTGTCCAGTCCAGTTGTACAAGACGCCAGCTGTCAGCTCGCGGAGCTCCAGAATCCGGGCCCCCAGGATCAGGGGCTCCAGACTGATGCGGACGGTTTCTACTTCGGGCAGCTCGGGCATGGGAATCCTCAGGACTCAGACTGAGCTGCAGGATCGACGGACTCGAGGTCCTCAAGCCAGAGCCGGGCCTGGGCGTCACTGGGCATGCGCCAGTCACCGCGCGGTGATAAGGTGACACTGCCGACTTTAGGTCCATCCGGCAGACAGGAGCGCTTGAATTGCTGGGCGAAAAATCGCCGGATGAAAATTGTGAGCCAGCGATGGATCGTTGCTGCGTCATAGGTTCCAGCGAAGGCCAGACAGGCCAGACGGTAGATCTTGCGCGGGGCGAAACCGAAACGGACCAGATAGTACAGGAAGAAATCGTGCAGTTCGTAGGGCCCGACGATGTGTTCGGTCTGCTGGGCGATCTGGCCGTCCTTGGGCGGAAGCAGCTCTGGACTGACCGGCGTGTCGAGAATATCGAGCAGAACCGCAGACAGGGCCGGATCGGACTGGCCCGCTGCGTGGCGGACCAGATGGCGGACCAGGGTTTTCGGGACAGAGCTGTTGACGGCATACATGGACATGTGATCGCCATTGTAGGTTGCCCAGCCCAGAGCCAGTTCGGACAGGTCACCAGTACCGATGACCAGGCCGCCGGTCTGGTTGGCAATGTCCATCAGGATCTGGGTCCGTTCGCGGGCCTGGGAATTTTCATAGGTGACATCATGCAGATCCGAAGGATGGCCGATGTCGGCGAAATGCTGGCTGACTGCTGCGCGGATCGGGATTTCGCGCAGGGTCGCTTCCAGGCTCCTGGCCAGATGGAGTGCATTGCTGTAGGTACGGTCGGTCGTGCCAAAACCCGGCATGGTCACGGCAACGATGCCGGACCGGGGCAATTTCAGGGCGTCGAATGCCCTCGCTGTGACCAGAAGGGCCAAGGTGGAGTCCAGTCCGCCGGAAAGGCCGATGACCGCAGCCTGGCACCGGGTGTGGGCCAGGCGCTTTTTCAGACCCTGGACTTGGATGGTCAGGATTTCCTCGCAGCGTTCAGCCAGATCGCTCTGGCTCGTTGGGACAAAGGGGTGTGGCGCAATGGATCGCCTGAGATCGAGGTTCTTGGGTGGGTGTGAAAAGTATACGGTGTGATGGCTCGCCTGCCCAGTTGGCCTTGGGCCGGGAAAGGTGGTCTGGCGACGCCGTTCCGCGCTGAGGGCTGCGACATCGATGTCGGCCAGGATCATCCCGGTTGAGAAAAGCGGCGACTCGGAAAGGGTCCTGCCGTTTTCACAGATCAGGTTGTGACCGGAAAAAACCAGGTCGGTAGAGGATTC
>JAQUEY010000223.1 GCA_028684955.1 Eubacteriales bacterium
ATTGAAATACATCAGGATCAGATTCATCGTTACGGCGGGGAATCTGGTCTTCGTGATATGGAACTGCTAAAGTCAGCGCTGGGAATGCCCTCAGCAACTTTCGGCGGCCAATTCCTGCATACGGATATTTATGAAATGGCTGCTGCCTATCTTTTCCATCTGGTCCAAAATCATCCATTTGTCGATGGGAATAAGCGAGTCGGGGCGGTCTCTGCCTTGGTCTTTCTGCTTCTGAACGGTTATGAATTTGTAGCACCCGAGGATGAATTTGCCGAGATTGTTCTTAGTGTCGCCAGAGGGGAAATCGATAAAGCAGACGTTGCCATCTTTATACACCATTGGAGCAGACTGCCGTGATCATCAAGCAGCTAACGAGCCATGAAATCAGCGAGGTCTATCACCATCATCTCAAGTACGACTTCCCGGACAACGAGCTTAAGCCGCTCTTTGTGATGAAGAATCTGGCCAAGCGCGATCTCTATCTCTGTTACGGCTTATTTGACAGCACAGACAACACTCTGAGAGCCTATGCCTTCCTGGCTCGTGCCCAGCAGGGCACCTGCCTGCTGCTCGACTATTTTGCTGCCGTTGCCGATGCCCGTGGCCTGGGTTTTGGCAGCCAGCTGCTGCAAGGACTAAGCAGCGAATTGCCTGATACGGCCGGGATCCTGGCCGAGGTTGAGCATGCTGCGGATGGCAGGGATACGGCCGAAAGGGAGACCCGGCAGCGCCGGATCGACTTCTACTGCCGCAATGGCTTTGTCCATAGCCGCGTGAACGGCGTGATTTTCGGGGTGCATTATGATATCGTCTATTTACCGATCCAGCATCCGGCCGACGATCCGTTCATCCTCAGGGAACTGGCTGAGCTGTACCGAACGATGCTGCCCAAATTCATGTTTGAGGCCAATGTCCACCTCGAAATCCGGGATGAACACGCAGAACCTTAAGCAAGAAAGTTGACTGTTCATGCCCAGACAAGCCGTCATTGATTTTCATGCCCATGTTTTTCCGGAGAAAATTGCCCAGTTGGCGGTCGCCTCGATCAGCGACTTTTACGAGATCCCGATGGCCAGCCCCGGTACCGTCAGCGATTTGCTCGCCGCAAACGAGCTGGCAGGCGTTGATTTCAGTGTCGTTTTTTCAACTGCAACCCGTTTGGTGCAGGTCGAGTCGATCAATCGTTTCATGGCCGAATGCCAGCAGGTGCCTGCCCTGATCGGATTCGGCACCTTGCATCCTGATATGTCCGCTAGCGAAATTCATGAAACGCTGGACATCATCCTCGGCAACGATCTGCGTGGAATCAAGATGCACCCCGATTTCCAGCAAATGGAAGCAGATTCATCTTTCATGCATGAGCTCTGCCGTCAGCTGCAAGGACGGCTGCCCATCCTGATGCATGCCGGCGATCCGCGCTATGACTACTCACATCCTAAAAGGATCCGCAACCTGGCGCTCGCTTTTCCAGATACTCAGTTTATCGCCGCCCATTTTGGCGGCTGGAGCCAGTGGCCGGAAGCCATCGAATCTCTCGCTGGCCTTCCCAATCTCTTTGTCGATACCAGCAGCTCTCTGCCTTTCATGCCAGTGGAAGAAATCCTCCGGCTGATCGACGCGTTCGGCATCGACCGGATCCTTTTTGGCTCCGACTACCCGATGTGGCAACCAGCTGATGAGGTTCGACTGATCGAGGCTCTGGGCTTGACTGCGCCAGAAAAGCAAGCTATTTTCTGGGACAACAGCTCGAGGCTGCTCGGGCTGATGTGATGGTCTGCTCAGGCCCTCATCTCCCCTATCTGAAGCAATTTTTGTGCATAATGCACAGTTTCAGAGCACAAATTCACACATAACGCCGATAATTCTCCGTGATTGACAGCAGGTTACCCGGGTGCTAAGATCGAATTCGTAAACGTTTTCGGCGCTTGAATGTGCCGCATCGTTTCCGCCTGTTTTTTGCGCAACAATGGTTTTTACAAACAGTTTTTGCGCCAGAAACCACAATTGAATCAGAAGGTTCAAGTCCAGAAAATCTAAGGGCAAAGGCAAAATAGCCTATGATTGCTGGACCATCGAGTTTGCATGAGAAATGAGCAAGCTTTCCGTGTTTGAGAAGAACCTGGTTGACTTTGCTTGCCTTTCAGACAAGCGCTTGTTGCCAGATCTTCACGCGCTTGTCTTTTTTTTGCAACAATTTTGGATCATGAACTTGAAGAAGCACCTGTCCGTCGCGAAGCAGGGGTTTCCTGAGAGGATACCGTCACCCAAACCAGATCGGAGAAAGAGGTTTTTATGAAGGTCACCAATCTTGAAGAATTGCACATCCGAATGGCCCAGATCCGGGAAGCTCAGAAAGTATTTGCGACTTATTCACAATCCCAGGTTGACGAAATTTTTCGGCAGGCGTCCAAAGCGGCTAACAACGCCCGCATCTCCCTGGCCAAGCAAGCCGTTGCAGAAACGGGTATGGGCATCGTCGAGGACAAAGTCATCAAAAACCATTTCGCCTCGGAATACATCTATAACCAGTACAAGGATGACAAGACCTGTGGTGTCATCGACCGGGATCCAGCCTTCGGCATCACCAAAATCGCCGAACCAGTCGGTGTTGTCGCAGCCATCATTCCGACCACCAATCCGACCTCCACGGCGATCTTCAAATCGCTGATTGCTCTCAAGACCAGAAACGGCATCATATTTTCCCCACATCCACGAGCTAAGAATTGCACGATCGAAGCTGCCCGTATTGTCCTCGAAGCTGCGGTCAAAGCCGGCGCCCCGGAGGGAATCATCGGCTGGATCGACCAGCCCAGTGTGGAACTGTCCAACACCGTTATGCAGCTCTGCGACCTGACGTTGGCCACCGGGGGACCTGGCATGGTCAAGGCCGCCTATTCCTCAGGCAAACCAGCGATTGGTGTCGGTGCTGGCAATACCCCGGCCATCATTGACGAAACCGCTCATCTGAAAATGGCTGTCAGCTCGATCCTTTTGTCCAAGAGTTTTGACAATGGCGTCATCTGTGCGTCTGAACAGTCGGTGCTGGTCCTTGATGAAGTCTATGCAGCGGTCCGGCAGGAATTCATCGACCGCGGAGCGCACCTGCTCAATGCGGACGAGATTGACGCTGTCCGGAAAATCATCCTGGTCAAAGGTAGCATCAATGCCAAGATCGTCGGGCAGTCGGCAGCCA
>JAQUEY010000224.1 GCA_028684955.1 Eubacteriales bacterium
ACTGAATTGGAAGCAGCCCAGATGGCTGTGACCGGAAGAGCCATTGTCAGGGCCGCTCTGCGGCGCCGCCACAGTGTCGGAGCCCATTTCCGGATGGATGAAAACCGGCCCAGCCCAGTCCAAGCAGAACCTACAAGGAGGAACTAACCATGCTGACCCCTTTTCTGATGGATGACATCATCACCCGCGCCTTGACCGAAGACATCGGTACCGGCGACATTACAACCCTGTCCACGATCCCGGCTGACAAGCAGACAGCAGCTGTCCTGGTGGCCAAAGAAGCCGGTGTCATCTGTGGTTTGCCCGTTTTTGCCCGGGTTTACGAATTGCTCGACGACCTTGTCAAAGTTGAATTTGCAGTTTTCGAAGGTCAGCGGGTGCAAAAGGGAGACCGGCTGGCGCGGATCGAAGGTCCAGCCAGGAGCGTGCTGACCGGTGAACGCGTCGCGCTCAATTTCCTGCAGCGCCTGTCGGCCATCGCGACCAAGACGGCCTGGGCCGTCGAACAGGTCGAGGGAACCAATGCCTCCATCTGTGATACTCGGAAAACAACGCCCGGACTGCGTGTTTTCGAGAAATACGCCGTTCGCACGGGTGGAGGATCCAACCACCGTTTCAATCTCGCGGATGGCATCCTGATCAAGGACAACCACATCCAGGCGGCAGGCAGCATCACGGCCGCGGTCACGATGGCGCGGCGCCAGTCACCCCACACCTTGAAAATTGAAGTCGAGGTCGAAAACATGGCTCAGGTCGATGAAGCACTGGCCTGTGGTGCTGACATCATCATGCTCGACAACATGGACCAGCCAGCCATCGAAGCTGCCGTCGCCCGCATCGCCGGCAGGGCACTGGTGGAAATATCCGGCAATATGGGCGAAAAGGATCTCGCTGCCCTTGCTGCCACAGGCATCGACTTGATCTCGATCGGCGCCCTGACCCACACCGTCAAGGCCCTCGACATCAGCTTGCGTTTTGACCTCGCCTGAGGGGCAGTCACAGCAGACACTTCGGCGCCCATTATTTGTTCATTCTGCAAGTATTAACTTTTCTTATTGCAAATCACTTTTTGACAAAAATCAATTGAACCGCGAAAAATACGGTGATATACTCAAGGGACCATCATTTTATGGCAACATAACCTGAATGGTCCTTTTTATTTTTGCAAGATCAACGGCGATCTATTTCATCCCGGCCATTGCGGGGTTGTTTGCGATCGCAATGGCTCGAAAACAGGAGGACGATTTATGCAGCATCAAAATCTGGGGTTGCCCCAGAGGCAAGGTCTGTATGATCCGCAATTCGAGCATGACGCTTGCGGCATCGGCTTTGTCGTCAACATCAAGGGACACAAGTCCCACTCCATTGTCCGCCAGGCTTTGACTGTCCTTTCAAACCTGGCTCACCGCGGCGGTGCCGGAAGTGAGGACAATACAGGCGACGGCGCCGGTATTCTGCTCCAGGTCCCGGACAAATTTTTCCGCTCGGTCTGTCCCCAGGTTGGTATCGAACTGCCGCCTGAAGGCCTGTACGGCGTCGGCATGGCCTTCCTGCCGCTCGAACGCAACGAGCGCAAGAACGTCCAGGCCCAGATTGAAGCCATCGTCCTCGAGGAGGGCCAGACCGTACTCGGCTGGCGTTATCTGCCGGTCAACGAGTCCTCCCTCGGCTACACGGCACGGATCAACCGGCCCCACATCAGCCAGCTGTTCATCGGTGCGTCTGCGGGGTCCGACAACCTCACCTTCGAACGTTCCCTGTATGTCATCCGCAAACGCTGTGAAAGACTGGTCGTCGGCAAAGGCGAAGCCGACCGGGATTATTTCTATTTTGCAAGTTTGTCCAGCCGGACCATCGTCTACAAAGGCATGCTGACAGCCGAACAGGTCGACGCGTTCTATCTCGACCTGGCCAATCTCAATTTCGAATCAGCCATTGCCCTGGTCCATTCCCGCTACAGCACCAACACCTTCCCCAGCTGGGAGCGTGCCCATCCCTACCGCTACCTGATCCACAACGGCGAGATCAACACATTGCGTGGCAACATCAACCGCATGAATGCCCGTGAACCGGGCTTGTCCAGTGATGTCTACGGCGGCGAGCTGAGCCGGATCTTCCCGATCATCAACAACAATGGCTCCGACTCGGCCATGTTTGACAATACGCTCGAATTCCTCGTCCTGTCCGGCCGTTCGATCGCCCATGCCGGCATGATGATGGTCCCTGAGCCGTGGCAAAACCACGAGTCGATGAGTGATTCGAAGAAGGCCTTCTATGAGTACCATGCCATGATGATGGAACCGTGGGACGGACCGGCTGCCATGGCTTTCACCGATGGCACCCGTGTCGCCGCGGTCCTCGACCGCAATGGCCTGAGGCCTTCCCGCTACTACGTCACCAAGGACGATATGATCATCCTGGCATCCGAAGCCGGCGTCCTCGACATTCCGCCGGAAAACATCGTGGTCAAGGAGCGTCTGCGTCCCGGTCGCATGCTCCTGATCGACACACAAGAAGGCCGGATCATAGCCGACGACGAGATCAAGGAGAAGATCGCAGGCGAGAAGCCCTACCGGGAGTGGATCGACGCCCACATGATCACGCTCAAGGATTTGCCGGAAGCTGTCGAAGAGCCGCTGCCGCCGCAAGAAGAGCTGGAAAAGCTGGAGAAAGTGTTTGGCTACACGTATGAGGATCTCAAGACGATCATCCTGCCGATGGCCAGGGACGGCATGGAACCGACCGGTGCCATGGGCATCGACTCGCCGATCGCCGTCTTGTCTGAGCGCAACCAGATCCTCTACAACTATTTCAAGCAGTTGTTCGCCCAGGTCACCAATCCTCCGATCGATGCCCTGCGTGAGGAAATCATCACCGCAACCGAAACGTACATCGGTTCCATTGGCAACCTGATCCATCCGGAACCGGCTGATGCTCGCCGTCTCAAGCTCAAATACCCGATCCTGTCCAACCAGGAGCTCGAGCGGATCCGACAGATCACCGAGCCCGGTTTCAAGGCAGCCACCCTGCCGATGTTCTTTGCTGCCGGCGGTGACGGCCGCTCGCTCGAAAGTGCCATCGAGGCCCTGTTTGATGCCGCTGACCAGGCCATCGCCAGCGGCGCCAACATCATCATCTTGTCCGACCGCGATGTCAGCGCCGCGCTGACTCCGATCCCGGCT
>JAQUEY010000056.1 GCA_028684955.1 Eubacteriales bacterium
TCAGCGGTTTTCGTAAACCAGTTTGGAGACAGTGGCGATCTTGTCGCTCGGATAGGTCAGGCCCTCAGAAAAAACGGTCAGGATATAGGGTTTGTCGCCGTCAAAGACAATGCCGATGTCATGGTAGACCGTATTGTAGAAGCCGACCTTGTGGGCGACGATGCCCTGGGGCAGGAAGCGCGGCAGCATGTCGTTGAACTGGGTCTGGCGCATGACATCGAGCATGTGCTGGAAATTGGCTGAATCCGATGTGTACAGTTCATTCATCAGGGCAGCAGCATCTGCCGCACCCATTGATGTGTTCGTCCGGTTGGTCGGGTGGCCGATGATTGACTCGTAGTAGTCAAAGGTTTCCTGGCGTCCGACAAAGCGGCGGATCATGTTGAACGCGATGTTATCCGAGTAGATGACGGCATAATCCGCCAAGGTACTGAGGGCGTAGGGGATCTTGAGATCCATGCCCTGCAGGATACCCGTCCCGCTTTCAAAGTCCGAGGACTCATATTGGATCTTCTGGTCAAGTGAATAGACACCGCGGTCGATTGCATCATAGAGAGCCATGTTGACAAAAACTTTGGCTGTACTGGCTGAACGGTACTGGTTGTCCGGATTGATCACAAAGCCGTCGCCGGTTGTCAAATCCTGGTAGACAATGCCCATGAAACGGACATCGAGGTCGAGGTACTCGAGCACGGCATGCAAGGGTTTGCTAGCGGCTCCAGATCCTGTCGTGGTGATGACATTGGCACCACGCAAATGGGCAAACGGATCACTGACTGTGACAGTCCGGACCATGCGGGCCTCGTTGCCAGAAGAATCTGCTACAGAATAAGTCAACGTGAAGGCACCGGTGCGGCTGGTGTCCACTTCGCCTTCAAGCTGGACATCCGGCGTCAGGTCACCGTCTATTTCATCCACAGCGGTCACCCCATCGAGCGGGTCGAAGGATTGCCCCACATCCAGCAGGGCAGCATCCACGCCGGCAAACTGGGGCGGATTCTGGTCTGCCTCAACCACCTTGACCTGCACAGGCACGACTGTCTGGTTGCCTGATGCATCGATCACATAAACAGATACGTCAAAACTGCCCAGCTCGGATGGCTGGTAAGTCGTTTCTGGCTTGTCCGGAGCAAAAGATGTTGTCACGTCTGAAGCATCTTTTATATCTTCGACCAGACTGTCGACAGCCAAAGCTTTTCCCAGCACGGTGATGACCGGTTGCCGGCGCAGAGTCACCTGAGGGGCGACGGTATCGGCAATGATCAAGGTGACGGTGCGCCGGCGCCCCTCGTATTCGAGTTCCACCTGATAGTCACCCGTCTTGGCTGAATCAACGTCAGAAATGTCGACATCAACTTTGGCCAGCTCTGCCGCCTTGCCATCCAGATAATCAGACGCAGCAGCCGGGATATTTGAACCCAGCTCGATCGTCTGGGTTTTGGCCAGCACTTTGAGTGGAAAACGGATAAACCGGAAATAGGCCAGGATCCCTGCAGTTGCGAGAACCACAAGGATCAGGAACAAGACAAACGGAGACAGTGCGTTGCGCCTCTTGTGGCGCCGATGGTAAACATTCATGATAAACGGACTCCTCCCTGCTGCTATGGCAGGCAATAATAGTGGTAGACAGCCTCGGCAATGCCAGCGGCCATCTGTTGCTGGCTGGCTGGATCCAGAAGCAGCGCGCGATCACTGGCATTGGAGATGAATCCCAGTTCGATCAGGACACTGGCCAGATTCAGTTCACGCAAAACGGCATAATTCTCATCGATCAAGCTTTTCTGGCCTTCGTATTTCAATGCAGGCAACCGCTCAAGAATCGAATCCTGGACCAGTCTGGCCAGTTTTTTGCGCGCGGCATCCTGGTACATCCTATAGACTGGCGCGGCATTTGCCAAGCCCCTGTCGACTGCCAGCTCATTTTCCCTGGCATAGGCAGTCGCACCAGTCAGGTAGAAAACCTGCAATCCTCTGACACTGGAATCATCATCCAGAGCATTGCAATGAATTGAAAGATAGAGGGCATCTTCGTATTGGGCCTGGACGTCCAGAAGCAACTTGAGCTCCTCACTGGCACCCTCGCCGCTCATCAGGCCGCGGCCACCAGAAGCATCGCTGTCACTGTTGATCAACATCACCTGGTCGAGTAGTGGAATCAGATCCTCAATCTTTCCTGACTCGAATCCAGCATCAGCCAGTTCAGCCAGGAACTGTTCTGCCAGGTATCGGCCGGTCCAGGCGATGCGATAAAAGATCGACTGCCAGATGTCTGATTCGCGGATCAGGATGACTGTTGCGCCCAGAGCCTCCAGCTCGGTTCGAACTTTCTGGGCGACCTCCAAGTTGATTTCCGATTCAATGGCAGTCGGGTCCGATGAATGGGCGGGATACAGCGCTCCGGTATCCTGGCCGCCATGACCCGGATCGAGGAAAATCGTGATGCCGGTCAAAGGTGCCTGATCCTTGGTACGCCCGGTCCAGGATGCCAGATCCACCTCACGGACGCGCTCAATCGAAGACTGGGCTGGCCAACTGTCCAGCTGGCCGGATGGATCGTCCGCAGGAACAAGATCAGCGACTGGAAACTCGGCCAGATCTCCTGCCGCGACTTCGGCCTTGGGGTCTTCCAGGCCTGAGTCTGGAGATTGATCGGTACCAGGTTGATCCACAGCACCATCTGATCCGCCAGCCTGTCCTCCTGCAGAGATCCAGCCCAGTTTTTGTGCCGTGCCGTCTTCTGGTAAAAATCCAACCACTGATAGTAAAACTGTCAGGAGACTGACTAGCATCAGGATGGACAAAATGAGTCTGGACCGCTTTGCTGACACAGCACCTCCGTTTAACTGTAACTTATGTGACAACTAAATGGTCAAATGTTCATTATTGCATCTATCAGGTAAATTCATCCTATTTATTATACAAAAATCCTTGACAGAACCAGGTTAATTGTCTAGCATAAAATAGCGAAATCGTGATCTATTACCCGCCTATTTGTTGCAACATGCCCAAGAGTTAACCCGAACTTGGCATTATGCATATTAGGATGTTTCCCCAGGCCCACCAAAAGCATAGGCGATGATCTCTGAAAAATCAAGAAAGGAACATGAATCATGGAATCAGCCAAGGAAAGTCAATCTGGTCCTTTTTCAGCCGAGGAAAATTTCAAGAAACTGACACAGCTCCATCGCAGCCGCCTCTACCGCGTCGCGATGTCGCGCGGCCTCTACATCGGCCAGCCAGCCCTGCTTCTGACTCTGAAGCAGCAAGGTATCTGTTCGCAGACCGAGCTGGCCGAGGCGCTCAACGTCACGACCCCGTCGATCGCTGTCTCAGTCAAACGTCTGGAAAAGGGTGGCATGATCACCAAGACCATCAACGAAAAAGACAACCGCTACAATCAGATCGAATTGACAGACGACGGCAAAAAAGCTGCCCGCGTCTGTGAAGAAATCTTTAGCACCATCAATACCCGGATGTTCAACGGATTCAGCAAGGAAGAGCTCACCCAGGTCAATGCCTTTTTTGACCGCATGCGTGCCAATCTGGTCGACTATGACCCGGACAAAGAACCGGTCAAACCGGCTCGCCGCCGTAAATCAGTCGAATAATACCATCCCTTCACACCTGACACCCCAAACCAGCAACAAACACCGCCCGGTCTTTCGTGCAAGCACCACGAACAGGCCGGGCGGTTTTTTAACTTTGTCCTGTATGCGTTTGCCAGTTCACTCGACGGTGACGCTTTTGGCCAGATTTCTCGGCTTGTCGACGTCAAAGCCTTTGTTGACTGTCATGTAGTAGGCAAACAGCTGCGTTGGGGTGACGGCGATCACGGGAGCCAGCAGCGGGTCGATCTCGGGCAGTTCGATCACCTGGTCGCAAACCTCGGCTGCCCGGGCACAGGACGGGGTCAGGATACCCAGGATCACCGCCCCGCGTGCCTTGACCTCACGGATGTTGCTGATCATTTTCTCGACCAGCTGTGGCTGGGTCATCGGACAGACAACCAGCGTCCCCTCTTCGATCAGGGCAATGGTGCCATGCTTGAGTTCACCACCAGCATAGGCTTCCGAGTGGATGTACGATATTTCCTTGAGTTTCAAGGACGCCTCCATCGACAGGGCATAATCCAGGCCACGGCCGATGAAAAAGATGCTGTGAGCGTTGAAATGGGCGGCAGCAAAGCGCTGGATATCATCCTGATGGGCCAGCGTCGTCTCAAGCAATCCAGGCAGGTCTGAAAGTTTCTTCAGGTAGCCATCCAGCTCGGCATCACTGATCCGGCCCAGGGTGTGGGCCATCTGGAAGGCCAGCAAATACAGCGCGGCCAGCTGTGTGTTGTAAGCTTTGGTCGAAGCGACCGCAATTTCTGGGCCGGCAGCCGTGTAGATGACATGGTCTGCCTCACGGGCAATCGAGCTGCCGACGACATTGACGATGGCCAGGATCTGCGAACCGAGGCGTTTAGCCTCACGCATTGCAGCCAGCGTATCGAGCGTTTCACCGGACTGGCTGATGATGATCGTCAGCGTCCGCTCCGTGATGATCGGATTTCTGTAGCGGAATTCGGAAGCGACATCGACCTCGACTGGGATCCGGCAGAGCGCCTCAATGATGTACTTGCCTACAATACCGGCATGGGCTGCCGTGCCGCAGGCCACGATCCGGATACGATCCAGGTTTTCCAAATCTGCGCGGTCCATCTGGAAATTTTCAAACCGGATCCGGCTGTCCCTTATGCGCGGCAGCACGGTGTCCCGCACCGCGCGCGGTTCTTCATGCATTTCCTTCATCATGAAATGCTCATAGCCGCCCTTCTCTGCCGCTTCGCTGTCCCAGGTCACCAGAAGGGGCTCGCGTTCAACCGGTTGGCCAAATACATCAAACAGCTCGATGCCATCTTTGGTCAGGCGAGCGACCTCGCGGTCTTCCATGATGATGATTTTCCTGGTCTGGCTCAAAATGGCAGGGATATCAGAGGCGATGAAATTGCAACCCTCACCGATCCCGAGAACCAGGGGGCTGTCCTTGCGGGCAGCGATGAACTGCTCCGGATCATCGGCACAGAGGACCCCCAGGGCATAGGAGCCTTCGAGGTCAGTCAAGGTACGGCGTACGGCTTCCAGGATATCCTGGCTGGCGTCTTCTTCATAATGGTATTCCAGCAAATGGGCGATGACTTCGGTATCCGTCTCGGATGCAAATTCGAAACCCTGGTCCTGCAAGAAACGTTTCAATTCAAGATAGTTTTCGATGATGCCATTGTGAACGACGGCAATCCGTCCCGAGGCGGACAAATGCGGATGGGAATTCTCATCGCTCGGTGCACCGTGGGTCGCCCAGCGCGTATGCCCGATCCCGATGTGAATGTCCTGGCGAGCCAGAAGACCGGCGTCCTCCAGTTTTTCGCGCAAGTTCAAGATACGTCCCTTTTTCTTCTGGACATCGATCTGGCCGTTTTCGATGAAAGCGACACCTGCCGAGTCATAGCCGCGATATTCCAGACGGCTCAGACCATCGAGCAAAACAGGTAAGACTGGTTCTGAACCGATGTAGCCAACGATTCCACACATAAGCGTACCTCCTAGATGCCGTAGCGGCTCACGATCAGAGCAGTGAGTTGATCTGCCATGCGGTTGATCTCATCACTGTCCTGGCCTTCGATCATGACCCTGATGATCGGTTCGGTGCCGGACGCACGGACCAGGATCCGGCCTTTGCCCGCCAGCTGCTTCTCCATCCGGGCACAAGTTTCGAGGACATCTGCATCCTCCATGGCGCGAGTCTTTTTCTCATTGGGAATGCGGGCACTTTTCAAGACCTGGGGCAAGATCTGCATGACTTTTTTGGCTTGGCCCAGTCTCTCCCCGTTTTCCGTCAAGGCCCGGAGCAGGCGCAGGGCACTGAGCATGCCGTCACCGGTCGTCGAGTGTTCGAGCAGGATGATGTGGCCCGACTGCTCACCACCCAGGCTATAACCGGACTTGAGCATTTCCTCGAGCACATAACGGTCACCAACCTTAGTCTTGACCAGATTGAGGCCCTTTTCCCGGGCCATGATATCCAGGCCCAAGTTGCTCATGACCGTGACAACGAGGGTTTTGTCGCGCAGCTGGCCACTATGCATCATATCGAGGGCAACGATGGCCATGATCACATCTCCATCGACCGGTTCGCCGGATTCATCGATCGCCAGCATGCGGTCAGCGTCGCCGTCAAAAGCGATCCCGATATCGCAACCTTCACGCCGGACCAGCTGACGCAGACCCTCGAGGTGGGTCGAACCGCAGCCAGCATTGATATTGGTGCCAGTGGGTTCGACCCCGATGGTCAGGACATCCGCCCCCAGGTCAGAGAACAGGTCTGGCGCGATGTGGGCGCAGGCACCATTGGCACAATCGAGGGCAATTTTCAGTCCACTCAGGTCAACCGCCATGCGGCGCTTGAGGTACTCAGCATAGTCGTGAGTCGCGGTCGGTTTGACGATACGGCGGCCCAGCAAGCCATCGATCGGCCGTTCTGCAGCATGCTCGTCGTAGGTTTTAATCAGGGATTCAATCTGGTCCTCGGTGTCATCGGGCAATTTGTAGCCATTGTTGCTGAAAAACTTGATCCCATTGTATTCGTACGAGTTGTGCGAAGCCGAGATCATGACGCCGGCGTCACATTTGTATTTACGGGTAAGGTAGGCAACGCCCGGGGTCGGGATCACGCCACAGACCATGGCATCCGCACCTGCAGAGCAGATACCGGCCACCAGGGCAGACTCCAACATGTCACAGGAAATGCGTGTATCGAGGCCAACCAGGATGACTGGTTTGTGCAGGGTCTCACCAGCCAGGACTTTGGCCCCGGCCCAGCCAAGCTTGAACGCCAGGTCCGGTGTCAATTCTTTGTTGGCCACGCCACGGACACCATCGGTTCCGAATAAACGACTCATAAAAACTCCTCGATCCAGAAAATCTTATCTGTTCGGTTTTTTATTATAGCACAGGGGTATTGTTACAAATATTAGACAAATCAGTCAGTTATGCGTCATGAAGATGACACAAGTATGACATTGATATGACAATCAGGTTACAAAGACTGAAAACTCAAGAGCCTTCGACAGCCCGGACACTGACCGTAATGGTGGAAGGGGTGACAAAGGTTGCCCGCGTATAACTGAGGGATGATGTGTCTACGGCAACCGCGAGGGACTGCAGGCCAGTCTGGGCCAGGTCCGACAAATCGATGTAGGCGTTGATGTCGTTGACCGACAAGTCATTGATCGTCTTCTGGCGACCCATCAGGGTGATCTGGACGGTTTCCAGCGGCATTTGGACGATGAAACCATTGGATCGCGCAGTTTCGACGCCACGATAGGAGACCTGAGTCGAGAAAGTCCGGCTGATGACGGGGTTGATCGTGACCTGGACATAAAGCCAAATGACAACGGCGATCAGAAGGGATGCCAACGCTGTCAAAACCCGCTGGCGACGGGGCATTTTGGGCCGGTCGACCGCATCCCGCTGACGACCGATGCGGATCGGCCAGCGTAGGCGCGACTTGCCCGGAACACTGGAACCAGATTCCGGTCCAGGTGATTTTTGCTGATGGGAGAGCTGTGATTCGATGATCGCGCGGGCAGATTCGGCTGAAGTCTGAGCTACGGCAGCTGCTGCCTTAGCCTGGTTTTTCACAGCCGCAGCCGCCGGTTCGTCGCGGCGTGGCCGAAAAATCCCCGTCCACGTACCGCCTTGTTTCGGTGCACCCAGCATCTTGTGGAGCAGGGAACGCAAGGCATCTGCATTGTCCAGGATGAACAGGCGCCCCTCGAGAGCGAGGCTGATGCTGCCACGTTCTTCGGATACGACAACAGCCAGGGTATCACCAATTTCGCTGGCACCGATCGCAGCGCGGTGGCGCGTTCCATAGTCCCGGCGCAAATGGTAATTGTCTGACAAGGGGACATGGACACGGGCGGCACTGATGCGGCCATCACGGATCACAACGGCACCATCGTGCAGAGGTGATCCTTTGTAGAAGATCTGCTGCAACATGGTCGCAGACACAGCCGCATCGAGCTGGACCGCATTCTCCTGTTCGAGGAATTCGCCGAGCTTGGTCTGGCGTTCGATGATGATCAGCGCCCCCGTCCGGGTGGCTGCCATTTTGTCGCAGGCCCGGACAATCGACTCGATCATGTGGTGGACGGTGCGTGTTGTCTGTTCTGTGTCATCACTGGCCAGCGCCGTGGACAACACGGAAAAGCTGCTGCGCCCGACCGTTTCCAGGGCGCGACGCAGTTCCGGCTGGAAGATGACCACAAAGGCGATGGCGAAAACGGAAATGGTGTTGTTTAACAGAAAACCAACAGTTGTCAATCCGAGCAAGCTGCAGATCAATGCGAAACCGATGATCATCGCCAAGCCTTTGAGCAGCTGCCAGGCCCGGGTGTCACGAAGCAATTTGAGGATGTAATAGACAACCAGCGAGGTGGCAATGATGTCCAGGGCAGCCATCAGGATATCAACCGGGCCGCCAAAAAACAACAGCCCGCTGGTCAGGTCACTGAACAGGCTGCGGACAAACTGGCCCAGATCCGTCAAGAGGTCGCCGGTGTTCAAAATGGTCGTTTCCTCCGCAAATTCAAGGTGCCTGGAATCCTTCGATAATGCCCTTTTCCAGGCCATCGAGGTCCAATAGCCAGATCACACGGCCGCTGACCCGGATCAGGCCATCTCGTTCCATACTGATCAATTCACGGGAGAAAGATGGCCGCGGCATGGCCAGGAGACGGGAGACGACTTCCTTTGAGACGGGCAGCTCGACAGCTTGGGTTGAGACCGTCTTGCGGATCGTCTTGGGACTCTCACCTTCTTTTTCCAGCTGGTCCCGCAGCAGTTCGAGCAGGTAATTGGCAATTTTCTGGCGCAGGCTTTTTTGCGAAAGCAGTGAAATGCGCCGGTTCTGGGCCTGGATCCGGTCCGAGAGAATAGTCAGGAAATTGTTCATCACGCCGGGGCTCTGGGCCAAGATGGACATCAGCATCTCGCGAGTGATGAAAATGATCTTGGAATTAGTCACGGCTTCGATCGTCACGGTGTAGTTCTTGCGCGTACCAAAAATCATGTATTCGCCAAAAATATCACCGGGGCCGAGCAGTTCGATCGTGGCGAAATCTCCCGAACTCGAGTATTTCTGCATCGCCAGCTGGCCTTCCATGATCAGGCCGATCCCCGTGCAGGGGTCACCTTCATTGAAAAGAACCTCACCCTTCCAGACGAGGCGAATGGTCGTCTTGTTGCAGTAGCTATGGAATAGCTCATGGGTCAACCCGGCAAAAAGGGTTGTATCTGACAAGACATCACAGAGTTTTTTCATGTCCACCTCAGTCGCTTGATGTGCAAGTTTTCAAAAAAAGCAAAGACTCCCGTTCATTATCTCAAAACAGGTGTCTTTTGACAAATGATTTGGTGATCAAAATGATCCCTTGAAAACTGGTCTGCCATGCTACCACAGAAGGCGCTTCACCTGATAGAAAAAGGTTAGGCAGATGCCGCCCTCTTGCCGGCAATTCTTCCCATCACCAGGCATTCAGTGATGGCACAACTGCCCAGGCGGCAAGCTCCATGAATCCCGCCTGTGACTTCACCTGCTGCGAACAGGCCCGGAATCGGATATTGGTCGCGGTGAATCACCCGGGCTGATGTGTCAACCTGAATCCCGCCCATGGTGTGATGCACCTTGGGCCACAATCGCATGCCATAAAAGGGCGGAACCTCCAAAGGAGAAGCTTCCTTGAGGATGGGCTTGTGATAATCTTCATCCAAACCCCTGCGAACCATCTCATTGAATCTGGCGACGGATTTCTGCAACGCAGCAGGATCGATCTGATAGTGCTCAGCGAGTTTCTCCCAGGAGCCAAACGTTTTGACCACACCTTTGGCGATGGCCTTGGACAGGTCCCAGCCCTCACGCTTGACCGCCGCTGCATCGGCAATCCCGATGACGGGATGCTTTTGCCGCAGCAAAGCTTCGGCCAGGACTCTGCGATCACTCAATTCACTCGTAAACCGTCCACCCGTAGCGGGGTCGACCAGGATGCCATACGGGAAAACAACATAATCGCCAAACAAAGGCCCTGCCCCGAAACCCGTCTCATCGGGAGAAGCCCAGGCGCCCAGCTGGATCCTCGAAAGCTGGACAGGGTTAGCCCCGATCCCCATGCATGTCTTGAGGATTTCCGCTGTCGCAGATGGTTTGTTTGTGCTCATCAGATGATCATCCAGCCGCGGATCCTGGGCTTTCCGGAACCATACATCACTGCCAAATCCTCCAGCCGCAACGATCACGGCCTTGCGCGCCAAGATGACCTTCTTGGAGTGTGGCATTGGCTGTCCGTGTTGATAGCCTTCCAAATACTGCACACCTATGACACGCCCTGACTCGTCCTGGAGCAGTGTCTCCACATAAGCGCCCAGGCAGATCGGAACCGAAAGCTGCTTCAGTCGTGCCAGCAGCGCTTTGATCAGAGCGGCACCCGATACACCCTCTGGCGTATAGCAGCGGGCTACAGAATGTCCGCCGAAAATATCCACCCGGTTCAGGTAGTGTACACCCAGGTCATCACGCGTCCACAAAAAGGCATCCAGGGCTCCTTCCGTTATGATTTTCACCAATTCCGGAAAGTTCAGCCCTTCTCCAGCAGTCAACATATCCGCATACATCAACTCGGGAGAATCTTCGATGCCAGCATCCAATTGATAGGTCGTCCCTGGAGCAGCAATCCCACCATCACTGATGATCGAGTTCCCTCCCGGCGCCCGCATTTTTTCAAGAACAAGAACAGAAGCTCCGGCCTGAGCAGCCTCAATCGCTGCGGACAAGCCAGCAAAACCGGACCCAATGACCAGGACATCCGCGCAGTCCATGGCACTCTCCATGCAGACTGCTGGCCTTAAAACGCCTTGCTCATCTGTTTGCACGCAAGCCTCCTTCAGGTTTCAAACCCACGACCCAAGTCCTTCGTTCGTCAGGTTCATTCTGAATGTTTTTCAGGGCTTCTGCAACCAATGAAAGGCTTGAAGTTTAAGGAAACGAGCGCAGCGGTGCCACGTCACATCACAGGAAAATTGAACGTCACACCGGCCGCAATCATACCCTTCCATCCATCTGTTGCCTATCATGTGCAAATTTCCGCTCTTGTAGCCTGGTAAACATCGTTGGCAGGTCAGTTGATTGCTCCGATTCGGCCAAGCAGAAATTCAAAGACATTCAGATGGACAATCCCTTGTTCCGAGAAGTCAAACATATCCAAGGTCATGACATATCTGGGGAAAACATCCTGTATTCCACTGAATGCCGAAAATTCTCTGGTCCGGGTCTGCTCATCCATGATCGACCAGGCAACTTGGATATAGAATTTTTGATTGCCCTTTTGTACCATGAAATCAATCTCAGCTGCACCATTTTTGCCTGTGAAGACCTGGTATCCCCGGCGTAAAAGTTCAAGAAAGACAATGTTTTCCAATACTTGGCCTTTGTTGGAATGGTCAAAGCCAATCAATTGGTTTTGAATTCCTGTGTCAACAACATAATATTTGCCATTAGTCTTCAGGCGTGCTCGTCCACGAAGATCATAACGGTCACAGGGATACAACATGAATGCATCGCACATCAAAGTCAGGTAATGATCGACAGTATCGGCCTTGATCGATGATCCTGCCGCTTTCAATGAATTGGCAATATTGTTGGCAGATACTTGACTGCCGATATTTTCAAACAGGAATTTGGCAACTTTCATGAAACTACCTGGTTCCCGGATCTGTCCGCGCAGGATAATGTCACGAGTAAAAATCGAATCAAACAGGCCTTGGTTGATGGTCTGGATGAGCTGTTCATCTACGCTCAGTGCTGTTGCGGGAAACGCCCCATTTCGCAAGTAGGTTTCAAAACTGACTGCCAAATGATCTGTATGGCTTAATCCTTTAAAATCAAGATACTCTGCGAACGATAACGGATAGATCTTGATCTCCAGATATCGGCCAGCAAGATACGTCAAATATTCTCCAGAAAACATCCTGGCATTCGAGCCTGTCAGATAAATATCAATATCAAACGAGACATGAAGGCTGTTGATGATCTTAGCCCAAGATGGCATTTCTTGCACTTCGTCGATCAGGAGGTACAATTTCCTTTCTTTGTCAGCGCGTTCTCTGACCAGCGCATGTAAAACCTTGCCATCCTTGTAAACATCATCCTCGAATTTCTCAAAACTGATTTCGATGATTTGATCTGGACTTCGACCTGATTCCAAAAGCCACTGTTTGAATAATTGGAGCAACGTGGATTTGCCAGATCGCCTGACCCCAGAAAGGATCTTGACAAAATCAGTATTCAAAGCCCGGATCAAGCTCTCAAGATATCGTTGTCGTTGAATCATCGTGTTCCATCCTATGAGTGATAATCACATGATATCAGATTTTTATCCTTTATAGAGGGAATTATTTAGATTATTTTGTTTTTATACCTTTATAATGGTGTTTTTATCAAGGAATCCATCATCGTGATAGGCAGCCGATGCAGAAGTTGCTAAAATCAAGCAAAAGTGTTTGCCCACAGCGAGGAACCCATGAATACGGAAAACTGCCAACTGGATCAAGCCAAAACCGAGTCACCGGATCGCATCACCATCACGGTCAAGAATCCGCTCGATGCCGGGGATGCCGGACGCATGATCGCGATGCACGGCATCATCTATAAAAACGAATGCGGCTACAACCAGGTTTTCGAAGGCTATGTCTGCCATACCCTATTTGAAGTACTGACCAAAAAGGAGACCGCGCTGGATCGCTACTGGCTGGCTGAAGTCAATGGCGAATTGGTCGGATCGGCGGCGATCATTGACCGCGGCGCAGGGGTCTGCCAATTCAGATGGCTGCTGGTCGCGCCAGAATACCGGCGGTTCGGCCTGGGCAGGCAGCTGTTTCAAAAGGCACTGGCATATGCGGCCAGTGGGCCTTTTGACACAATCTATCTGGAAACGACGACCGAGCAGGTACAGGCTGTCCGGATGTATCAGAATGCCGGATTTGTCGAAATGGAGCGCTACGAGATCAGGGACTGGGGCGTGGCTCTGATTGGCCTGACCATGGAGAAAAAGCTATAGGCAATCATCCCTGAAAACCGCAAGCCAAGGCCTGAACGCATGGCAAATTCCTCCTGCGTCAACCCTGCTTTTTTTCGTTCTGATTAAATATAGCTTCCAATCGTACTCATAGTAGAATAATAGACCCGATCGGGTCTATTATCGATTTTCAAAGCCAAATTATACCCTTTAGGGGCGAAAACA
>JAQUEY010000225.1 GCA_028684955.1 Eubacteriales bacterium
ATCGATTTGTTGAGCAGCTTCAGAAGCGTCGTCTTGCCACTGCCACTGGCTCCGAGCAACACCGTGACACCAGGGTTGATCTGCAGGTCCGGGATATCCAGGATCGACTGGTAGCGGACATTCTCCAATTGAAACAGCGCATCCGTCCCGATCATGAGCGGGTCCCGCCTTTTGCCTGGTCTCGACCACCATCGATCTCATCCGTCAGCTCAGCCAGGTAACGCTTTGCCTCAGCCAGCTCTGCCCGTCCAAGATCCGTCGTCTTATAATACTTGCGGACCTTGCCCGTCACCGTCTCCTCATACTGCTCCAGAAGTCCCACTGCCTCCAGATGGTGCAGAATCGGATACAACGTCCCCGGACTCAACTTATAGCCATGCTCCGCCAGTTCCTCGATCAACCAGCTCCCGAAAACCGGCCCCTCACCCGCATGATGCAGAATATGCAGACTCACAAACCCCTGGAATAACTTCTTCACCACAAAACCAGCCATACAACACCTCGTTGCCGAAAAAGGGACGCCGTCCCAATATTGCAAACCGATATCGGTTTTCGTAAATGGGACCGAGTTTCAATATCGAATAACGATATCGGATTTCGATATTAGTCTATCGCACATCACTGTGTGCTGTCAAACATCAAGAAAAAACTGGCCCTGATGGGGCCAGTCTGAGGTGAATGCCATGATTCAATTTTTTGATTCTGCCTGGCTTTACACCAGTTGCCAGATCTCGTTCAAGTCCCTTATCTCATAATCCACCCGCACGCCCAGGGGATTATCTTGCCCGTCCGGATTGAACCAGCAGGTTGCGATACCAAAATCAGCGCCGCCCTTGATGTCTGACGTGAGTGAATCGCCGATGATCATGGCATTCCCCTCGCCAATTTCCCGAAACACATGCTCAAAAAACTCAACTTGAGGTTTTCGATATCCGACCTGTTCCGAGATGAAAATCCGCTCGAAAAGGGTATCCAGCCCGGCCAGGGCGATCCGTCGTTCCTGGATCCGGGCAAAGCCATTGGTTACGATAGCCAGATGAATCCCGTCACGATCCCGCAATTGACGCAACAGTTCGTACGCACCATCATACAGATAACTGCTTTCACTCAGAGCCCCTTCGTAATGGTTCTGGAACGCCTCGACATCGCCGGTAAATCCAAACCGTTCAAACAGCGTCCGGTGCCGCGCCAAGGCCAGCTCCTCCTGCGAGATCTCACCCCGTTCCAGCATCTTCCAATACGATTCATTAATGGACCGGTACGCCAGCAGAACCTCATCATCCATCCGAAAGCCAAATGACTGTAAAGTCGCTTTCATGCATAAATATTCAGCTTTGTGAAAATCCAAAAGTGTTCCGTCAAGATCGAAAAGAAGCCAATTGTAAGCCATCAAACCCACCTCTGCCCAAAAAGGGACCCGGTCCCTTTTTGGGCGTTTGTTGCATAATCAGACCCGGTCCATTTTTCGTTCAGGCTTCGAAATTGCCGGACATCCACTGACCGTAGTCGCCTTTATCTTCGTCGGTCAAGCCATAAAATTCGTCCACTTTGTCGAGCAGGGCCCAGGCTTTTTCGCGAGTGGTTTCATCCATTTTGCCTCCGTTTGCTTCGACCAGTGCAAGGAATTCACCCGTCAGCTGGCCCATGAAGGTCTCGGTCAATGTAGCAGCGTCAACCAGGGCGGTCCGGGCTTCGTCAGTCATCAAACCCGTACCATAATCAAAGTTTGGCGTGTTGTCGATTCCGAAAAACAGCAGGTTCAGATGATCGCGGAAACGGCTGGCCAAGTACTTCTCGTACCGCGTACCTTTGTAATCTTCCAGTGTCTGTCCAATGCCATATGTTCGCGCCGCTAATGTCGGCAAATCAATGATGAACGCTGCATCCGAGCTCATCGGATCGAGGCTGTCGATCGCCTGGGTCACGATCAGGTCTGCCATCGGCCGCGTATTGGCTGTCCGGTATTCTGCAAACCGAGTGAAATCAACCAGATAGTAGATCATGCCCTCGCTGCTGGCGACATAATACCCCTGCGCCTGCGCCCCTTTGACCAATGCCTTGACCTTCGAGTCTGTAATTGCATCGACCTTGCGATTCAGCTCGATCCAATTGAAGTCATATTTCTCAGCTTCGGCAAAGAACCGGTCCAGGAAGGCAGGGTCACTGGTGTAGCTGTATTCGATTTCCGTATAATCCTCGAAACTGTTGCGTCGCATGCCGGAAATGGCGTAGGTCGTGAACAGATCGGCGCTGGCGGGGGACAGCTGCGTGATCCCGGACAGATACAACGCAAAAATCTCGCGCGATTCGGCTGCGCCTGCGTAAAGACGAGCCATTTGCCTGACCAAGTCAGCCTGCTCCGTGTCGCCTGCCGGTTGGATGGCATCTGTCGCAACAGGCAGCTGCTCCAGATAGGCTGCCAGTTTATCCTGGTACGCTTGCTCGACCGGGCTCAAAGGCGCACTGGTTTCAGACGAGGCTGGATCAGTTGCGACCGTTGTTTCACTGCTGGCGGTCTGGCTTGATGCCGTCGTCTGACCTGGCTCTGTAGATCCAGGTGCCGGAGTTGCCGCAGGCTTGCAGCCAGTCAATACGATGGCAGCTGTCAGACAGAGAGCAGAAAAAACCAACCAAAAACGATTTTTCGTCATGATCAAACCTCGCACATATAAAAACGCTATTATTATTATAGACACAGAAGATGCTCCATTTGTTCCCGTTTGAACATTTGAAAGATCCAGATCCGGTGAAAAGTGACAATTTTTGCCAGCAGTCTTTTGGCCACACCCGTGCCGGGACTATAATGGAATGTGTTCATGACACCCAGGTTTGACTAGGAGGACGATAGCCGTGATTCAGCTCAGCGATGTCTCCCGCATCTATCCATCCGGCGAAACCGAATTCTATGCCTTGAACCACGTCAGCCTGGCTGTTCCAGACGGTGAGCTGGTTGTGATTCTCGGCCCGTCCGGATCTGGCAAATCGACCCTCCTGAATCTGATTGGCGGCATAGACCAGCCGGACAGTGGCACAGTCCTCGTCAACGACATGGATGTGGCCCGCATGAATGACCGCGCCCTGACCCGCTATCGCCGTCGCCACCTCGGTTTTGTTTTCCAGTTTAACAACCTCATCCCTGACCTCACCGTGCGTGAAAACATCG
>JAQUEY010000226.1 GCA_028684955.1 Eubacteriales bacterium
AGCCCAGGTTCAGAAGCGTTTCCCAGCGCAACGAGACCGGGTAATCAAAAAAATGACCGTCGAAATAGATACGGGACAACCGGTTGCGCTCGAGCATGACCCGGTCGGTCTTTTCAGGATCCGGGCCGCCTGGTGAAAAAGTCCTCATCTGGCCAGGCAGCACATCATCCAGAGCTGGATGTCCCTGCAACGGCAGCATGTTCTGCCAGATTTTCAGGATCGCCTCGCTGCGGCTGAAAAAGCGGTGGCCGCCCAGGTCCATCCGGTTGCCACCATGGATTTCCGTGCGCGACAGGCCACCGGCCTTGGTTCCCTCGTCGAGGATGACCGGCCGGACAGACGTATGCTGCAGCAGTTCCAGAGCTGCCATCAGGCCAGCGGGGCCTGCGCCAATGATCAGGGCAGTCTGCTGGCCATCCATGGGGGGGCTTGCATCTGAATTGTAATCGAGTAATTTGTTTTGTGTCATAGAATGACTATACCGGCCTTGGCTGGCACTGACAATCACTTCATGGAAACCTGGGGTCCAACCTCCGGAAAACCGTGCTTGTCTCCGGGCCTTCGCTGCGGTAGCCTTGGTGTGAGACCGCCTGCGAAAGGACCTGTCTATGCAAAATCTTGGCCCAAGTTTTTTCATGGCCTTCATCACAGTGCCTGTGGCGCTGCTCTCAGCCATCTGGGCGCGCCATCTGGCCCGTGCTCGCCTGCTGCCTGACAGACCACCCTTGCCCCGCTGGCTGGATGCAGGCCTGAAAAACTGGTCGCCCTGGCTGGCCGCGGGTCTCCTGTCCGGGCTAATTCTGGCCCTCGATGATGGCTCCGGGACAGACGCTATTGTGTTTTTCATCTATGCATTCGCCTCCCTGACCTTGTCCGCTGTGGATCTGGCCATCCGGAAGATACCGAACGAAACACTTCTGGTTTTGCTGCTGGGCCGGTTGGTTGATCTGGTATTCCGGTTTGACCTCAAACAGTTTGGAACATCCGGAGTGGGACTTCTGGCCGGTTATTTTTTACTGACTGTTGTTGCTGGACTTGGTTTTCCCCTGGGCAAAGGAGATATCAAGCTGGCAGCTGTGATTGGTTTTTGCCTCGGTGTGCAAGGATTGCTCCAGAGTCTTGTGATTCTGGGATTATTTTCTGCAATCTATTTGTTATTGTATCAGCTGACAAAGCGTGATAATCTGAAATTAAAGAGTGCAATGGGCCCGTTTTTAGCAATAGGAATGCTTGTTTCTTACATATTCCCATTGCAATCCCTTTTTCAATTGCCTGTTGCATGAGATTTCCAACAACATTTGTTACAAGTCAGGGAGGAATCGTTATGAAGTGGTTGAAAAACTTGATGAAAGACGAAGAAGGCCAAGGCATGGTTGAATACGGACTATTGATCGGATTAATCGCGATCGTAGTCATCGTCGCCTTGCTCGTCCTAGGCCCAAAGATCCGAGATCTGTTCTTCGATACAGCCAATCAGATCACCTGACCGGTTGGCCAGGCGCTGGCTTATTCAATCTGCGCACGATTAAAAAACCAGCACCCGGTGTATCTTTGGCATGCATCGGGTGTTGTCTTTTTCTGACTGCCAGACAGGTCAGGTCGAAACGGGATAAGAATAGATGGAGACGGAATCTGCATCATGTTACGACATGGATTTTGCCGCACGAATCTAAGCATAGGATGGAGCATGGCAAAACGCAAAGGCCAGACTCTGGTCGAGGCTGCCATTGCATTGCCTCTGTTCATCCTGATCCTGGCTGGCATTCTTGATTTTGGCTGGCTTCTGGCCAATCAACTGATGGTTTCCAATGGCAGCCGGGATGGTGCACGCTACGCGATTGTCAACAGTGACAACACCAGCCTGGCCGCACTTGTTGATGCCAGGGTGCGCACCAATCCGGGGCTCGATTCAGGCGCGGATGTCACGGTTTCTGTCGCTTTTTCGGCTGACCAGCTAGATATTTCTGTGACAGTCAGTAAAAGAGTGCCGGTCCTGACCCCGCTGGTGGGCGTCTTTGTCAAAGACCAGCAAATTGATCTCAACTCTACGACGGTCATGAGGGTGGAATGAAATGACAGAGCAGGGTGTAACAAATCAACCTGTCAGGAAGGCAATCCGCCGGCGCCGGGGCAGCATCCTGGTTTTGCTGGCATTCCTGTTCGTATCCATCCTGGTCATGGCAGGCCTGGTGGTTGATGTCGGCATGGCTTTTGTCCGGGGCACGGATTTGCAGAATGCAGCAGACGCCGCGGCTTTTGCGGCTGCGACCCTGTTGCCCATCCAAGTCTCGACATCAGAAGGACTGGCCAGACAAGCCGAAGCGGTGGCCCTGGTTGAGGATTACCTCAGTAAAAATGACGATGGCCAGTCTATCCTGGTCGGTGTTGATTTTGAGGACACCTTCACCGATGACGCAGAAGGCTTGCTCTACACGGCCATCCGGGTCCGGCTCGAGCGGCCTGTCCAGCTTTTGTTCGGACCGATCGTCGGCATCAACAGCAGGACAGTGGCTCGGCATGCCAAAGTCAGGATCGAGGCCGTCATCGGTGACATGAAAATCGCCCCGCTTGGCATTTCGCTCGAACGCCGGGAAGCGACCGTGGAGGGTGAGAACGTTGCCATTACGTTCGATACCCATGACGAAGAGGTCATCAACGGCAACTTCGGCTCACTCGACCTGGATGGCGGTGGCGGTGGCGCGACGGAATTCTTTGATGATTATGTCAATGGCTATGACGGTGAAATCATCTTGAACGACCCCGATCATCTGATCGAAGGCCAGACAGGTGTCCTGTTCGGCAAAGCATTGGATGCTTTTGAGACCCGCTACAATGCCTGCACCCATTTTCCCGCCCAGGGAGGCTGCACGGTGGACCACTACGTCGAAGGCTGTCCGCGGATCATCATCATCATCATCCATCAGCGCGTGACGGACAGACCACCCCACCGGTATCTGCCACTGGGGTTTGCACCCTATATCCTGCAAAAGTTTGAGAACAAGTCCCTGTATGTCTACCCGGTCGACCTGCACGTGAATGTTGGCAAAACCCAGCAATTGACTGACATGACTTACGATTTCGGCCTGTTCAGGACCCGGCTGGTCGAATGACTTAAGGAGGATGGATTTTGAAAAAGATATACCTGCTCTCTCTGCTCAT
>JAQUEY010000227.1 GCA_028684955.1 Eubacteriales bacterium
AGACCAATATCTGTGCCGATATCAAGGCAGTTGCCAGTGTCGTCAAGCTCTGGCCGGGCATCCGCATGCTCTCAGTCCTCCCACTCCACCACACCTTTGAAAACACCTGCGGCCTCTACATCGGCCTCTACTACGGCGCTGAGATCCACGAGAGCGATGGACTGCGCTACATCCAGAAAAACCTCCAGGACTATCATATCGAGATGATCGTCGGTGTGCCGGTCTTGTTCGAGAATTTCTACAACAAGGTCCAGGCGACCTTGCAGAAAACAGGCAAGGACAAGCTGGTCCGGCGTCTGTTGCCGATCACCCAGGGGCTGAGAAAGATCGGCATCGATTTGCGGCGTATCCTCTACAAACAGATCCTCACAGCCTTTGGCGGCAGCCTCCAGATCGGCATCTGCGGGGCTGCGCCGATCGATCCGGAAATTATCCGTTTTTTTGATGCGATCGGCATCCACATCCTGCAGGGTTATGGCCTGACCGAGACCTCGCCGGTTGCGGCCGGCTGTAATTCCAAGGTTTTTGTGCCTGGGACTGTTGGCCATCCGATGGGTGGGACCGAGATCGCCGTTGACAGCGAGACACCGGGCGAGCCGGGTGAAATCCTCGTCCGCGGCCCGATCGTCATGCTGGGCTATTACCAGGACCCGGCGGCGACAGCAGAAGTCATCGACCCGGAGGGCTGGTTCCACACCGGAGATATTGGCCGGATCGATCCGGCCACGGGCTGCCTGTCGATCACGGGACGCCTGAAATCCATGATCGTCCTCAAAAGCGGCAAGAAAGTCTTCCCTGAGGAGATCGAATACCTGCTCGGCCAGGACAAACTGATCAAGGAGTCCCTGGTCTGGGGCGAAGATGACGAAGGAGATGTGGTGGTTGCAGCCAAAGTGGTCCTTGACCGTGACGTGCTCAAGGAAAAGCTGGGGCAGGATGTATCTGAACACCAGATTCGCGCCCATCTCGACCAGCTGATCCGGGAAATCAACAGCCGGCTCCCAAGCTTCAAAGGCATTCGCCAGTACGTATTCAGTTTCCAGGACATGGTCAAGACGACGACCCTGAAAATCAAGCGACCGATCGAAATCGCCGGTATCCGGGAGTGGCTCGCTCATCACAAGCTGCGCCTCAAAGACATCACTGGGCGTAACATCGACCGGGAACATGACAAGGACGATCCGGATAAACACCAGCCATAAAGAGCTCCACCGGTACAAGGTGCACAGGCCGGTTGTTTCCGCTACAATGAAGACATGGCCAAGACAAGCAAATGGATCCGCTTTTTTATCAAGAACGCCGAGCATACCTCCAACCCGGGGGTCCGTGAACACTATGGGCGTTTTGCCAGCCTGGTTGGCGTAGCCACGAACTTGCTCCTGTTCGGGATCAAGCTGGCCGCCGGGCTCATGTTTAACAGCCTGGCCATCACGGCTGATGCCATCAACAACCTGTCTGATTCGAGCTCTTCCCTGGTCACGCTGGCCGGTTTCAAGATGTCCGGCAAGCCTGCCGATGAAAAGCATCCCTTTGGTCATGAACGGATCGAGTACATCGCCGGCCTGATCGTATCTTTCCTGATTTTGTCCCTGGGTTTTGAACTGTTGCAATCAGCCATCGACAAGATCATGCACCCTGAACCGGCTCAATTCAGCTGGTTGTCAATTCTGGTTTTGATGGTTTCCATCGTTGTCAAACTCTGGCAGATGCGATTTTACCGCGCAATCGGACGCACCATCGATTCGGTCACCCTCCTGGCAACCGCTGCCGACAGCCGCAATGATGTGCTGGCCACGTCTGCCGTGCTGCTGTCGCTGTTGATTTCCAGATTCTCAGGATTTGAACTCGACGGTTTCATGGGCGCTGCAGTTGCTCTTTTCATCATGGTCAGCGGTGTCAAGCTGGTCATGGAAACGGTCAGTCCCCTGCTCGGTGCTGGCCCTGACCGGGAGCTGGTCGACCAGATCCATGAACGGATCCACAGCTATCCGGGTGTGCTTGGCCTGCATGACCTGGCCATCCACAATTACGGCCCGACGAAATGCTATGCCACCGTCCATTGTGAAATCTCCGCTGACATGGATCCGATGCGCAGCCACGACTTGATTGACAACATCGAGCGTGATTTCCTTTCGGACCTGGGAATCAATTTGGTCATCCACATGGACCCGGTGCGTCTCAATGATCCCGAAACCCAGAAATTGCGCGTCATGGCAGAGGGCGTGCTCAGCCAGATCGCGCCGGGGCTTTCCCTGCATGATTTCCGGGTGGTCCATGGGATCAGCCATTCCAACCTGATTTTCGATGTGTCAGCGCCCTATTCCCTGGCAGAAACCGACGATGACCTGATTTTCGAGATCAAATCAGCGATTGCCAACGTCAATTCCCAGTGGCGTTGTGTGATCCAAGTCGATCGCGGCTATGTCCACAGCTAAGCAGGAACCCCGGCCAACGGTCCTGATCGCTGCGGACGGCTTCGCGACCGCGGGTGGCAAAAACCATTCCCGCAGCCGCCTGCGCCTGCTGGTTGTGACAGCTGCTGTACTGGCCCAGCTGGTCCTGATCTGGCTGGTCGTCATCAATCTCCGTGACCACTTCACGACCCTGTATGTTATCCTGGAAATCCTGGCGCTGATCCAAGTGCTTTATCTGGTCAGCAAGAATGAATCATCCGCCTACACCTTTGCCTGGACGGTGATTATCCTGCTCCTGCCCGTTTTCGGCGAAGTGTTGTATCTGCTCTGGGGCAGGTCCGGCCAATCGAGCCGCTCCGGACGGCGGGTCAGGAAAATTTTTTCGCACCGGCCGCATTGGCTCAAAAGCAATCCGGACAACGTTTCCCGGCTCAGCCAGTCGTTTCCGCTGAGGCGCCGGCTCGTGAACTATCTCGAAAACCAGGGTTTCCCTGTTTATGAGGGCACCGACTGTACCTATTATCCGCTCGGCGAACTTCAATTTGCTGATTTGCGCCGCGATCTCGAATCTGCGGGACGGTTCATTTTCCTGGAGTTCTTCATTGTTGCCGCTGGCCAGGTCTGGGATGAAATCCATGCGATCCTGCGCCAAAAGGCAGTTGAAGTGGTCGAAGTCCGGCTCCTGTATGATGATGCCGTCAGTATGGCGACCCTGCCTGACCGTTTCCGCGACA
>JAQUEY010000228.1 GCA_028684955.1 Eubacteriales bacterium
ATGTACTTGAGCGGACCCGTCAGCTTCAGGATCTCAATGATGAACTCAACCATGCTTTGTGCCATGATGCCCTGACTGGACTTTACAGCCGGAATCATTTCCTCTCCCTGGTTGACCGGGAGATCCTCAAGGCCAGTCCCGCGAATCCTGTCTATCTGGCGATTGTTGATATCGCACGGTTCCGAATGATCAACGACCTTTACACGCAGGAAACCGGTGACCAGGTCCTCAAGGAAATGGCTCATCGTCTGCAATCATTCCAGAATGATGGCACCACGATCATCGCCCGCCTGGGTGGAGATGAATTCGCCCTGCTGTGCAGCTGCAGCCCAGATCGCGAAATCATCCGCGCCAAGCTGGACCAGCTGCTGGAATTATTTGCCTCGCCGATTGAAATCAGTCCTTTCCGGATCCAGGCAGGTGTCCACATCGGTCTGGCAGCTTGTCCAGAAAACGCCACCGATCGGACCCATCTGCTTAAATGTGCCAAAACGTCAGTCGAACAAGCCAAAGCTAAGAAAATCAACTCCTATTCTTTCTACAATCAAACGACCCATCTTGAAATCCGTCGTCGTAATGATGTGGAAATGGCATTGCGCAGTGCCGATGTCGAACATGAGTTCACGTTGCACTTTCAACCACAATTCAGCGCCGATGGCCAGAAACTGGTCGGTATGGAGGCGTTGTTGCGCTGGCATTCGCCCATACTTGGCTGGGTCAGTCCGGGCGAATTCATTTCCGTGGCCGAGGAAATCGGACTGATCTTGAAACTGGGTCAAATGGCCATGGAAAAAGCGATGCGGCAAATCACGGCGTGGAACACCCACTATTGTCTTGCATTGAAAATGGGGGTCAATATCTCGCCCCTGCAATTGGAAAATGATGATTTTTTAGCGACCGTCCAAGATTGCCTGGTACAATCTGGGGCCAACCCAGCCTGGCTGGTCTTCGAAATCACCGAAGGACTCGCCATGCTTGCGCCGGAAACATCCAGCGCGATATTAAACGAGCTGAAACTGGCTGGCATTTCGATCGCAATTGATGACTTTGGTTCAGGGTATTCAACCTATGCCTATCTGAAGCAATATCAAGTCGATTATTTGAAAATCGACAAGAATCTGATCGATGCCATTACCACAGATGCTCGTGATGCAGATATCATCCAGGGGATCATCGCCATGGCTCGCGCCTTGCACATCAAGACAATTGCCGAAGGTGTCGAACACCAGGACCAGGCCGATTTGCTGATCAAACTGGGGTGTCACAAAGTCCAGGGCTATCTATACGGGCGCCCCATGCTGGCGCTAGATTTTGAAAATATGCTATCAGGATTAGCAGATCGAATTGCCAAAAGAGAGGAATGACGATGGATAACGAAGCACTGTGGTCCTTTTTCCGTGAGCTGGATCGATCTTTGTTCCTCGATGATGAATACAAGCCTATGGCTTCGGTTGACGGACCGCTGCCGATCGGCTATGGCCAGACCATCTCCCAGCCGAGCCTGGTGGCGGAAATGACCCGGATTCTCGATGTCGAACCGGATTGCACAGTTCTGGAAATCGGCACGGGATCCGGCTACCAGACCGCCCTGCTGGCCCATTTTGCCCGCGAAGTCTGTACCGTCGAGCGCATCGCTGAGCTTTCCAGCGCAGCACAGGTCCGGCTGGAACGGCTTGGTTTCACAAATATCTTCTTCAGGATCGGCGATGGCAGCGTAGGCTGGCCCGAGCACGCCCCTTATGACCGGATCATGGTCACCGCCGCAGCGGGCAGGATCCCGGATGAGCTGTTTGCCCAGCTCAAGCCCGGTGGCCGGATGATGATCCCGGTCGGACCACCGTCCTGGCAGCAGCTGCTCCTTGTCACTAAAGACGCCCAGGGCCTGATGCACCAGCATCCGGTCGAGGACGTCCGTTTCGTCGAGCTCCATGGCAAATACGGCTGGGGTCACGACTGATGGCAGCCATTCTGCTCAAAGCGCTGGCCTATGTCTTCATCATCCTGCTCGGCTATATCCTCAAGGTCAAAGGCTTCTTTGTGCCTGGTGACCAGCGGGTTGTTTCCAACATCGTCATGAACATCACCTTCCCCGCTGCGATCATCACGAATTTCGCTGCATTAAAGCTCGATCGCTCGTTGTATTCGATCATTATGCTCGGCGTGATCCTGAACCTCGGCCTGATCGCACTCGGCTGGCTTTTCTCCCGCGGCAAACCGGATGGCACTCGGGGGCTCTACATGCTCAGTGTCTCAGGATTCAACATTGGCCTGTTCTCACTGCCGTTCATCCAGAATTTCCTCGGCGCTTTCGGGGCGGGAATCCTGAGCTTGTTTGATATCGGCAATGCAGCTCTGGTCACCGGAGGCACGTACGCCATCGCCTCCCATCTCTTGAAACGAAAAGAAACATCCGGTCTGATGCCTGTGCTCAAAGTCTTGCTCGCTTCAGCGCCTTTTGTCACCTATATGACCATGATGATCCTCTCATTCGTCCAAGTCCCCGTTCCGGCCACTGTGACGACTTTCACAGCACCGATCGGGGCGGCCAACCCCTTCATGGCCATGCTGATGGTCGGCCTGATGTTGGAAATCCGGGGTGGCAGACAACAATTACGCGAAGTGACGACCGTTTTATTGCTGCGACTGATCGGTTCTTCCCTGCTGGCCTTGGCCGTCTATTTCCTGCTTCCCTATCCTCTGGCAGTCCGGCAAATCCTGGTCCTGCTCCTCTTCTCGCCTCTGTCCGGCCTGACACCGGTTTTCACCCTGAAAATGGGTGGAGATGCGGGCCAAGCCAGTCTGTTGGCATCCCTGACCGTTGTGTCAGGGCTCATCATCATGACAAGTTTGATCGTAGCCATGGGTCTGTAGAGCCCTAAGTCGTCGCTTCGGCCAGGACAACTGGTATCTCCAGCTTCTCCCCATCGCGGATGATGGTCAGGTTCATGGTGTCGCCTGCCTGGAGGGTATTTTTCACGGTATTGATAGCCGAGGTGGTCAGGGTCTCCTGCCCATTGATGGCGATGATCACGTCACCGCGCTGGATGCCAGCTGCAGCAGCGGGGCTGCCCTCTCCTACCTGTACGACATAGACGCCTTCAGGCAGATCGTATTGCTGCGCCATCTCAGCAGAAACAT
>JAQUEY010000229.1 GCA_028684955.1 Eubacteriales bacterium
ATGGCATCACCAGCAAGGAGATCCAGCTCGTGATCAATACGGCATCCGGCAAGCTGAGCCAGTTTGATGACTCGTATATCCGCAAGGCCGCCATCCGGGCCAAGATCCCCTACATCACGACGATGACCGCCGCTCTGGCCAGTGTCCGCGGCATCGCCGCCTATATTCGCAACGGGCATTCTGGAACCAAGGTCAAGTCCTTGCAGGAATACCACGCCGGAATCGGGTAAGGATATTATAGACACGATGAGCGATTGATTCATCCGAGCAAATCAAGACATCATCTGCCCGATTTCAACCCTTTCTGCATTAAAATGATGCATAATAATGCAGAAAGGGTTTTCTTTAGGCAGAAAGGATGCTGGATGTTGCCAAGATCCAAAGCACAGGCGCGTCCAACCGGATTGAAGGCATTTACACGTCGGATGAACGATTAAATGCCCTGGTTCAAGACAAGGTAGAGCCGAAAAATCGCTCGGAGCAGGAAATCGCCGATTACCGTGAAGTGCTGGCCTTGATTCACGACAGCTATGATTTCATTGTGCCAAGAACGAACATCATTTTGCAGCTGCACCGGGATCTTTACCAGTTTAATCCATCTTCAATCGGTGGACGTTTTAACCTCTAAAAGCCGAGAAGATCCCCTCCTCTAAACTTCCGCTTACTCGCAAAGCGAGCGTGAAGGTGGGGGATGAATTGGCAGTCAAAATCAATAGTCTGAATAGCAATAATCAATAGTCGGATTCACTGCAAGTTCGGTAGATAGGGCAGCTCCAAAGGGGTATAATATATTCAGTAGTAAAAGCACATATGAGGTTATTACAATGCAGTTAGACGATAATAACCATTCAGTGTTTCTATTATATTATCACCTGGTTCTTGTCATCAAATACAGAAGGAATGTGCTTGATGACGCTGTGTCCTTACGGGCCAGAGAGATTTTTGAGTACATAGCTCCCAGTTACAAGATGACGCTTCTGGAGTGGAATCACGACCACGATCATGTCCATATCCTGTTCAAAGCCCAGCCCCACAGCGAACTATCCAAATTTATCAATGCCTATAAAAGTGCCAGTTCAAGGTTGCTGAAAAAGGAGTTTCCTGAGATCCGCAGTAAGCTTTGGCAAGAGTATTTCTGGTCCCGAAGTTATTGCTTGCTGACGACCGGCGGTGCGCCGATCGAAGTCATCCGGCAATACATTGAAACGCAGGGGGAAAGACATTGAACAAGGCATTCAAGTTCAGAATCTACCCCAATGCGTTTCAGCAAACCCAGATCGCCAGGACTTTCGGGTGTGTCAGGTTTGTCTATAACCGAATGCTGGCCGATCGGATCAGGCACTATGAAGAAACCGGTGAAAGCCTGAGCAATACGCCTGCTCAGTATAAGAAAGAATTTGAATGGCTCAGGGAAGTGGACAGCCTGGCCCTGGCCAATGCCCAGCTTAACTTGAACAAGGCCTATCAACATTTCTTTCGCGAGCAGGCAGCCGGGTTCCCCCAATTCAAATCCAAAAAGAGTCATCGAAAAAGTTATATGACCAACTGGGTCAACAACAATATCCGATTGGAAAAGGGTTCGATCATTCTGCCCAAACTAAAGGCCGTAAAGATCAAACAGCATCGGGAGATTCCCGCTGATTACAGGCTGAAGTCTGTGACGGTCAGTCAGACGCCAAGCGGAGCCTATTATGCCAGTATTCTGTATGCATACGAGAGCCATGTTGAATCGATAAAGCCGGAGACTTTTGTCGGCCTTGATTATTCGATGCAGGAACTGTATATCTCATCAGATGGCGAAACAGCGGCCTATCCGAGATATTATCGGCAGTCACTTGATCAACTGAAAAGAGAACAACGCAAGCTCTCCCATTGTCAGAAGGGAAGCAAGAACAGAAGCAAACAGCGGCTCAAAGTGGCTCAAATCCATGAGAAAGTGACAAACCAGCGAAAAGATTTTCTGCACAAGCAGTCGCGGCAGATAACCAATGCGGTCGACGCAGTGTGCATCGAAGATTTGAACATGAAAGGGATGTCACAGGCTCTGAATTTTGGCAAGAGTGTGTCGGACACTGCCTTCGGTACATTCGTGAGTATGCTTGATTACAAGTTGAAGGAACAGGGCAAGCAGCTGATCAAAATCGACAAATGGTATCCCAGTTCAAAAATGTGCAGCAGCTGTGGCGAAGTGAAAAAGACTTTGGTCTTATCAGAACGCACCTATCACTGTGAGGCATGTGGTGCAGTGATCAACCGGGATTACAATGCCAGTATCAATATCAGGAGAGAGGGCATGCGCCTGCTACTGGCGTAGCTCATATTTCCAAACCGTGGGGCACACGGGGTTAGCTCGCGGATGCTGCAGCCGTTAGGCTGCTCGAACGAGAAGCTCCCACTTCTTAAAGTGGTGGGAGTATGTCACCGAAGACTGTATCCTGTGCACAGGACAAACGGCCTGTATCGTGTCTATATGAGGTGTGAAGAGGTGCAAGAACCCATGGAAACCCGAAAAGCTCTGGTCTTTTTTGATATTGACGGCACCCTGCTGGATCGTCAGCAGCAGGCGCCCGAGTCGGCTGTCCAGGCCATTGCCCAGCTGCGGGCAAACGGACACTTGGCCTTTATCAATACCGGCCGTTGCATGGCCATGGTCAGCGAAGAGATCCAGTCCATCGGCTTTGACGGCATCGTTGCCTCCTGCGGTACCCACATCACCGTGGGCAGCCAGACTCTGGAAAATATCCTGATCCCGGAGGACCAGCTCAGGGCGATCATCCACCTGATGATTGAAAACCGGATCGATTTCTGGCTGGAAGGCCCTGACCATGTCTATCTTGACTCTGTCACCCATCCTGCCTTCTACCGCAAATTCCTGGCTGAATATCCCGGCTGGCCAGGCCTGTTTGCAGATTTTCGCACGGCCACCCCCCTTCGGGTCAACAAGTTCAGCTACCTGATCAACCGGCACAGCCGATTTGACCTGGTAGAGCCTCTTCTCAGAGACCAGTTTGACCTGATCGTCCATCGCGAAGACCATGGCGAGGTCATCCCCAAGGGCTTTAGCAAGGCGACAGGGATGGATCAGGTCAAAGCATTTCTCGGCCAGACTGATGCGAGAATTTTTGCCTT
>JAQUEY010000230.1 GCA_028684955.1 Eubacteriales bacterium
TTCTTTGACGCGGCGCAGGAGCTCGATCGAACGGGCAAAGTCAGCCTCTGGCCGGACTTCCGGATAGAGGCGCGGCACCGTTTCGACATTGTGGTTGATGACTTGGGGCCGGGCGGCGATGATCAGCCGCAGGGCATCCCAATTCCCCTGTAAATCCGAGATCAGGACTTCGATGGCCGGCGTGTTGTCCGGGATCCGGTCCCGGATGGCCGCGATGACCGCGACGAAATGGGCGGCTCCTCCGTCCGGCAGATCATCCCGGGTGACGGTGGTCAGCACGACATGCCGGAGCCCAAGCTGGGCGATGGCTTGGGCCAGGCGGTCTGGTTCTTCCGGGTCTGGGGCTTCCGGTAATCCCTTGCCCACGGCACAGAACGTGCAATTGCGCGTGCACTGGCTGCCCAGGAGCATAAACGTTGCGGTTTTGTTGCTGAAACACTCCCCTGCATTGGGGCAATTGGCTTCTTCACACACCGTATGCAGATTGAGCGACCGGATCAGGCGGATGACTGCCTCATTGGCTTCCCCGGCATTGGCCTGGACTTTGAACCAGTCCGGTTTACGCGGCTTTCCTGCCGGCTGGGTTGATGAAGTCATGGGGTTACCTCCGTTGATTGGGCCAGCTGGGCAACCAGCTCGCTGATGGGCTTTACTTCTGGCTGACGGTCGAAGTGGCGGGACAGGTACTGGACGACCAGTCCTTTGACCCTGGCATAATCTGCAGGTCGACCAGTCTCGCGTTCCACAGATGTGACCCCTTTGGAGAGACCACAGGGATTGATCCAATCGAAATGGGCCAGGTTGGTGTTGACGTTGAAGGCAAAGCCGTGCATCGTGACCCCGCGTTTGACAGCGACACCCATGGCCACGATCTTGTTCTCGCCGACCCAGACACCAGAATATTTGTCGAAACGTTGTTCAGCGACAATGCCGAACTCATCCTTGAGCAACTCAATCAGGGCTGTTGCGATGGCAGTGATGTATCCGCGGATGCTGCCGGGAAAATCCTGCAAAGCGATGATCGGATATCCGACAATCTGGCCTGGGCCATGGTAGGTGACGTCTCCGCCGCGTTCAACTTCATAAATCGTGACACCCTGCTCGGCGAGCGCCTCTTTCGGTAAATAGATGTTGGCGTAATCACCTCGTGTCCCAAGGGTGAGAACCGCGGGGTGCTCAACCAGCAGGAGGGTATCGTCGACCAAGTCCTGCTGGCGTCTGTCCAGGACATAACGCTGGATGGCCAGCGCATCCCCATACGGCATTTGTTCCAGATCGTAAACGAGCAGTTTTTTGTCCATGCTTGCCATCCGTTCAGTTGCATCACACCCGTGCCGCGTTGCCAGTGTCAAAGCACCGGCGTCCGCGGGATTTCGTAACGGAGCTATTTTAGCACAGGCGAACTGGAAGGTATAATGGAACCAGATTTTCAAGAATCGAGGAGGTCACCCATGCATTATCGACTCATGCCTGGCACGGAGCTCAATGCCTCCGTCATCAGTTTTGGCGGCAACTCCCTGAGCGAAGTCAACGCCCAGGATTTTGCCTTTGACCAGCTGGACCTGTATACCGAAGCAGGTGGCAATTTCATCGACACAGCGAATATCTATGGTCGTTGGCTGGATCCAAGCCTGAACCACAGTGAACTCTACATCGGCAACTGGATGCAGGCCCGGCGCAATCGGCACCAGATCGTCCTGGCCACCAAAGGAGCCCATCCGGCCTGGGAAGCGCTGAACGTGCCACGCCTGGGCCGTGACGAGGTGGCTGTCGACCTGCACCAGAGCCTTAGTGCCCTGCGCACCGACTACATCGACCTGTACTACCTGCATCGTGATGATGAGCGAGTCAGCGTCGAAGAGATCCTGGGTTATCTGAATGATTTCGTCAAGGCTGGGAAAATCCGCTACTTTGGCTGCTCCAACTGGAAACCCGCCCGGATCCGGGAGGCTCTGATGGTCGCAAAGGCCCGGGGCTGGCATAGCTTCGTCGCCAACCAGCTGATGTGGAGCCTGGCCGAGGCCTCTCCGGCCGGATTCCCGGACCCGACCATGGTCGCCATGGATGCAGACAGCTTGGCTTTGCACCGCGACTACGGGCTGGCTGCTGTCGCCTATTCATCCCAGGCCAATGGCTATTTCGATAAGCTGGAGCGTCAGGGCAAGGCCAAGATCAGCCCGGCTCTGCTCAAATTGTACGACAGCCCCAAAAACGACCGCCGCTATGCCCGTCTGCACCAGTTGGCCGGTGAGTTGGATCTGCCCGTGCACGAAGTGGTCCTGGGTTATTTGCTGGCTCAGCCCATCCCCACCTATGCCGTCATCGGGGCGAGGGATTCCGATCAGCTGCAGGCCAGCCTGAAAGCGGCTGGACGGCGCTGGCCGGATGATCTGTCCGCCCAGCTCGAAGCCGATGACTGACACAAAAAGTCCGGGAAAATTGCCTGAGAATCGTTCTGTCTGGCAGAGACTGTTTGCTGTCTTCATCGCCAGCCAGGCGATCTCATTATTTGGCTCGTCATTGGTCCAGTATGCGATCCTCTGGTACATCACGCTGGAAACCAACTCCGGCCTGATGATGGCGTTGTCCATCATCTTTGGTTTCCTGCCGACTTTCTTCCTGTCACCCTTTGCCGGGGTCTGGGCTGACCGGTTCAACCGCAAGCACCTGATCATGCTGTCGGACCTGGGGATCGCTCTGGCTACCTTGGTTTTGGTCATTGTTTTCCGGCTTGGTTATCATGGCGTCTGGATGCTGTTTTTGATTTCCGCCATCCGGTCTATCGGCACGGCGATCCAGAGCCCTGCTGTCAGCGCGTTCCTGCCCCAGATCGTGCCAGAAGGCAAGCTCATGCGGGCCAATGGCCTTCTGGCAAGTTTCCAGTCAGCCATCGCTCTGGTCTCCCCCATTGTCAGCGGCGCCCTGATGAGTCTCTGGGCGATCGAGTTCATTTTCCTGATCGATGTTGTGACTTGCATCCTGGCCGTCTTGTTCCTGGTTACACTGAAAGTTGCGCCCCACGCCAAAGCCTTGGAAAAGCAAACCCTCAGCTACTGGCATGACCTGCGCCTGGGATTTTCCTATATCCGTGGACACAGGCTCGTT
>JAQUEY010000231.1 GCA_028684955.1 Eubacteriales bacterium
CTACCCACCCGTCTATGAACTTTATTTTGTCAGCGGCAATACGGGATATGAAGTTGAAATTCACGCTGTCAATGGCACGATCCTGGAAATCGACAGTGAAACGGCCTATCAGGAAGACGATGACGATCACGACGGCGATGACGACGACGACCGTGACGACGATGATGATGACGATGATGACGATGACGATGAAGAAGACGATGATTGACCGTTGATCGACATCCGGTTTGCGTCAAAAGCAACCAAAGAAACCCGCTTTAGTGCCAGACAGCCAACCACACAGGCTGTCTGGCACTTTCTTTTTGGTGAGTTGCCGAATTGTCGAAAATTGCGCCAGACGGTATCATTAAACCGTGAACAAAACGGAGGAATTTTGGCATGCCCATTGAACTGATCGTGACCGACCTTGACGGCACCGTGCTCGACGAAGAAAACCGCATTCCCGATCCGGTCAGCCTCGCATTCCGCCTGGCACGCGCCAAAGGCGTCCCAGCCATCATCGCCACGGGCCGCACCCTGGTCGAAGCAGTCGAGGCCCAGGCAGCCATCGGCGCTGAGGACTACAGCATCACCATGAACGGTGCGTTCGTCTTTGACCACATCAACCAGCTGCCGCTCAGCCACGCACTGATCCCACGCCCGACCGTCCTGACCATCATCAGACTTCTCGAATCTTTTGAAGATGTCTTTTTCCACGCTTATGGCAACAACCAGCCCATCTGCTCCGAAAAGACCCTGCGCAGCATCCATCTGAGCGGTGCGGGTCCAGCCTACGTCGCCATGTACAACGCGACCCAGAAAGTGGTCCCGGATCTCATCCCTTTTCTCCAGCAGACGGGCCAGGAGATCAACAAATTCTACATCACCACCCAGAACCTCGACCACCTTGATCTGATCAGACAATACACCAACCAGATCCCAGGCGTGCGCTGCCTCCAGTCCATGCCGCGTGGCATCGAGATTATCCCGGAAACGGTCGACAAAGCCCATGCCGTCAACCTGATTTGCCAGCATCTGGGCATCGACATTGAAAAAGTCCTGCTGATCGGCGACAGCGAAAACGACATCGGCATGCTCCAGCTCGGTGGCGTCAGCGTTGCCATGGGCAATGCCCCTGATCATGTCAAAGTCCACGCCGACTGGATTGCTCCGACCAATCTGGAAAACGGTGCCGCCGCGGCGATTGAACGCTACGTGCTCAACTGAGACACGCTATCCGCGCAGACTCGGAGCGGATCTTTTATTTTCACAAACCTGGCAGACGTGTAGACTGCCAGGTTTTTCCTTTTGGTATAATGAAATCAAGAAGCAGGCTCAAACGAGCACATGCAGGAAAAATTGCCGCGGCCTTTTTCACACGCTCGTCATGTTTGCGGGGAAGGCCAGCCATTTCACTTGATTTCGCATCTGGTCATGGATGGTTGGCCAGTTGCCCGTGAAAGCTCCGGTGATTTCCGATGTCCACGACTGAAAAACAGCCCCAGACGGGCGTATCTGACGCGAACAATCCGGCAGGCATTCTTGCTGCTTTCCTCGCTCCACATCCGCCGATCATCATCCCGGCCGTCGGCCAGGGCAGCCGCGAAGCTGAACACACCGTTGCGGCCTTGCAGCAGGCAGCCACCGATCTGGCCGCCCTCCAGCCGGAGGCGATCGTTATCTTGTCCCCCCACGCCCCGATGTTTGGCGACTTCATCTATTTCTACAGCGGCGACCGTCTGTCCGGCAGTTTTGCCCAATTCGGCCATCCGGAGAGCCACCAGGCTTGGCCAGCGGATTCCGAACTGGCCGATGCAATCCTTGCCGAGCTCGCCTCACAAGGACTGCCCGGCGGGTATTTGCCTGCCCGCGACATGCACCGCCACGGCCTGGACGGCTCACTCGACCATGGAGTCCTCGTCCCGCTTTATTATCTGACCACCCAGACACCCGGCGTTCACCTGGTCGCACTTGCCAGTTCGGATCTGCCTGCCGACGACATTTTCCGCCTCGGCCAAGCCATCGCCCGCGCTGCCGTGCTCACCGGTCGACGCGTCGTGCTTGTTGCCAGCGGCGATCTGTCCCACAAAGCCAATGACAACAGCCCCTACGGTAGCTGTCCCGAAGGTGCCCAGTTCGACAGTGCGCTCATGGCCGCGATTGGTTCAGGTGACTTGGGCCAGATCCTTCAGATCGACAGCCGCCTGCGCGACCGTGCCGCTGAATGCGGCTACCGCTCCCTGATTGCCCTGTGCGGAGCCCTCTCTGATCGAACGGTGGAAACCCACATTTACCATTACGAGGCACCCTATGGCATTGGCTACGGCGTCGCACGCTTCACACCGACTGGTCCGGCAGAACAGCCGCTCGATCCACCGTCGCTCATTGCCCACCTGGGAAAAGGCGGCCAGCCCCACCGCGCTATGCCCATCCCGGTCATCGTTGCCCGCCGCACCTTGGACAGGTACCTGCGCCATCACCACACCCTCACCCCAGAAGACCTGGCCCAGCTCGAACCTGGCCTCGATCTTACACCTTGGGCCGACAAGCGCGCCGGTGTTTTCGTCTCCCTGCACAAGCACGGCCAGTTGCGCGGCTGCATCGGCACCACCGGCCCCACCACCGCCAGCGTTATCACCGAAATCATCCAGAATGCGATCAGCGCGGCAATCCATGACCCGCGCTTCGACCCTGTCCAAGCCGCCGAGCTGACCGACCTCGAGATCAGCGTCGACATCCTCGAAAAGGCCGAGCCCGTCATCGACAAGAACCAGCTCGACCCGCGCAGTTTCGGCGTCATCGTCCGGCATCGTGGCCGCACCGGACTGTTGCTGCCCGACCTGGATGGTGTCGACACCATTGCTGACCAGCTGGAGATCGCGTGCCGCAAAGCAGGCATCGCTGCGGATGAGCCGTATACCATCGAACGTTTCCGCGTGACCCGTTACGAATGAACCGCCCGGACAGAGCCATGCAGTGACCAGGCAGGGCAGGGCTAGGCAGGGGGAAAACGTCCCCGACAGTCGGAATTGAGGTGATTTCCATGCCAACTCCCAACCGCTCGAATGGACTCAAAGAGGCAAAATACTACGACATCCAGCCGGACTTCGTGATTTGCCGCCTC
>JAQUEY010000057.1 GCA_028684955.1 Eubacteriales bacterium
TAGACCTGCACCTGAAAAAGCATGCAGCTCCGACTGCCGGCCAGACACAGCCTGCCGCTGGACAGCGCCCGAAGATGAAGATCAACCTCAACGACATCGAATTCGGCAAATACTAAGTTTGAAGGAGCATGACCATGCTGGAAATTGGGCACGCTGAACTTGTGGAGTTCACCCGATTCATACGGCTCAATTTCGGGATCAATCTGGAAGCCAAGCACAAACTGGTCGAAGGGCGTTTGGGCCACTATATCCTCGAAGCCGGATTTGCAAGTTTTTCCGAGTTCCTGGATTACGCCTACAACGATACCTCAGGCAAGGAATGGCCGCGTCTGATCGAGCGTCTGACGACCAACCACACCTATTTCTTCCGGGAATCAGCCCATTTCGATTTCCTGGCCCGGACCGTTTTGCCGCAGCTGGAACAATCGATCGCCAACCGCGATATCCGGATCTGGAGCGCCGGCTGTTCCTCGGGTGAAGAACCGTATTCGATCGCCATGGTCCTGGCCCAGCATTTCGGCCTGGCCGCCAGCTTGTGGGACAAGCGGATCCTGGCTACGGACATCTCAGCCCGCGTGCTGGAAACAGCCCGGGCCGGGCGCTATCCGGCCAGTGCCCTGGAAGAATTGCCAGCCCGGTACAAGAGCCAATATTTCAAAAAGCTCGAAGGTGACCAGTTTGAAATTACACCCCAGTTGCGGGATGAGGTGATCTACCGTTCCCTGAACCTGATTCATGACGAGTTCCCGTTCCGCAACCGCTTTCATGTGATCTTTTGCCGCAATGTCATGATCTATTTCGATCCCAAGACCAAGAATGACTTGGTCGACCGGTTTTATGACTGGACAGAGCCGGGTGGCTACTTGTTCATCGGCCATACCGAGTCGATCAATCGCCAGGATTCCCGCTGGCGCTACATCCGCCCGGCTGTCTACCAGAAACCCTGCTAAAGGAGCCACTCGTGCCATGAAAAAACCCATCAAGGTCCTGGTCATCGACGACTCGCTGGTGTTCCGGGAAAGTCTGAGGCGGGTGCTGGACCAGGATCCGGCACTCGAAGTGGTGGGCGTGGCTGCGGACGTTTTCCAGGCCAACGACCTGATCGAATCCCTCCAGCCGGATGTCTTGACACTCGACATAGAAATGCCGCGCATGAATGGGATCGATTTTCTACGGCGCCTGATGGCCCAGTGCCCACTGCCGGTGCTTGTGGTCAGCTCTGTCAGCCAGCGGGCATTTGATGCCATACGTGAAGGGGCCGTCGATTTCATCAGCAAACCAGCCGCTGGCACGGGTGGCCTTGACAACCTCGCGCGCGAACTGGTCCTGAAAGTGAAAATTGCCTCCACCGCCAAAGTCGGACCAGCCACCCGCCCGGTCCTGCCTTGTCCATCGTCATCTGCAGATTCCCAGAGCGATCCAGTAGCTGCGAAGCTGAGAGTGCGCCTTCAAGAGCTCATGCAGGAAAAATTGAAGGCTGAACGGCCGGTCGAGCTGATCGTGATCGGTGCTTCCACGGGGGGCACAGAAGCCATCAGCAAGATCCTTTCACACTTGCCTGGTGATTTGCCACCGATCCTGATTGTCCAGCATATGATGCCGTTGTTCACCAAGCTGTTTGCAGAGCGCCTGGACAAGTCGTGCCGCCTCGAGGTGAGCGAAGCAGTCGATGGCCAGGTATTGCGGCGTGGCTGCGTCATTCTGGCCGCGGGTGAACATCACCTGAGCATTCTGCGCAAAGGCCGGGAACTTGTTGTTTCCAGCCAGAAGGGTGAACGGATCAACGGTCATTGCCCGGCTGTGGATGTCCTGTTCGAGTCGGCCAGCAGGCTGCCGAATCTTTCCATCCTGGCTGTGCTGCTCACAGGCATGGGTTATGACGGCGCCAAGGGCTTGCTCGCCTTGAAAAAGCAGGGTGCGATCACCATTGGCCAGGATGAAGACAGCTGTATCGTCTATGGCATGCCCAAAGTTGCCTTTGATCTGGGGGGAGTCGACCTGCAAGCACCTCTGGACCAGATTGCACCGTTACTCCTTACCGGTTCGAAATCCAGCCCGACTGGCAGGAAGTGAAGTGTGATCATGCCTTTTACCACGCCAGATGAAGATCTGAACGCCTTCGCTCATCAAAAGGAGCGTCGGATCGTTGAGCCTGGCCGCGATGCGTGGCGGATTGTCTCGGTCTATATCGCCGCCAGCTTGTTCTGGGTTTTGTTCAGTGACCTGATATTGAACGGTCTGGACGTTGCCGCATCGGTTTACCAGGCGATCCAGTACGTCAAGAGTGGCGTGTTCATCCTGGTTTCCGGCAGCATTTTCTACTTGATCCTGCAACATAAGTTGCAGCAGATCCGTTTATCAGATGAAACAATTCTCAAGGAGAATGCCAAACTGGCCCGAACCGTGAACAACCTCAAGATCATCGAGCTGAGCCTGAGGCGGCAACAATCCGAGCAGGCTGGTCTGAGTGAAAATTTGCGCATGGAAAAGCAGAAACTGCATCGCCTGGCGTATGAAGACCCTATGACAGGCCTGCCCAACCGGGCGCGGCTTGTAGAAGATGGAGCCCGATTGATCGAGGCTTCACAAGGGCGTGCCCGTCAACTGACCTGCATCCACCTGGATGTGGACAATTTCAAACAAATCAATGAAACCTTGGGTATGGCAGCGGCAGACACGTTGCTCGTGGATCTGGCCGGTTTGCTGAAATCCCTTGAGCAACCAGGTATCCGCACCTATCGCCTGAATGGCGACGAATTTGCCCTGGTTTTGACCCATGTCCCGGACCGTGCCCAAATCGCGGCGACCATCGACCAGATTTTCGAGTGTTTCAGCAGGCCATGGCGTCTGGAAGGCCAGTCCTTGTTTATCACGGTCAGTGCAGGTATCGCTGTCTATCCCGATCATGGCGAAGACATGATCGGGCTGATGCAAAGTGCCCACGCGGCCTTGTCCCATGCCAAAGCGAAAGGCTGCAACAGCTGGATGTTCTTTGACAGCTGGATGCGTGAATCCTCGTGGAAAAACATCCGTTTGTATAACAATTTGCAGCAGGCGATCAACCATGGCCAATTCAAATTGCACTACCAGCCTCTGGTTGACCTGGTGACGGACTCGATCATCGGTCTGGAGGCTTTGATCCGCTGGCCCGACCAGGCCGGTGGCTTTTATCCGCCCATGGAATTCATCCCCTTCTCGGAATCGACAGGTCAGATTGCGGCGATCAGCGACTGGGTGGTCCGGGAAGTCTATGCCCAACGGCAAACGTGGCTCAGCCAGGGCGTCCGGCTGGTGGACATTTCCATCAATTTGTCCGGCAATCTGCTGTCCGATGGCCAGGTCATCCCACTCTTTGAAAGGCTGGCGCGCCAAAGTGGCCGGACCTGGCAGGGAATCGAGATAGAAATTACCGAGACAGCGGCTGTGAGCAATTTTGAGCAGACCATAGCGGTGCTCGGTCGCCTGAAAGAACTCGGTTTTTCCATCGCGCTGGATGATTTCGGCACCGGCTACTCATCCCTGACCTATCTGCGCAAATTGCCGATCGACCGGATCAAGATTGACCGGTCATTTCTCCGGGACATCATCGGAGATCATAACCACCGGACGATTTACCAGTCCATTGTCACCTTGGCTCATCAGCTGGGGCTGGAAGTGGTCGCAGAAGGTGTCGAGACGGTAGAACAATTGCTGATGCTCAAAGCCATCGGCTGTGACTTTGCCCAAGGGTATTACTTGTCGCGCCCCTTGCCGGCCGCAGAGATCCGCCTGCTGCTGGAAAAAGATCCCGGACCAAGGTCCATGCCCTTTTCAGGGGGGGTCACAGCAAGTTCTGCAGACCAGGCATTTTCAACCCGGAAACGCTAGATCACATTCGTTCACCTATGATACAATTCTCCTGATCCTTAAGAATGATTCCAAATTGCCTACCGGTCAGGAGTGACACCATGCTCGACAGAAGTCGCCCCCTCAATCATCGCCCCGTGCGTCCGGGTCCGGTCCTGTACTGGATGAACCGTGACCAGCGCGCTGCTGACAATTGGGCCGTGTTCACTGCCCAGCAGGAAGCCTTCCGCTCTGGCCAGCCGCTGCTGGTGGTTTTTTGTTTGCAGGATGCTTTTCTCGGCGCCCGGCCGGAACATTTCAGTTTCATGCTCGAAGGCCTATCTGAAACAGCGCGCGAGTTGCAAGATTTTAATATCCCCTTCATCGTGCGCCGTGGTGATCCGTCCCGTGAGGTCCTGGCCGTTGCTCAAACCGTCCAAGCTGGTCTGGTTGTGGCAGATTTTTCACCCTTGCGCCTGCCGCGCCAATGGCGGCGTGATCTGGCTGCTGCCGCCGACCAGATGGGCCTTTCTGTGTGGGAAACCGATGCCCATAACATCATCCCCTGCTGGCTAGCCTCGGACAAGCTCGAGTACGCAGCCCGCACGATCCGGCCGAAAATCCAGCGCCAGCTGCCAGCCTGGCTGACCGATATCCCGGCTTTGGTCCGACATCCCTTCGATCTGCCAGCAGAACTTCTGCAGACTATTTCAGGGCCAGGCGCACTCAAGGCCATCCATGACGCGATGGCTGACCTCGCTTTGCAGACCGCCCCCGATGGCCGCCGCCAGGTTTTGCCCCCGCCGGGTCCAGCGGCGGCGAAGCGGCGCCTGGCACAGTTTATAGCAGAATCCCTGAAAGATTTTGACCGGCGTAACGACCCCAATCTGCCGGTCTCCTCGCGCTTGTCGCCCTACCTGCATTTTGGCCAGATTTCAGCCCAGCGGGTCGCGCTGGCTGCCCAGACAGCAGCCCAGTCTGACCCTGCGCTGGCATCTCCCGTTGCTTCATTTCTCGAGGAGCTCATTGTCCGGCGCGAGTTGTCGGACAATTTCTGCTTTTACAATCCTGATTACGACAATTGGAACGGCTTTCCCGCCTGGGCTCGCCAGACGCTCGAGCGCCATCGCGCCGACCCACGGGCATATCGTTACAGCGACAGCCAGCTGGAAAATGGCCAGACCCATGACCCGCTCTGGAACACGGCTCAGCTCGAGCTGCGCGACACCGGCCAGATGCCGGGCTATCTGCGCATGTACTGGGCCAAGAAATTGCTCGAATGGTGTGCGTCGCCGGAACAGGCCCAGCAGATTGCGCTCGCCCTCAATGACGGCCTGGCGATTGACGGCCGTGACCCCAATGGCTATGTGGGCGTCGCCTGGTCGATCGGTGGCGTGCATGACCGGCCCTGGGGTGAACGGCCGGTTTTCGGCACGATCCGGACCATGACGTTCGATGGCTGTCGCAGGAAATTTTCTGTCGACGACTATATCCGGAAAGGATGGTACAGGGCAAATGGATAAGGGACCTGTCACACTCAAAGAGAAACCGGTCATCGGGATCAGTGCCTGTGGCTTCAATGCGCCCGTGCGCTACAATGGGCGCAGCATGGATTTCATCAAGGCGATCGGCCGCGAAAAAGGCGATTTCCGCTGGTGTCCGGTCTGCCCGGAAACAGCCGCTGGACTGGGCGTGCCACGCGATCCTATCCATCTGGTCGGGCAGGACGGCCGCGCGATCTGGAAAGGGGAGGGCAAGATTGTCAGCCGCAATGGCCAGGATGTCACCGAGGTCATGCTCGCCGCTGCCCGGGAGAGTCTTGCCACGTTGCGCCGGGCCGGGGCTAAGGTTTTCATCTATATGGATGGCAGCCCTTCCTGTGGCGTTTACCGGACCACCTTGCGCAAACAAAGCCGGGGCAAGCCACCGGGCGTTTTCGGGGCCTTGCTCGATGACGAGGGCTTCTTCCTGGTTCCAGCCCTGGAGATGCAAAGTCCGCTGAAATGGTGGGACTGGCGCCGCCGCATGCTGGCCTACCTCTGGCTGCAGGAAGTCCCGCTCACAACCAGAGGCGACCTGTATGAGGCCTGGTACCGGCTCAAATTCCTCTGCCAGGAACTCGACGACCCCTGGGCGCGCGAGCAAGGGCGCTATCTGGCTGCTTTGAAAGGCCGCCTCGAGCCGGAGGTTGCGGAAAAGTTCCGCCGTGAAGTCGGCGATGTGCTGCGTCGCCCTTCCACGCTGAAACGCATCACCGGCAGCCTGTGGAAAAACTACAGCCACCACAGGAAAATCACGGGCCGGCCTGTCCCGGACATCCAGGATCCGACGGTCCTGCGCAACGTCACCACGATTGCCCGTGAACTGATGATCATGGAGCGGGAAGCGACCGAGGAAGGGATTTTATTCGGCACAGCCCCCGTCACCCTGCGCAAGAAAAGACTGGACAAGGACACCGTGGAGGATCAGTCTCATGACAGCTCAGACTAAGAAAAAGATTCTGGTCGTCGGTGCCGGGGTCAGCGGCCTTGCAAGCGCGATCCGTCTGCAGCAGCAGGGGTTTTCCGTCGAGATTTACGAGAAGAACGAACGGGCCGGCGGCCGCATGGGTGTGGTCGAATTTGATGGTTTCCAGTTCGATCTCGGACCGACGATCCTGATGATGCCGCAGATGTACCGCGACGTGTTCGAGTTCTGCGGCAAAAATCCAGACGACTATTTCCAGATGGTCCAGCTCGATCCGATCTACAAGGTCTATTTCGCTGATGGCTCGGTCCATGAAGCCACATCCGAGCTGACCCGCCTGATTTCCGAGCTGGAGCGCATCAGTGAAAATGACGCCCAGGGCTATCTGCGCTATCTTGGCGACATCTATGAACGCTACCTGATTGCCAAGGATCATTTCATCAGCAAAGGGTTCAGGACCTGGTCGGACCTCCTCAATCCAACGACCCTTTCGGCCGGTCTCAAGCTCAAGACCTTCAACAATGCCTATGCCATGATTTCCGAGTATGTCGACAGCGAGAAACTGCGCGAGCTTTTAAGCTTCCAGACGCTCTACATCGGTGTTTCGCCCTACAATGGCCCGTCGATCTACACCATCATCCCGATGGTCGAGCTGATCTATGGCGTCTGGTTCATCAAGGGCGGCATGCGCGGCTATGTCACGGCCCTCGAGCGCCTGTTCGCCGAGCTTGGCGGAGTCATCCACTTCCATGCACCGGTGGAGAAAATCGTCCTGGAGGGACGCAAAGCCACAGGCCTTCTGGTCAACGGCCAGTTCCAACCGGCCGATAGTGTTCTCTCCACGGCGGATTTCCCCTATGCCATGAAGCAGCTCCTCCCGGCGGATTTCCGCCAGGGTCGTTATCGTCCCTCCCAGGTCGAAAAATATGAGTACGCCTGCTCGTGTTTCATGCAGTACATTGCCCTCGACAGCCGCGACTTCCCCGGACTCAATGTCCACAACCTGGCTTTTGCCGAGGACTTCGCCGGCAACATCGCCGACATTTTCGATGGCCGTTTCCCGACCGACCCCTCGGTGTATGTCTATGCCCCGGCACTGCTCGATGAAAGCCTGGCCCCACAGGGCCAGCTGGGCCTCTATGTCCTGACACCGGTGCCCAACCTCAAGGATGGACCGGCGATCGACTGGAAAGACGAGGCAGCCAGTGCGAGCTACCGTGCCAAGGCATATGAAAAGATCCGCCGCATTTTGCCGCTCCAGGATTTCGAGCGCCACATCATCCGGGAAAAAGTCTACACCCCGCTCGATTTTGAAATGGATTTCAATGCGTTTTTCGGTGCGACCTTTGGTTTGCGCCCGACACTGCTGCAGTCCAATTCGTTCCGGCCCCAGCCCAAGGCTGTGCGCTATGACAACCTCTATTTTGCTGGCAGCAGCAATCATCCTGGAGCGGGTGTCCCGATCGTCCTGATGTCTGCCCAGATTGCCGCGCAGGAGGTCCTGCGCGACCAGCAGCCGTGATGGCTGAGGCGCACGTTCCAGTCGAACTGCTCCCGGATGTGGCCTGGTGCGAGGCGATCATCCGCCGCCACTCGGGCAGCTTCTATCGCTCGTTCAAACGCTTGCCGGCCGGCCGTGCCGCCGCAGTTTTTGCGGTCTACGCCTTTTGTCGCCTGGCCGACGACAGCATCGATGTCGACCATGACCCAGCACAGCTGGACCAGCTGGAGGCTCGGCTGCATGATTTTGCTGCTGACAAGATCCCGGATGAGCCGCTCTGGCGCTTGCTGCGCTGGGCTTTTACGACCTACCAGCTGGAGATCGGGCCCTTTTTCGAGATGATCGAGGGCCAGCGCCGCGACATCACCTTTGCCCAGCCGAAGACAAACCAGGACCTGTGGGACTATTGCTACCTGGTAGCGGGTACGGTGGGATTGATGATCCTGCCTCTTCTAGCCAGCCCGGTCACAGCTGTCCATCGCCGGCTGGCCGTTGACTTGGGCCAGGCGATGCAGATGTCCAATATTCTCCGGGACCTGGCCGCGGATTACCGCCAGGGCCGGATCTACCTGCCTGCACAGGAACTGGCTGCACGAGGGATCTTGGTGGACGATTTTGGTCTGGCGCGACCGACAGAGGCGCTGAAAAGCTATTGGCTGGAGCTGGCCCATGACGCTCTGCAGCGCTATGAGGGCGTGCGGCAAAATCTCGTATCGTTTGACACCAAAGCGCGGTTGCCCGTACTTCTGGCCCTGTTGTACTATAGTCATATTACTTTACTCGGAATTAGAAACCCGGACCAAGTCCTGGCTCGCCGTCTGGTGGTTCCGGACCCGGTCAAATACTGGCTCTACCTGAAAGCACGATGGAACGTCTGGACCTTGAAGCTCCGGACAGAGGTGTGACATGCAAAACTGGATCGGCATCGCAGCTTCATTTGGCTTCATTTTCACCGTCATTTTCCTGGCCCGGTTCCTGGCCCGCTTTGGCAAGGAGGCCAGCCGCAAAACGGTCCACATCCTGGTCTGCAACTGGTGGTTCCTGGCCATGTATTTTTTTGAACAGCCTGTGTGGGCGGCCATCGTCCCGGCCAGCTTTGTCGTGATCAACACCCTGTCTTATCGCTACCAGATTTTCCAGGTCATGGAGCGAGGCGAAGGGAAAGAAGACCTGGGTACGGTCTATTATGCGGTTTCCCTCCTGATTCTTTCCCTCCTGACGTTCGGTGCCGGCAAAAACCCGCTGGTCGGAGCGGCCGGCATCCTGATCATGGGCTATGGCGACGGCCTGGCCGCAGTCATTGGCAAAGCCTTTCCCTGGGGTTCCTACCGCGTGTTCGGTTCCAGGAAAAGCCTGACTGGCAACCTGACCATGTTCGTCGTTTCTGCTGCCGTCCTGGCCTTGCTGATCACCTGGCAGGGCGCATCCCCGATCCTGCCGGCTGCCCTGGGCCTGGCCTTGGTCGCGACACTCGTTGAAGCGGTGACCCCGTTTGGCCTGGACAACCTGACGGTTCCTCTGGCCAGTGCGCTGGCGTACGGGATGGTGATGACCTGATGCTGCAGACAATCGGAGCTCAATTAGCCCCCTATGAAACGGTGCTTAAAATCGTGGTTGCCGGTGCGGTTCTCCTGGGCAGCGCTGGCGTGGCGTATCTGGCCTATCGCCGCCACTCACTGACTGGCTTGGCGGCTCTGACAGCCTGCGGACTTTCGGTCGGACTTTACCTGACTGGCGGACTACGGCTGGTTGTGCTGCTTTTGACCTTTTTCGCCGGATCGACGGTGTTGACCCATTACCGCCAGAAGGACAAGGATCAGATCGAATCAGAGATTCATGAGAAAAAGGGGCCGCGCGACACGTTCCAGGTCATCGCCAATGGTGGCCCGGCTTTGCTGATGGGGATCCTGACCACTGTGACTGGCCAGTCAGCCTTTCTGGTTGGCAGTGTGGCGGCACTGGCTGCCAGCAACGCCGACACGTGGGCCTCGGAGCTGGGTGTCTTGAGCCATCACCAGCCGGTCTACATCCTGTCGCGCCGACCCGTGGCGCGTGGCCTGTCTGGCGGCGTGACCCGTCTGGGCACCCTGGCAGCTCTGACTGGCGGCGTGTTCATTGCCCTGGTCTATGGTTTGCTGCACTTGGGGGACCCGGCCAGCGGCCTGCCGCTGCTGTCCGACATGGCCGTGATTGCTCTGGCCGGACTGATCGGGTCGACGGTTGACAGCATTCTGGGCGAGACCTTGCAAGCCCGCTACACCAGCGCCCGTCACGGCCAGATGACTGAAAAAAGCTCAGAAAAAGGCCGTTCCAATGCGCTCCAGCATGGCCTGAAATGGCTTAATAACGACTGGGTGAATTTAATGAGCTCAACCATAGCCGCTCTGGTGGCTGCCGGCCTGATCGCGCTCTCAGCTTCTTGAAAGACTGACCAGTGGAGAGGATTTACATGATGACAGATGCACCTTCTGATTTTTTCGCCCAGTACCGTGCCGCCCTGGCGAACATGGACAAGCCCGCTTGTGTCCAAATGGTGCTCACGGCTGTATCCGATGGCACAACCGGCCTTGTCGATTTGTACCAGGGTGTCCTGGCCAGGGCCCTCAACGAACTGTCCGAGTCTGAGCTGGGCCTGCCGGATGCGATCTGGCGCGAACACGTTCGCAGTGAAATCACCCGGACCGTGATCGAGTGCTGTTATCCGGCTGTCGTTGCCGAGGAGAAAGCCCGCGAGCAGGGAAGACCAGCGATGGATCGCACGACTGTCACCAAAAAGCGGGTGATGATTGTCCTGCCTGCCGAAGAATACCACGAACTCGGGGCCCGCATGGGGGCGGATTTTTTCCAGCTGGCCGGATTTGAAACCTTGTTTGTCGGTGCCAACACACCGGCAGAATCGATTCTGAATGGCATCAGCCATTTCAAGCCGGACTACGTCGATCTTCATGTTGTCAATTACTACAATTTGTTCAAAGCCAAAGACCTGCTCAGCCAGATCCAGCGCCAGTACCCAGGCGTCCGCCTGTTGGCCAGCGGGGGTGCCTTTTCCGGTGAAGCCGGCCAGCTCGAGCGCTTTGGTCCCGTTTGCCTGGTCCGTTCGCTTGCGGATATCGAGGCTCTGTTGGAGGAGACCCCATGAGAATAGCCTTTCAAATCGCGGTCCGCTTCCTGTCCTCCAACAAGGGCCAGACCATCCTGATCGCATTCGGCATCGCGATCGGGATTTCGGTCCAGATTTTCATTGGTTCCCTGATCACCGGCCTGCAGAAAAGCCTGGTCGACACCACCATCGGCAATGCTGCCCAGATCTCGATTGTGTCCGATGCGGACGATCGCCTGATCGAAAAGTATGAGCCGGTTGCGGATGCAGCCCGGCGGCGTGAACCGCGCCTGACGGCCATCTCCCCCGTGCTTGACCGGCCCGGTCTGATCGTCGATGGTGACCGGTCGAACTCGATCCTGATGCGCGGCTTTGATTTTGCCCGGGCCGAGCAAGTCTATGAGTTTTCGGAACGGCTCCTGGTCGGGCGTCTGCCGGAGCGAGATTCCCATGCCGTGATCGGTGTGGACTTGGCCAAAGAGCTGGATGTCCAGCCGGGAGACCTGATCGAAGTGACGGTGCTGGGTGGCATCAAGAAATCCTTCACCTTGGTGGGCATTTTCGATCTCGAAGTCCAGAGTGTCAACAAATCCTGGTTTCTGGCCAATCTCGAGGCCGTCCAGGATCTGTTTGCCACCGGCGATGCCGTGACCGCCATTGAAATCCAGATAGGCCCGGATGAGGTTTTTGAAGCCGATCTGATCGCAGAGAAACTGACGCCAATCCTCAATGATCCGGAGCTGGAACTGACCAACTGGAAAGTCCAGAATGCCTCGTTGCTCTCGGGTCTCAATGGCCAGAGTGTCTCCAGTTACATGATCCAGTTCTTTGTCGTCGTTTCGGTTGTGCTGGGCATCGCCAGCGTACTGGCCATCTCGGTCCTGCAGAAATCCAAGCAGATCGGCATTCTCAAGGCCATGGGCATCAAGACTCGCCAGTCAAGCCTGATTTTCCTGTTCCAGGGCCTGATCCTTGGCCTCATCGGTGGCGTTTTGGGCCTCATCATTGGTCTCGGACTATCCTACAGTTTCACCATATTTGCGGTTCGCCCCGATGGCTCGCCAGTGGTTCCTTTGTTCATCGATCCCAATTTCCTGTTCCTGTCCTTTGGCCTGGCTGTGGTCGCTTCGACCCTGGCCGCCCTGGTGCCGGCCAGGAAATCCGCCCGCCTAGATCCGATCGAGGTTATCCGCAATGGCTAATATGACAGGTAAGAGCATGACAACCCTCAGCACACCCCCGTCCGCGTCCCCGGAAATCGTCCTGGCCCTGGAGAAAATCAACAAAATCTATGGCGGCAGCGTGCCCACCCAGGTCTTGTTCGATATAGACCTGACCTTTGCTGCCTCGACGTTCAATGGCATCATCGGCCAGTCCGGCAGCGGCAAGTCGACCCTGATGAACATCATGGGCACGCTGGACCGGCCGACATCCGGGATTGTCCAGATCAATGGCCGCCGTACGGACCAGCTGGGGCCCGATCAGCTGGCAGAGGTGCGCAATGAGACGATCGGTTTCATTTTCCAGTTCCACTACCTGCTGCCAGAATTTACTGCCCTGGAAAATGTCCTGATGCCCCACCTGATCAAATATGGGTCTGCCAGCAAGGCTATTCGCGACCGGGCGACCGAACTTCTCGACCTGGTCGGCCTGTCCGGCGTCAAAAACAACCTGGCGACCCGGATGTCCGGTGGCCAGCAGCAGCGCACAGCCATTGCCCGGGCCCTGATCATGAACCCCAGGATCATCCTGGCCGACGAGCCGACCGGCAATCTGGATTCGGACTCGACGGAGACTGTCTATGAGATCATGCGCGAAATCAACAAGACCTTCCGCACGACCTTCATCATCATCACGCACGACCGCCACATCGCGGAAAAAACCGACCGGATCATCGAAATCAAGGACGGCCGGATCAGCCTCGACCTCGACCGCCGCTGAAGCCTGATGGTGAAGGGCAAACGTGCACAAACCTGCTCTGCCGAAGTGTCCAGGAAAAGCGTGAAAAGGTGATGCAAGATGACGGAAATTTTCATGCATTCTGCCATTTGTCAAATAGTCAGATTTCGTTTACAATTTTTCCATCCTGCCTGTCATGGTA